>JAAXHW010000021.1:32599-35832 GCA_012270675.1 Candidatus Latescibacterota bacterium | reverse complement strand
ATCGGTCGTGTCGAAGTAAGTTTTTTTATAATTAAAAGATTGTTTATAAATAAGTTATGTATATTTTAATAGCTTTTTGACCCCAGCAAAATCCTAACCGGAAATTGCTGGGGCGAACAAGAAAAGGGCCAGGCGCAAATCCGCTCTTATCTTCCAGGCAACCTCTTAAAAACTTACACTGATGCCGCCCCAGATTTCGGTTTCGTCGGCATTGATTTCTTTGTCTGAGTAAAGAACGCCGACCGTAGGTGAAAATGACACCTCGTCCCGGCTGATATTGAGAGAAGCCGACACACCGACGTGGTTGAACTTGAAGCTGCCGGTGGCGTCGCTGAACCCGATATCGCCCGAAAGCCCCAGTGTCATATTGCTTTCGGGTTTCAGTGGAAGCTCGTGACCCACAGAGCCGTTGAGATACCACACATCGAAGATACCGAAGTCGTAGTACAGGGTCAGAGACGGGGAGAGCGAATTGTCCAGACTCAGGCCGACGAAGAATTCCTCGGAATGTTTGGTGTCTGCTGAGAGATTGGGGAAGGTGTACTGGATATAACCCACCGTAAGCCCGACGCTTTGCTCCCCTGCATCCAGACTGCGGTCCAGCGTAACGGTGAAGTCGAGTTCATCGCCCTCTTTTTGAGTGTCCCGGTCTACGATAGCAGCGGAACCCCAGACGTTGAAGGAGAAGCCGGAATCTCCAAAGCCGAAGGTGACGGTAGGCTGCAGAGCAGGCTTGGTTGTGACGACGACGCCCCTAAAGAGATACTGGGAGACCAGGTCTGCACCGGCTTCAAAGGAGACCTCCGGCTGCTGGGCGAGCGCAGGGCTGGCAAGCAGGCTCAGGGTCAGGACGATAACAAGTGTGCGGCTTGACATATGCTTTACTCCTCCAATCGTTTCCGGTAATTTCCGACCAGGATTTTACCGGGACCAAAAGTGAGCGATTGAAACTTCTTTGTGCCATCCGAAAACGCCAAAATCACCCGAACACCCAAATCATACTACATTAAAGTTGTACTGTTTCAATGTCAAGTGAAATTTTCACAATATAAGCGATAGACCGGGCACTACCTGGGTTGCTCCTTTGTGCGCGTATGCTCAGATTGGATATCCAGGAGCACGTTTCCCGTGCTGTCTTTCAGCAAGAGCGTCGACTCGTATTTCCCGTCGCTGATGAACCGATCCACCATCTTCCCTTTAAGGCCAAATCCGAAATCCACGTACTCCCACGTCATGGTTGAGGATGCTTCGTCCCAGGCACCGATCCAAAAGCTGTGTCCCCCATCAGAATCAAATGTCCACTTGTGATACTGCTTGCTCTCTGCGTCATAGCGGTGAATCTCACGCGTGCCATGCGCATCACCCTGGCTGGATATCTGTTGAAAATGGCCGTCCAGAATCCACTCAGCCGTTGAACTTCCCGATAGTTCCTGGGCCTTAAGCGACCATGCAGCAGGCTTCAGAACGGCGTGGAACTTCCAGACGCCAAGCCACTTATCCAGGACCTTCCCATCGGCTGATTCCTGTGAAGGTCCCGCATCGGCTTTCAACGCCGTTGCCAATACAAGTGCGGCCAGTGTTATGAACACCTGTTTCATGTTGCGCTCCTTTCTCTTTTCACGGCCGTTCAGGGAATCCTGCCGACCACCCCCTCCTTCAGGCAGCCGATTTCGACGAGCACCTCCTGCAACTTCCGGCGGTCTGCCTCCGACAGCCGGCGCACGGGCCGACGCGGAGGCCCCCCGGGCAGCCCCACCAGCTCTGCCCCCGCCTTGAGCATGGCCGGATGCGTTCCCAGGGCAAATGCCTGGCGCAAGGGCGAGAGACGCTGTTGAAAATCCAGCGCCGCCTTCAGGTCTCCCCTTGCATAGCTTTCGTATATCGCCACGCCCAGCTCAGGCGCCACGTTTCCGCTGGCCGCAATCGCCCCGGCCGCTCCGTGCGCCAGGGCCGCGTAAATCAGCGTATCCCGCCCCATAATCACCCGGAACCCCTCCGGCGCGCGCCGCAGGTATTCAAGCGTTTGCGTGAAATCTCCGGAACTGTCTTTGATTCCCACAATATTCTCGAAAGCCCCGGCAAGCCGCATCACAAGGTCCACCGAAAGGCGATTGCCCGTTCGATCGGGCAGGTCGTAGAGCAGAACCGGCAAATCCACAGCCCCGGCAATTGCCCCGTAGTGTGCGAACGTCTCCTCCTCATTCGGCGTGATGAAATAAGGCGTCAACACCGACAGGCAGTCCGCTCCCGCCTCCTGCGCGCATTCGGCCAGCAGGACAGCCTCCCGGGTGGTATTGGCCGCAGTCCCCACATAAACTGGCACCCGTCCATTTGTGTACTTGACCGTCCACCTGTAGAGCTTCTGCTTCTCCTCTACCGTCAACGCCCAGGACTCCCCGGCCGTCCCCCCTGTGAAGATCCCGTGCACACCCTGGTCGATCAGATGATCCAACAGCCGCTCAACCCCACCTTCGTCCAGCACTTCATCCTCCGTCATCGGCGTAATCGCAGCGGGGATAATCCCCTGGATGAACCCGGTATCCATTTCAACAGGCCTCCTCTGTTCGGTCTTCTTCTTTTTAACTTGACTTTCTCTTTTAAATATCTTAGTTTTAATATGTTAGAGTCCATACGAAAATTCGCTCCGATAGAATTCTCGTATGGACTCTTAATTTACACAGCCAACCCCTTAAAAGGAAGCGAGAGACTCACAATGAGCAGAATCTATCTGACCATAGAAGGATACGAAAAAATCAGAAGTGAACTGGAGCGCCTTCAAACACGGGAACGTCCTTCTGTGATCAAAGCCATTGCCGAAGCACGAGAATATGGAGATTTGAGCGAAAACGCCGAATACCATGCGGCCAAAGAACGACAGGAATTTATCGAAAACAAAATTATGGAACTTCAGGAAAAACTTGTCCACTCGGAGATTATAGACGAAAGCCGGATGCCCAAAGACAAAGCTTATCTGGGCGCCAAGGTCACCCTGAAGGACAAAAAGACCGGAGAAGAAATCCAGTATACCCTGGTTTCAACCGAAGAGGCTGACTTTGAACAGAACAAGATTTCCACCCAATCTCTGGTCGGACGCGCCATCCTGGGCAAGAGCATCGGAGATCAGGTTGAAGCCAGGGTGCCCGTTGGCACGCTCAAATACGAAATCCTGGCCATCACCCGGGACTAAGAAGCTGTCTTAAAACCCCCAGCGGTCTTCGCGCGGCTGCAAAAGC
>JAAXHW010000021.1:0-32559 GCA_012270675.1 Candidatus Latescibacterota bacterium | reverse complement strand
TCACCGGGAATTTTAAAACAACTTCTGAGCGTCAACCCGGGCAGGGCATTGCAGGGGGCAACCGGATGGTTGCCCCCTATCCCGTGTACACCAGCCGCGCCAGGACCTCACAGTGAGGCGTATGGGGCAGCATGTCGACCAGCTGGAGATAGTCCGTCCGATACCCTGCGGCCTGCAGCCGTTTCAGATCAGCCCCCAGGACCTGAGGGTTGCACGATACGTAGACAATTCGATTCGGCCTCAACTCGGCCAGCGCCTGTAATGCCTTCAGGTGCATCCCGGGTCTGGGGGGGTCTGTCACTGCCACATCGAAGTGCTCCCCCTGAACCTTGAGCTGATGCAGAATCTGTTCTGCCGCGCCGGAGATAAACCGGCAGTTGTCAACCCCGTTGTTGGCACTGTTTCGCACCGCATCCTGTACAGCCGATTCGGCCACCTCTATGCCCACAACCTGCCCGACCCGCTCGGACAGAAACAGAGAAATACCCCCTGTCCCGCAATAGACATCCAGCGCCCGGTCTTCAGGCCGGGGATCTATGAGTTCGACAACCCGCCGGTAGAGCTGTTCGGACTGCAGGGTATTGGGCTGAAAAAATGAACTCGGCGAAATTTCAAACACAAAATTGCCCAATTTCTCCTGGACCGCAGGGCTCCCGGCAATCACGATTTCCTCATCGCCAACGGCGACCTGTGCCTTTCGCCGGTTAATGCTGTGTACCACACTCTTGATCTCCGGGAACGCCTGCATGAGGGCCTCGCCCAGCGCTTCCGCACCGGGCAGGTCCTCCCCCGACGTGGTCAGGATCACCATCGTCTCGCCCGTCTGTTTCCCCTCCCGCACCGTTAGAAACCGCATCAGGCCTTCGTGCCGATTCAGGTGATAGGCAGACAGGTTGCGCTGCCTGACAAACCGGCGTATCCAATCCACAATGCGATTGGACCGTTCGGACTGGAGGTGACAGGCCTCCAGATCGAAGATCCGGTCAAACCGCCCCGGTATGTGGAGTCCCAGGTCCACCCTGTTTTCACGGGATATGCCAAAGGAAAACTCCATCTTGTTGCGATAAAAAAAGGGATGCTCGGCCAACAGAGGGGTGTCCAGAGCAACGTCGATGCCCGCCTCTTTCAAGCACCGATCCACCAGTTCCTGCTTCAGGCGGACCTGGGTTTCGTAGGACACATCCTGCCAGAGACACCCGCCGCAGGTCCCAAAATGACAACACCGGGCAGGGATGCGGTCCACCTCCGTTTGCAGAACCGCTTCCCTTCGGGCCTCGGCCTGCCGACGTCCGTGTCGCACCCTTCCGATGCGTACAATGAGGCGGTCTCCGGGCAGCGCACCGCGCACACGAACCGTGTACTCCCCCATCCGGGCAACACCCTGCCCCTTGCTGTCCAGCGCTTCAATCTCCAGTTCCAGGCGTTTACCGCGTTTGGGCTTTAACCCCATGGCGTTCCTGCTTCCACTCCATGCGAGGGATTCGGGAGGGCATGCGGAAGCACCCCTTCCGTAACCGCTCCAGCGCTTCCGGTTTCTCAATCAGGCTATCGTATGAAAAAAGCACGACCCCTTTAAGCCCCAAACGGCGGGCCTGTTCAACCTGTGCCACGGTCTCCAGGGGCGACTGGTTCCATACCCCGATTCCCGCGTACAGATGGCCCCGCTTGACAGATTTGCGAATTTCTCTGATCTGGCGCCCGATCTCTTCTGTGGAGCCCACATAGAGCATCGGCACCACAAAATCGACCAGCTGCTTGTTCATCCATCCGATCCAGTCCTGCCCGTACTGATGGTAGGCCATCTCAAAATCGGGTTTCACAGCCGCAGAGAGTTTGACCCGGGGTTTCAGGCGCGCAAGCAGCCTGCGGATCTCTTTGACCTGCAGGCTGACCCGGTCCGTCCGCCACCGCGCCCACACCCTCTTCAACCTCTCCCGTCGGTCCTCCCCCTTCGGGTGCTCCTCTTCACGGTTCAGCAGGCTCAGCGGATCGAACCGATAGCGCCTGACAAATTCCTTCCGGCTGATCGAATTGTAATCGTAGTGGACGTTGGGATAGCGCACGTAGTCCAGGTGTAAACCATCAATGTCATAGCTCCTGACGATCTCTTCAGCAACCCGGGTCAAATACGCCCGAACCTGGGGAATACCGGGAGAAAGGTAGCGGCCTGCCACGCCCCGTCCCATCAGCCCCACCCCATCCAGGTCCATACGGCCCATGTCGATGCCATCTGCGGAGGTCATAAACCATTCGGGATGCTGCAACAAAACGTGCCCGGGCGAACGCGGAAGGCGTTTGGTCGGACTCCAGGCCAGGTAGAGGTTCACCCAGGCGTGTACCTCCAAACCCGCCCGATGGGCTTCGCGAACAACCAGGGCCAGAGGATCGAAATCCGGGTCGTCTACCGGCAAATCCTCCCCCGGCGGCACCAACCGGCTCCGGTAATAGGCATCTCCCCTGCCACGGACCTGAACCAGCAGGACATTAAAATGGGCACGACGGGCCGTATCCACAACCTTCCGGATGCGCTCCGGGGAGGTCAGCGCATGGCGCACCACCCACACCCCACGGAACTCTTCTGCGGTTTCCGCTGAAAGCGCAGAACCTCCCAAACTCAGGCAGAATCCCGCCAGGGCGAGAACCGAACGCCTGAAAAAAGAGGGCAAGCCGACCTTCCGGTCAGCTTGCCCTTCGGTTTGCCAATCCCTCAGATCGAGTCCATTCACGTATGCTTGTTCTCCCCAGAGCCTGTGGCAGCCTGATTGCCGGACTTATCGGCCGCCCCGGCAGCCTCAACATCCTCACCTGCGGCCGCCCCACCTTCCTCAGCCGCCTCTGCAGGCTGGGCATCATCCGACCGGAACTCATCCCCCACCAGCTGGACCAGACAGACCTCCACGCTGTCCCCCCTCCGCGGCCCCACCTTGAGCACCCGGGTGTATCCTCCGTTTCGATCGGCAAAGGCCGGGCCGACCTCGTCGAACAGTTTGGAAACCACCACCGGGTTGCGAATCCGTCTGAGCACCTGCCGCCGGGCATGGAGGTCTCCCTGCTTGGCAAGGGTGATCATTCGATCGGCCACCCTGCGCAATTCTTTGGCCTTGGCACAGGTTGTACGAATGCATCCATGCGTGAAGAGCGATGTGGCCATATTGTTCAACATCGCTTTCTTGTGACTCGCTGTACGACCGAGCTTACGCCCTTGCTTACCGTGCCTCATAGCTTAAAATTCTTCGTCGACGGCCGCCATATGCTCAGACCTGACGGCGATATCTTTGTATTTTGAAACGTCCATACCAAACTGAATATTCAACCTCTCTAAAATAGCGGTTAGCTCATTCAGAGACTTTCGTCCGAAATTCCGGAATTTAAGCATCTCGTTCTCGGTCTTCTGGACCAGATCTTCCAGCGTCAGAATACTGGCGGCTTTCAAACAGTTGGCAGAGCGAACCGATAATTCCAGCTCCTCTACCGGCAGGGTCAAGAGGTTGGCAATCCGCTGGGCCTCCTCATCGACAACCTCCTGTTCCTCCGGTTCCGCTTCTTCTTCAAGGTGAATAAAAAACTCCAGATGGTCCTTTAAAATATTTGCCGCATGTGAAACCGCATCGTCGGGTCGGACCACCCCGTTGGTCCAGATCTCCAGCGTCAGCTTATCGTAGTCTGTCTGCTGGCCTACGCGGGCATTATCGACCTCGTAGTGGACCTTCTGAATTGGAGAAAAAGCCGAATCAATGGGAATCGTCCCCATCGGTTGTTCGGAGAACTTATGCTCCTCGGCCAGGATGTACCCCCGCCCCTTCCCCACTGCAATCTCCATATCCAGGTGGCCATCCTTATCCAGGGTCGCAATATGCAGGTCCGGATTCATAATCTCAACATCGGAGTCCACCTGAAGGTCCGCCGCTGTCAACTCGCCGGCGCCCTTTTTTTTCACCCGTAAAAATTTGTCTTCTTCCGCGTGGCATCGGAGGCAGACCTCTTTCAGGTTTAAGACAAGCTCCGTCATGTCCTCCACAACCCCATTGACCACACAAAATTCGTGCTGTACCCCCTCAATCCTGACTGCTTTGACGGCTGCGCCCTCAATCGAAGAGAGCAACACCCTCCGCAATGCGTTCCCAATCGTCGTCCCAAATCCGCGTTCGAGGGGCTGAACCGTAAACATCCCGTAGGTTTCCGTCAGGCTGTCCTCGTTGATCTGAACCGATCTGGGCATCTGAAAGTTCTGCGGCTTCATACACAATTCTCCTCACGCTAACCGTGTTCGCCCCCCCGGAGGAGGCCGCTACTTCGAATAGAGCTCAACAATGAGCTGTTCCTCCACTGCCGTGGGGATATCTTCCCGTTTGGGATAGTCCAGAAACGTGCCGCTCAGGTTTACCTTATCCAGAGAAAGCCAGGGAGCCTGTCGGCCTTCGCTTATTCGCTTCATGGCCTCGTGGACCAACTGAAGCTGTCGGCTCTTCTTCCTGATCTGAATGGTATCTCCCGGCGCAACCTGATAGGACGGGATATTGACGGTCCTGCCGTTCACCATGACATGGCGGTGTCGAACCAGCTGGCGTGCCGCCTTCCGCGACGGCGCAAACCCCAGGCGGTGGGTCACGGTGTCCAGCCGGCATTCCAGCATCTGCAGGAGCAACTCCCCGGTCACCCCTCTTCGACGGGCAGCCCGGTGGTAGTAGTTCCGGAACTGGTTTTCAAGAATACCGTACTGGCGCTTGGCCTTCTGTTTCTCCCGAAGCTGAAGGGCGTACTCCGAGGGTTTCCGACTGGGGCGCTGCCCATGCATGCCCGGCGCGTAGCCTCGTCTTTCAAAAGCGCATTTATCCAGATAGCAGCGCTCTCCCTTGAGAAACAGCTTGACACCCTCTCGACGACACAGCTTACAATTTGCACCCGTATACCTCGCCATTCGGCTCATCTCCTAAAGCTTCTAAAACGGTATAACGCATAGCACCGATACGCTATGCGCTTTGCACCATAGCCCTGTGCGTATAAACCCTAAACCCGCCTCCTTTTGGGCGGGCGACAACCATTGTGGGGAATAGGGGTCACATCCCGAATGGCCGAAATCTCCAGTCCGGCCCCCTGCAAAGACCGAACCGCGGCCTCTCGGCCCACGCCAGGCCCCTTTACCCAGACCTCTACACGGCGCAATCCCATGCCCATCGCCTCTCTGGCCGCAGCCTCCGCTGCCAGCTGAGCGCCAAAGGGTGTGCTCTTCCTGGAGCCCGGCATACCCACCCTCCCGCTTGAGGACCAGGCAATCACTTTCCCTTCCTTATCGGTTAAGGTCACAATGGTATTGTTAAATGTCGCCTTGATATGAGCAACGCCCAACGCATCTACGCGCTTATTCCGGCGTCTGCCTCTTCTCTTTTCCGGCGGCAAAGAACTCCTCCTTGTCCCAATTGGGTTTTTATCTTACTTAACAGCCTTCCTCTTCCGGGCAACCTGACCTGATTTGGGGCCTTTCCGCGTACGGGCATTGGTGCGCGTGCGCTGTCCACGAACAGGCAGCCCCCTCCGCCAGCGCAGCCCCCGGTAACACCCGATGTCCATAAGCCGTTTGATATTCATGGCAATCTCACTGCGGAGATTGCCCTCGACCTTGTATTCCCCTTCCACCACGCTCCGGATCTTGGTCACCTCTTCGTCCGTTAATGCATCCACCCTGGTGTCCGGAGAAATCCGTGTCCTCTCCAGGATTTTTTGGGCCCCGCTCAGGCCGACCCCGAAAATATAGGTCAAAGCCACCTCCACGCGCTTCTCTCGCGGAATATCGACGCCTGCAATACGTGCCATGCCACCACCTCTCTCCTGGACCTTAATGTTTCTGTCCGTATCCCTTTGATCCCTGCCGTTGTTTATGCCTCGGATTGCTTTTACAGACAACCCGCACCACGCCTTTTCTGCGAATGATCTTACAGTGACTGCAACGGCGTTTGACCGACGCTTGAACCCTCATGGAGCTTCCCTTCCAATACGTGCGACTATGCCCGGCGGCCCTTCAACCTTCCCTTCTTCATAAACCCGTCATAGTGGCGCATCAACAGATGAGATTCCATCCGCTGCAGGGTATCCAGTGCCACCCCCACAATAATCAGCAATCCAGTACCGCCAAAGAAGCTGTGCAGGCCGGGATTCACCTGTAAAGCATCGACCACAAAGAACGGAAAAACCGCGATCCCGGCCAGAAAGATTGCGCCTGGAAGCGTGATCCGGGTCAGAATCCGATCGATGTAATCGGACGTCCGCTTCCCGGGTCGAATGCCGGGGATAAACCCCCCGTGCCGTTTCATGTTGTCCGCCAGATCGGTCGGATTGAACACAATCGCGGTATAAAAATAGGCGAAGAAGACAATCATCAGACTGTAGATGATCCAGTAGGGCAAAGACTGGAAAGAGGTCGTAGGCGAAAAGGCCACCGCGATCTCCTGCATCAACTCACTGGTCGGGAAAAAACTCGCCAGCGTGGATGGCATAAACATGATGGCCTGTGCAAAAATAAGGGGCATCACACCCGACGTATTCACCTTCAGTGGGATGTGCGTGCTCTGCCCCCCGTAGACCCGCCTGCCCACCACCCGTTTGGCATACTGCACCGGAATCTTCCGGGTGCCCTGGGTGATCAGCACCACCAGCGCAGTCACCCCCACCATAATCGCCAAAACGGCGATCTCCATGAAGATCGACTTGTCGTTCAGAATAAAATCCTGGTACTCTTTTCCCACGGCCCAGGGGAATTCGGCAATAATCCCGATAAAGATCAGCAGCGACATCCCGTTTCCGATCCCCTGCGCGTCGATCTGTTCCCCCAGCCACATAATGAAGACCGTCCCGGCCGTAATCGTCAGAACCGTCAGCATACGAAATCCCCACCCGGGATCGATCACCGCCGCCATCCCCGTGTTGGGCACCTGGATGCTCTCCAGGTAAAAGCTGACCCCGAAGGACTGGGCGGCCGCCAGAACAACGGTGCCGTAGCGGGTATACTGCGTGATCTTTTTCCGCCCCTCTTCCCCTTCCTTCTGGAGTTTTTGGAGAAAGGGAATGACCGCCCCCAGGAGCTGGAAAATAATGGAGGCGCTGATGTAGGGCATAACCCCCAGGGCAAATACCGTCGCCCGCGTAAATGCACCCCCTACGAACATGTCGTACATGCCCAGGGGGCCCAGTTCGGCCGTGTCAAAAAACTGCTTCAGGGCTACCCTGTCGATGCCCGGGATAGGCACCTGTCCGCCGATCCGATACACGACCAGGATGCCCAGCGTAAACAGGATTTTATTGCGAAGCTCCGGGATTTTAAAAGCACTCTGAAAACTCTGGAGCATCGGCTCCTCCCCTTACGACTCGGCCTTTGAAGCCGCCCGGGAAATAATCTCTACGCTGCCACCCGCCTGAACGATCTTTCTGGATGCGGAAGCCGAAACCGCATGGACGTTCACCTGCAAAGCCTCCGAGACCTCCCCCCGCCCCAGCACCTTGACCGGCCGCTTTAAAGACCGGATAAGCCCGAACTGTTTCAGCACCTCAGGCGTGATCTGCCCCGACAGCCGGGCAAGATCGTCTAAATTCACAACCTGATAGACCACCTTGAACGGGCTGTTGAACCCGATCTTGGGCAGCCGCCGCTGCAGGGGCATCTGCCCCCCCTCAAACCAGGCCCTGTCTTTGGCCCCGGAACGGGCCTTCTGCCCCTTATGCCCCTTGCCACAGGTCTTGCCGTGCCCCGACCCGGGACCGCAGCCCAGGCGCTTCCGCCGTTTGACCGCCCCTGCTGGAGGCGTGATCTCTTCCAATTGCATAAATTGACCTATCCGAAAAAGGCAACCCCTCGATCAATCGCTCAACTCTTCGACAACGACCAGATGGGCAACTTTGTGCAGCATCCCTCGAATCTGGGGGGTACTCCGGTGCTCTACGGTATGGTGCATCCTCCGAATCCCCAATGCCTGAAGGGTCCTCCGCTGTTTCTGACCCCGTGAAATGGCGCTCCGAACCTGCGTGATTCGAAGCCTTTTCTCGTCTTGCGCCATCGAGGCTACCCCCGGGATTGGACCAGCTCGGATTCGTCAATATCACGCAGGCGTGCAAAGTCAGTGGCATTTCGCAGGCGTTTTAAGCCCTCCAGGGTCGCCTTGACCGTGTTGTGCGCATTTTGCGAACCCAAAGACTTGGTCAGCACATTTTGTACACCGGCCAGTTCCAGCACCGCCCGAATCCCCCCCCCGGCGATCACGCCAGTGCCGGGAGCGGCCGGTTTCAAAAGCACCCTGGCAGCGCTAAACACGCCCACCACTTCATGGGGAAGCGTACCGTCCCGAACCGGCACCCGTATGAGGTTCTTCTTGGCGTTCTCAGTCGCCTTCCGGATCGCCTCCGAGACCTCACCCGCCTTGCCCATTCCAGCGCCAACGCACCCCTTCTTGTCACCCACCACAACCATCACGTTAAATGCGAAACGCCGCCCCCCCTTTCGCACGTGCGCCACCCGGTTGAGACTGTTGTTGATCACAAGCTCCGTCAGATCCAGCCCCGCAGGATCTATTCTGGCCAAAGCACGCTCCTTTGGATGTTTAAAACTTCAACCCGCCCTCTCGGGCCCCTTCTGCCAGCGCCTTTACCCGACCGTGGTAGAGATATCCCCCCCGGTCGAATACGACCTGTGTAATCCCGGCTTCCAGGGCCTTGGCCGCTAAGAGGCGGCCGACTTCCCGGCCCCGTTCACACTTGCCCTGCACACCTGAAAGCCGCTCTCGAATCTCTGCCGAATTGCTGGACATCCCCAGCAGGGACCGGCCGGTGGTATCGTCGATAAGCTGTGCCTGGATGTGCTTCAGGCTCCGGTAAACGCACAGACGAGGGCGCTCCTGGGTCCCCTTGACTTTCTTCCGGATCCGAAGGTGCCGACGTTGCCGCAACCGCTCTCTTTTGATCTGCTTGTTTGCCACAGCATGCAACCCTGTTTATGTTACAGCGGCCTTACCGGCCTTTTTACGCACATACTCATCGGTGTATCGGATGCCCTTGGTCTTATAGGGCTCCGGCGGCCGGATTTTCCGGATCTGTGCGGCGGTTCGCCCAACGAGCTCTTTGTCGGCTCCCCGGACCACAATCGACGCCTGGGCCGTCTCGATGTGGGACGGAGGGGCCTCCACGCTGAAGTCGATGCCCGGCAACGGTTGCACGATCACAGGATGGCTGTATCCGACCTGAATATCCAGATTCTTGCCCTTGAGTTCGGCCCTGTAGCCGATGCCCACCACCGTCAGATGCTTTTCAAATCCCTTGCTTACACCCTCAACCGCGTTGGCCAGCAGCGACCGCGTTAACCCCCACATCGCTTTGGATTGTCCATCTTTCGGATGCTCAACCGTTACAAAAAGGGTGTTGTTTTCCTGTCGCACCCGTGTCAACGGATGCAGAGCAACCTGAAGATCTCCCCTGGCGCCCTTAACCCGCGCCCCGCCAGGTTGGAGCTGAACCTCCACCCCATCCGGCAGGGGGATCGGCTGTTTACCAACGCGCGACACAACCCACTCCTTTCAAACTTACCAGACGTGGCAGATCACTTCGCCGCCTGCACCGGCCTTTCGGGCCTCGGAATCGGTCAGAATACCCCTGGATGTGGAGAGGATGGCCACGCCCAGTCCATTGAGCACCCGGGGGATCTCGTCCTTGCCCACATACCTGCGCAACCCCGGCCGGCTCACCCGTCGAAGTCCCTGGATCGCACTTTCTTCATCTGCGCTGTACCTGAGGTAGAGTCGAAGATAACCCTGCCTGTTGTCGTCCACATAAGCATAATTGTGGATAAAACCACATGTCTTCAGAATGCGGGCGACCTCCCGTTTCATATTGGAACTTGGAATGTCGACTTTAGGGTGTCCCGCCTTGCACGCATTTCGGATACGGGTTAACATATCCGCAATCGGATCGGTCATGCCCATGGAATACGACTCCTCCTGCTGTTTACACGGCTGCCTACCAGCTCGCCTTCGTAATCCCCGGGATCTCACCTGTCAGAGCCAGGTCGCGGAAGCAGATCCGGCAAATCCCGAAGCGCCGCATGTACCCCCTCGGGCGGCCGCAACGACTGCACCGGTTATACCGGCGTACGGCAAATTTCGGCTTACGGCTGGATTTCACAATCAACGCTTTTCTGGCCACGACGCTGTCTCTTTCCCTTTAGCTAAGCGGCCTCGACCGTTCGAAACGGCATCCCAAACGCTCTGAGCAATTCAAACGCCTCCTCGTCGGTTTCAGCCGTTGTTACAATCGTAACATCCAAACCCCGAACCTCATCAATCTGGTCATAGTCGATCTCCGGGAAAACAATCTGCTCCCGAATCCCTACGGAATAGTTGCCACGGCCATCGAAAGAATTGGGAGACAGCCCCCGAAAATCCCGTATGCGCGGAATGGCAAACGTGAAGAACCGGTCCAGAAATTCGTACATCCGATCCCTTCGGAGGGTCACCATGCACCCAACAGGAACACCCGCACGGAGCTTGAAATTCGAAACCGACCGCTTCGCCCGACGCACACCGGGGCGCTGTGCGGAGATCATGGACAAATCCGAAATGGCCCCATCGATCGCTTTGGGGTTTTGAACCGCTTCCCCAACCCCCATATTCAGGACAATCTTTTCCAGCCGGGGCACCTGCATCCGGTTTTTATACCCAAACCGCGCCATCATGGCCGGAACAATATCATTTTCGTAAACTTCACGCAGCCGAGCCACCATCTCTGCCTCTCATCAACTCGATTCCGGGATCTGTTCTCCGCTCTTTACGGCAATACGTATGGAAGTACCGTCCTCCAGGCGCTTCCGCCGAATCCGGGTGCGCTCCTGTGTTTGAGGGTCAACCAGCATCAGCCTGGAAACCGGGATGGGCGCCTCCTTCTCAATAATGCCCCCCTGCTGGTTCCTCGGGTTTGGCCGGGTATGCCGGTGAATGAAATTGATGCCCTCCACAAGCGCACGCCCCTGCCGGGAAAAAACCTTCAGAACCTTACCGCGTTTCCCCGCATCAACACCGCCGATGACTTCAACCAGGTCGTCCTTGCGAACGTGTAACTTCACAGCCGCCCCCTCTTTTTGTAACCCCATCAGATCACTTCAGCCGCAAGGGAAACGATCCGCATATAACGCTTCTCCCGCAATTCCCGCGCAACCGGCCCAAAAATGCGTGTCCCCCTTGGCTCTCCTTCGGCACCAAGCAAAATAGCCGCATTGTCATCGAAGCGGATGTAAGAGCCGTCCGCACGACGGATCTCTTTCTTTGTGCGCACAATCACCGCCCGGGCCACATCCCCCTTCTTGACCTCGCTGTTGGGCTGCGCATCTTTAACCGACACGACGATGGTATCGCCCAGCCCTGCATATTTCCGCTTTGTGCCTCCCAACACGCGGAAGCACATCACCTTCCGTGCCCCGCTGTTGTCCGCACAATTTAAAACGGTAGATTCTGTGACCATCGCCCTCTGATCCCCTATTGCGCCTTCTGTAAGACTTCCACAAGACGCCACCGCTTGGTCTTGCTCAGCGGACGGGTCTCCATGATCATCACCGTGTCGCCGGCACGGGCCAGGTTGCTCTTGTCGTGCGCGGCGAACTTGGACCGGCGTCTGACCACCTTTCGATAGAGGGGATGAAGGGCCCGCCAGGTCACTTCCACGACAATCGTCTTATCGGCCCGGTCGCTCACCACTTCTCCCACAAGGGTCTTTCGACGAGCGCGGGTCTGCATTTCAGCCATTGTTCTCAATTCCCTTCGACGCTTCGTCCTGTGTGCTCCTCTCAGGAGAGAGGAACAATGCCGAGTTCATCCTCCCGTAAAATCGTTCTCAACCGCGCCATGTCTCGCCGTACCTGCCGGATCAGAAGCGGATTTTCCAGTTCCTGGGTAACGGCCTGCAATCGCAGGTTGGAGAATTCCTCTTCTCTGTCGCCGAGCAATTGCTCTATGTCACTCCGTGTCATCTGACGGATTTCATTCGGCTTCATCACTCTTCACTCCCCCGCTCCACAAATCGGGTTTTAATCGGCAATTTGTGGCTGGCCAGCCGCATGGCCTCTCGGGCGCTTGCCTGAGGTACACCCTCGATTTCAAACATAATCCGTCCCGGTTTGATCACCGCCACCCAGAACTCCGGATTGCCCTTGCCCTTGCCCATTCGAGTCTCGGCAGGCTTGACGGTTACCGGCTTGTCGGGAAAAATGCGGATCCAGATCTTACCGCCTCGTCCCAGAGAACGCGTGATGGCCACGCGCGCCGCCTCGATCTGGCGACTCGTGATCCACCCCGGCGCCAGGGCCTGCAGCCCATATTCACCAAAGGCCATCCTGCCGCCACGCAGGGCCACCCCCTTCATCCGCCCACGCTGCTGCTTTCTCCACTTAATCCGCTTTGGCATCAACATAAAATCAACGCTCTCCTGTCCCGCATCCGCCCCTGAGTCTAAGCCTGGACCTGGCCGGCAACCCCTCCATCTGTCACCTCTCCACTGCAAATCCAGACCTTGACGCCAACGGTTCCCGACGTGGTAAAGGCCGTGGACCTGGCGTAATCGATATCCGCCCGGAGGGTATGCAGCGGCACCCGTCCTGCCGGTTCCGACTTTTCAGTACGTGCCATTTCCACGCCACCCAGGCGGCCGGAACAGACAACCTTGATCCCCTCGGCTCCCATGCGCATGGCAGAGGCAACCGATTTCTTCATGGCCCGCCGAAAGGACACCCGCTGTTCCAGCTGCCGGGCAATATTATCGGCAGTGAGTTGTGCGTTCAGTTCAGGACGTTTGATTTCCTGGATGTTGATGTAGATCTCCTTGCCCGTGACATGCTTCAGTTCGTCCCGCAGCTTGTCCACCTCTGCACCCTTACGCCCAATCACAATCCCCGGACGAGCGGTATGGATGGTAATGGTCACCCGTTTGGGTGCCCGTTCGATGTCCACCACCGACACGCTGGCCCGCTGCAGCCGGCTCTTGATATAACGCCTGAGCATCTGATCCTCTTTGAGCAGGTCGGCAAAATCGCTTCCGGCAAACCACCGGGAACTCCAGTCTTTGGCAATACCCAGTCTAAACCCGATCGGATGTGTCTTTTGGCCCAAAAGAAAACCTCCTTAAACTACACATCATCTGAAACGACCAGCGTAATATGGCTGCACCGCTTCCGGATGTATCCAGCGGCCCCTCGGGGCTGGGGACGAATGCGCTTGAAGGCAATCGCCCCATTGACAAATGCCTCCTTGACAAACAGATCCTCTTCCCGGGCCGAGGCCTCCTCGTGGTTGACCGCGTTGGCCACGGCAGACCGGAGCGTGCGCTCAATGGTCTGTGCCGCTTTCTTGGGCGTAAACTGCAGGATATGAAAGGCCTCTTCTACGTCTTTTCCCCGCACCAGGTCAATGACCTGACGTGCCTTTCGAGGAGAAATCCTCACATATCGAGAGACAGCCCGGGCTTCCATCCCAAAACCCTTTCGCCACTACTTCAATCCTGTTGACCGCTCCGTTACATGCCCGCTGTGACCGCGAAACGTCCGGGTAGAGGCAAACTCACCCAGCTTGTGTCCGACCATGTTTTCCGTGATATAGACCGGAATAAACTTATTCCCATTGTGAACGGCCAGGGTATGTCCGACAAGTTCGGGAGAGATGGTAGACCGACGGGCCCAGGTCTGAAGAACCCGTTTATTCCCCGTCTTGTTCATCTGCTCTATCTTCTTCAGCAGCTTTGCATCCACATAGGGACCTTTTTTCAGCGAACGTGCCATGCGCTCTCCCGCGACCGACTACTTTCGGCGCCTTCGAATAATCAACTTGCTCGACTTCTTTTTTCGTTTTCTTGTCTTAAACCCTTTGGTCGGCACCCCCCAGGGCGTCACGGGATGTCCTCCTCCCGACGCGCGGCCCTCTCCTCCCCCGTGCGGGTGATCGACAGGGTTCATTGCCACCCCTCTCACAGAGGGTCGCCTGCCCAGCCATCGGCTGCGCCCTGCCTTGCCCACAACCACATTCTCGTGATCCAGATTGCCGACCTGCCCGATGGTGGCGTAGCAGGCCAGAGGGACCAACCGCATCTCTCCAGACGGCAGCCGAAGCTGGGCATAATTCCCCTCTTTGGCCATAATCTGAATTTCTGCCCCCGCCGAACGGCCCAGCTGCCCTCCCTTGCCGGGCTGCAACTCCACATTGTGCACAATGGTGCCCATGGGGATATTCTCCAAAGGGAGGGCGTTGCCGGGACGAACCTCGGCTTCCGGGCCCGATATCACCCGGTCACCCACCCCGAGCCCCACAGGTGCCAGCATATAGCGTTTCTCACCGTCCACATAGGACAACAGGGCGATCCTTGCGGACCGGTTGGGGTCGTATTCAATCGCCTGCACCCGTGCGGCAACCCCCGGCTTATTCCGCTTGAAGTCGACCTTGCGGAAATATCGCCGATGCCCCCCCCCTCGGCGCCTGCTGGTGATGCGCCCCCTGTTGTTCCGACCGCCGCTCTTTTTGTTGAACGCAACCAGCGACTTTTCAGGCTCGGACCTGGTAATCTCCTCAAAGGAAGAAACCGTCTTGAAGCGCAGGCTGGGGGTAATGGGACGAAATGTCTTTACGGCCATATCTACACGCCTTCAAAGAAATCGATGTGCTGCCCTTCGGTAAGGGTTACAACCGCCTTCTTCCAATTGGCGCGGCGGCCCTGAAAGCGGCCCAGACGTTTCAGCTTCCCCCGAACGGATATGGTATTGACCTTCACCACGTCCACCTGGAAGACCTCCTTAACAGCACGTCTGATCTCGATCTTATTCGCATCTGCCCGAACTTCAAACACCTGTTTGTTGCGGTTTTCCTGGAGTTGAGCGGCCCGCTCGGTAATCAGTGGCCGACGGATGATCTTCCGCGCATCCTTCCTCATGAAACCCTCCATAAGGCCTGCAGCCGGTCCAGCGCTGCCTGTGTAAAGATAACCGTATCGGCCCTGACCACATCGTAGGTAGAAACCTGAAGAACCGGCAGCACGGACAGGTCCGGCAGATTCCGGCACGACTTGACCACAACCGGTATGGCCTCTTCCGTCAGGAGGAGCGCCTTTCGGCCGTCGGCCTGAATGGCCCGCAACATATCGGCCATACGCTTTGTTTTCGGCGCTTCAAGCAAAAAATTTTCCAGGACCTTAAGCCTGCCTTCGGCAACCTTGAGCGTCAGGGCCGATTTCAGGGCCAGACGCTTTACTTTTTTGGGCACACGCTCCCGAAAATCGTGTGGCCTCGGACCGTGCGCAACCCCCCCCCCGACCCGAATCGGTGAGCCGGCCGTTCCCACGCGCGCGCGTCCCGTGCCCTTCTGCCGGTACACTTTCCGTTTGCTCAAAGTGACCTCGGCGCGCGTCTTGGTCGATGCATTCCCCTCACGCCGATTGGCCAGGTGGGCCTTCACCGTGTAATAAAGTGCGCCCTTTGAAGGCTCGATGCTGAAGATCTCCTCAAGCAGGTCGGCCGACCCCACGACCTCTCCTTCCAGGTTGTACACCTCAACCGATGGCATAGCTCACGAATTCCTATTTTCCCTGGCTCTGCTTTTGGAGGATGACAACGCCCCCCCGCCCCCCCGGCACCGCCCCCTTCAGGAGGACCAGGTTGCGCGCCTTGTCCACCTTCACCACGGTAAGACCCTTCACCGTAACCCGGCGGTCACCCATGTGACCGGCCATCCGCATCCCTTTAAACACACGGGAGGGAAAAGAACTCTGCCCGATGGACCCCGGCGCCCGGTGCCGGTCGGACTGGCCGTGGGTCTTGGGGCCCCCTTTAAAGCGATGGCGCTTCACGGTGCCCTGGAATCCCTTCCCTTTAGAGCGGCCGGTAACAGCCACAGATTCCCCGGATTCAAAAACGCCCACATCCAGGATATCGCCTACCGAATAGGCCGAGACGTCTTCGACCCGGAACTCCCGCAGGATCTTCCGGGGCGCCACCCCTGCCTTTTCGAAGACCCCCAGGCCCGGGCGGTTCAGCCGGTGTGCCGGGACCTCGCCAAAGCCCACCCGAAGTGCGCAATACCCGTCGGAAGCCTCGTCTTTGATCTGCACGATCGGACATGGCCCCGCTTCAACAACCGTCAGGGGAACCAGGTTGCCCCCCTCATCGAAGGTCTGGGTCATACCGATCTTTTTTCCGATCAATCCCAGCACGGCTACACCTTAATTTCAATGTCGATCCCTGCCGGCAGGTCCAGCTTCATCAGCGCATCCACCGTCTGAGGGGTCGAATTGTGGATATCGATCAAACGCTTGTGAATGCGCGTCTCGAACTGCTCCCGGGACTTTTTGTCGATATTGGGCCCCCGAAGCACCGTATACAGCGAGCGCCTGGTCGGCAGGGGAATGGGGCCCGAAATCAGCGCCCCGGTCCGTTTGGCCGTCCGCACGATCTCATCGGCGGACCGGTCCAGGGCGATATGATCGTATGCCTTCAACCGAATGCGAATCTTCTGCGCAGGCAAGGGGTCCCCCTTGGGCTATTCCAGGATCTCGGTTACGACGCCGGCACCGATCGTACGCCCGCCCTCACGAATGGCGAACCTGAGCTGATCTTCCACCGCGATGGGCTTGTCCTCCAGGTCGATATCCATCGTCACATTGTCTCCCGGCATCACCATCTCCACGCCTTCGGGCAGCTGGACTGCACCTGTCACGTCGGTCGTTCGGAAATAGAACTGCGGGCGGTACCCCGTAAAAAAGGGCTTGCTCCGGCCACCTTCTTTCTCTGTGAGCACGTAGACCTCGCCCTTAAACTTCTTGTGGGGCGTAATCGAGCCGGGCCTGGCAACCACCATCCCGCGCTCTAACTCCGCCTTTTCCACGCCGCGCAGCAGCAGCCCTACATTGTCACCCGCTTCCCCCTGATCCAAAAGCTTCCGGAACATCTCGATGCCGGTCACGACCGTTTTGCGTGTATCTCGAATACCAACGACCTCAACCTCTTCGTTCAGGTTGATAATTCCGCGCTCGATTCGACCCGTACCCACGGTCCCGCGACCGGTAATGGTGAACACATCCTCCACTGGCATCAGAAAGTCCCGGTCCACATCCCGAACCGGCATCGGAATGTACTCATCCACAGCCTCCATCAGTTCCCAGATGGACTCACAGTCTTCCGAATTGGGATCGCCAGACTCCAGGGCCTTCAACGCCGAGCCCCGAACCACCGGGATATCGTCTCCGGGGAATTCGTACTGGCTCAGCAGCTCCCGGACCTCCAGTTCGACCAGGTCCAGGAGTTCCGGATCGTCCACCATATCCACCTTGTTCATATACACCACAATAGAAGGCACGTTCACCTGCTTGGAAAGCAGGATGTGCTCCCGTGTCTGAATCATCGGGCCGTCCGCTGCGCTCACCACCAGGATAGCGCCGTCCATCTGCGCCGCACCGGTGATCATGTTCTTAATATAGTCCGCATGTCCCGGACAGTCCACGTGGGCGTAGTGACGGTTCTCCGTTGAGTACTCCACGTGCGCAGTATTGATCGTGATTCCGCGTTCCTTTTCCTCGGGCGCCTTATCGATATCGTCAAAGGGCATATAATCCGCCAGTTCCCTGGCGGCCAGTGCCTTGGTAATCGCAGCCGTCAGGGTTGTCTTTCCGTGGTCAATATGACCGATGGTTCCAATGTTGACATGCGGCTTCGACCTGTCAAACTTCTCTTTTGCCATAGCTTCTTCCTCCTGTAAAATAACGCCCCCCAGACCTCATCCGGCAGGGGTCTTACGCACCACCTGCATCCGCTTCCTCAGGGTAACGCGCCCCTCACCCTGGTCACGATCTCCGCAGCGATGCTCTCGGGGAGTTCCTGATACCTTGAAAATTCCATCGAGTAGATAGCCCGCCCCTGGGAAAGAGACCGCAACCGCGTGGCATACCCGAACATCTCGCTTAAAGGGACCATTGCCGTTACGACCTGGGCATCGGTCCGGTTCACAATCCCGACAATATGCCCCCTCCGCGAGTTCAGATCGGCGATTACATCTCCCATATACTCTCCAGGCATCACCACTTCTATGTCCATCACAGGCTCTAAGAGACAGGGATCGGCCCGCCTGGCGCCATCTCGGAAGGCCATTGAACCGGCCACTTTAAAGGCGATTTCGGAAGAGTCGACCTCATGGTAAGCCCCATCGTAAAGCGTGACTTTCAAGTCTTCAATGGGGTATCCGGCCAGCACGCCACTCGCCATTGCCTCGACAACCCCCTGACGCACAGACGGGATATACTCACCCGGGATCGAACCGCCGACAATCTTGTTCTCGAAGACCAGCCCGCTCCCCGGTGCTCCGGGCTCGATCTCCAGCCAGACGTGACCATACTGCCCCCGACCGCCCGTCTGCCGGACGAACCGCCCCTCGCTCTTGACCGCTTTCCGGAGCGCTTCTTTGTAGGCCACCTGAGGCTTGCCCACATTGGCGGCCACCCGAAACTCACGCATCAACCGGTCCACGATAATCTCTAAATGCAATTCGCCCATACCCGAAATAATGGTCTGTCCGGTCTCGGTGTCCACAGACACGTAAAAGGTGGGATCTTCCTCGGAAAGCTTGGCCAGAGCGGTACCCAGCTGGTCCTGGTCGGCCTTGGTTCTTGGCTCGATGGCGACGGAGATGACCGGTTTGGCAAACTCCATCGCCTCCAGGAGGATGGGGCGGTTTTCCACACACAGCGTTTCCCCGGTCGCCGTATCCTTCAGCCCGACCACAGCAGCAATATCCCCTGTAAACACCTCCCGGATCTCTTCCCGCTTGTTGGCGTGCATTCGAAGCACGCGCCCGACCCGCTCCCGTTTGCCCTTGTTTGCATTCAGGACATACGAACCGGTTTTGAGGCGGCCCGAATAGACGCGAAAATAAGTCAGCCGTCCCACGTAAGGGTCGGTCATCACCTTGAACGCCAGCGCGGCAAAGGGCGCATCACCCGAAGGAGGACGTGCTTCCTGCTTCCCGGTAGAGGAATGGACACCGACCACTTCGGGGACATCCAGAGGCGAGGGCAGGTAATCGACAACGCCGTCTAACAGGCGCTGAACACCCTTGTTCTTAAAGGACGCCCCGCAGAATACGGGCACCGCACGCACGTGAACAGTCGCTTTTCGCAACGCCGCTTTGATCTCCTCCTCCGCGATCTCCCTGCCCTCCAGGAATTTCTCCATTAAGGAATCGTCAAAGTCGGACACCGCCTCTAAAAGCTGTTCCCGGTAGGTGAGCGCCTGCTGTTGCAGGTCCTGGGGAATCTCGCTTTCGGTGAAGACCACCCCCAGCGTGTCCTCCTGATAGACCACCATCTTCATCTTGACGAGATCCAGCAGGCCGTTGAACAGCTCACCCGACCCAACCGGGAGCTGGACCGGTACAAAGTTGGAGGCCAATCGCTCCCTCATCATCTCCAAAACGCGGAAGAAATCGGCCCCTGTTCGGTCCATCTTATTGACAAAAGCAATACGGGGTACGCCGTATTTGTCGGCCTGGCGCCAGACGGTCTCGGACTGAGGCTCTACCCCGCCCACTGCACAGAAAATGCCGATCGCCCCATCCAGTACCCGCAGCGAACGCTCAACTTCAGCCGTAAAGTCCACATGCCCGGGCGTATCGATGATGTTGATCCGGTGGTCATCCCAAAAGCAGGTGGTTGCCGCAGAGGTAATGGTAATCCCCCGCTCCCGCTCCTGCTCCATCCAGTCCATCGCAGCCGCCCCATCGTGTACCTCGCCCATCCGATGCAGCCGTCCCGTATAGTAGAGGATGCGCTCGGTGGTCGTGGTCTTGCCCGCATCGATATGGGCCATAATCCCGATGTTCCGGATGTGCTCCAATTGGTCTTCTCGTGCCATGGTGAAATCTACCACCGATAGTGTGCGAATGCCCGATTGGCCTCGGCCATTCGATGGGTTTCCTCACGCCGCTGCACGGCCCGCCCCTGTCCGTTTGAGGCGTCAACCAGCTCGCCGGCCAGCCGCTGTGCCATCGTCTTCTCACCCCGCGCCTTGGAATAGATAATCAGCCACCGGAAGGAAAGCGAAAGGCGTTCGTCCTGTCGAACTTCGATAGGCACCTGATAGGTTTGTCCCCCAACCCGCCGGGATCGAACCTGGATGATGGGCTTGACATTTTCCACGGCCTGCTCAAAGACTTCCTTCCCTTCCTTTCCGGTGCGCGCTTTAACCATGTCCAGCGCATCGTAAAAGATCGTTTCCCCAACACTCCTTTTGCCGCTGCGGAAGAGGCAGCTGATAAACTGAGTGACAAGTGCGCTGCCGTACTTGGGGTCCAGAGCAATGTCCCGTTTTCCTGCCCGTCCTTTTCGCATGGATATCCTTCCCCTACCTGGACACCTTCGTGCCGTATTTGGATCGCCCCTGCTTCCGGTCGGCCACGCCGGTCGTATCCAAAACGCCCCGGATAATGTGGTAGCGCACCGACGGCAGATCCCTTACCCGACCCCCTCGAATCAACACCACGGAGTGCTCCTGGAGGTTGTGCCCTTCCCCCGGGATATAAGCCGTAACCTCCATCCCATTGGTCAGACGCACACGGGTAACCTTCCGAAGCGCCGAATTCGGCTTTTTGGGCGTGGTGGTATAAACCCGTGTGCACACCCCCCGCTTTTGCGGACAACCCCGCAACGCCGGGGAGGATGACCGCATCGGCTTAACCTTCCGGCCTTTTCTTACCAGCTGGTTGATGGTTGGCAAATACGGTCTCCTTGATTTTTACAATCGGTAAGTCACTAAAATACAAGCCTTTTTGAAATTATCGGGTAGAACCATCCGATGGGTTTGAGCCCCTGTGCAGAAAAATTGCTCAGAATACCAAAGATAACAAATTAAAGAAGCTTTGTCAAGCATTTATCGGCGGCAGGCCAACGCCCTCCAGCCCCTCCTCGGCCTCCTTTTCCACCCTCTCTTCCGCCTCCAAAGCGACAGAGCGCATATGGCGGTACCTCTCTGCGCCCGTGCCGGCCGGAACCAGGTGACCGATAATCACGTTCTCCTTCAGCCCCAACAGCCTGTCCACCTTGCCCTGCACAGCCGCCTCGGTCAAAACGCGCGTTGTCTCCTGGAAGGAGGCCGCCGAGATAAAACTGTCGGTCGTCAGCGATGCCCTGGTAATCCCCAGAAGCACAGGCTTGAACGTCGCGGGATCTCCGCCTTCGGCAATCACCTTCTCGTTCTCATCCTGAAAGCGGAAGCGGTCGACAACTTCTCCTTCCAGGAAGTTGGTATCGCCAGGATCGGTGACCTGAACCTTCTGCAGCATCTGGCGGACAATGCACTCAATATGCTTGTCGTTGATCCCAACCCCCTGCAGCCGATAGACCGCCTGAATCTCGTTGACCAGGTACTCCTGGACCTCCTGAATACCCTGGATCTGCAGGATGTCGTGGGGGTCCACCGATCCCTCAGACAGCCGGTCGCCGGCCATGACCCGATCTCCCTCCTGCACGCGGAGGTGCTTCCCGTAAGGAATGGTGTATTTTCGCTCTTCGCCATCCTCTGAGGTGACAATCACGATTCGAGAACCGCGCACAAGGCCGCCAAAACGCACCACACCGTCGACCTCAGTCACAACCGCCGGATTCTTGGGCCGGCGCGCTTCAAAAAGCTCGGCCACCCGGGGCAACCCTCCCGTGATATCCCGGGTCTTGCTCCGCTCCCGGGGAATCTTGACCAGCCCGTCCCCGGCCTCGACTCTGTCGCCGTCGTGCACCACAAGCCGAGCGCCGACCGGAATGATATAGTGCCCCACTTCCTCTCCGGACCTGCCGATAATCTGGATGCGCGGCGAAAGGGTTCGGTCCCGGTGCTCGATCACCACCTGTGCCGCCAGTCCGGTGGTCTCATCGGCCTCTTCTCGGTAGGTCACGTCCTCCACCAGATCCACAAACCGGACCGTGCCCACCTTGTTGGTCACGATGATGTTGTTGTAGGGATCCCACTCGTAAATGGCGTCTCCCCCCTCCACCACCTGCCCATCCTCAACCTTAAGGATCGCCCCATAGGGCACATAATAATGCCCGCCGCGGGGCCTCCCCTGGTCGTCCTGGACTTCAAGCTCGCCGTTTCGCCCAACAACAATGGACCGGCCATCGCTGCGGGTCACATAATCCAGGTTGGTGAAGCGTACAACGCCTCCCCGCTTTGCCGCTATCTCGGCCTGTTCCGCAATGCGGCTGGAAGTCCCGCCGATGTGGAAGGTCCGCAGCGTAAGCTGGGTGCCCGGTTCACCCACACTTTGAGCGGCGATGACCCCGACGGCCTCGCCGATATTCACCAGGCGTCCGCTGGCCAGATTCCGCCCATAACACATGCTGCACGTCCCCCGGCGGGTCTCACAGGTCAACACCGACCGCACGTGTACGTGCTCTAAACCGGCATCGGCGATTTTTGTGGCCAGGTCCTCGTCCAAGAGGGTGCCCCCTTCGACAATCACCTCCCCGGAGATGAGATCGTACACGTCGTCTAAAACCGTGCGTCCCACAATCCGGTCGGCCAACGGTTCCACGACCTCCTCACCCTCTTTTAAAGCCTCCATCTCAATGCCTAAAATGGTCCCACAGTCCTCTTCGGTCACCACCACGTCCTGCGCCACATCCACCATCTTCCGCGTCAGATAGCCGGCTTCCGCGGTTTTCAGTGCCGTATCCGCAAGCCCCTTTCGCGCCCCGTGAGTGGAGATAAAGTACTCCAGAACGGAAAGCCCTTCCTTAAAAGACGCCTTGATCGGGGTCTCAATAATCTCGCCGATGGCCCCGGTCAGCTTCTTCTGGGGTTTGTTCATCAACCCCCGCATCCCACCCAGCTGCTTCACCTGGTCATCGTTCCCCCGGGCGCCGGATGCCTTCATCAGCTCAATCGAGTTGAACCCCTTGTCGGCCTCCTCCAATGCCTTATTCATCATCTCAGCGATGTTGTTGGTCGCATGCTGCCACACGTCGATCACCTTGTTGTAGCGCTCCCCCTCCGTGATCACGCCATGCGCATATTGCTGCAGCACCTTTTCCACCTCTGACTGGGCCTTGCTGATGAGCATCCGTTTTTGCGGAGGCACCACCACATCGTCGATTGCAACCGTAACGCCCGACTGCGTAGCGTAGTCAAATCCCAGCCGTTTGACGCCGTCCACAAATTCGGCGGTCGCCCGGCTGCCGAACATCCGGTGGACGTCTGACGTCACTTTCTGGATCATCTTTCGATCCACGATCATATTGACAAAAGGCATCCCTTCCGGCAGGATCTCGTTGAAGATCACCCGCCCCACCGTGGTGGTCAGCAGTTCCCCATCGATCCTGACACGGATGGCCTCATGCAGCCCGATCTGTCCATAATCGTGCGCCATAAGCGCTTCGGAGGGACTGCTGAAGGCCTTGAGGGGTTCTTCCGGCTTGTGACTTTTGGTCAGATAATAACACCCCATGGAAATATCCCTGGGATCGTAGACCACAATGGGAGACCCATCTGCAGGCTTGAGCAGGTTGTTGGCCGACAGCATCAGCACCCGGGCCTCAATCTGCGCCTCAAAGGAAAGGGGCACGTGCACGGCCATCTGATCCCCATCGAAATCGGCGTTAAACGCCGCGCAGACCAGGGGATGAATGCGAATGGCCTTCCCCTCCACAAGCACAGGCTGGAAGGCCTGAATGCCCAGACGGTGCAGCGTTGGCGCCCGGTTGAGCAGAACGTAGTGATTCTGAATAATCTCTTCCAGGATGTCCCAGACCTCTACCCGTTCTCGTTCCACCAGCTTCTTGGCGCTTTTCACCGTCTGCACAAGCCCCCGCTCTTCCAGCTTCTTGATGATGAACGGCTTGAACAGCTCAAGGGCCATATGCTTGGGCAGCCCGCACTGATGCAGCTTGAGGTAGGGATCAACCACAATCACCGAACGGCCCGAATAGTCCACCCGTTTGCCCAGAAGATTCTGACGGAACCGCCCCTGTTTTCCCTTCAAAAGGTCCGAAAGGGACTTGAGCGATCGGTTGCCGTCGCCCCGAACCGCCCGGGAACGCCGCCCGTTGTCGAACAGGGCATCCACGGCCTCCTGCAGCATCCGTTTTTCGTTGCGCAGAATAACCTCCGGAGCCTTGATCTCAATCAGCTTCCTGAGCCGGTTGTTCCGGTTGATCACACGCCGGTACAGATCGTTCAAGTCCGAGGTGGCAAACCGCCCTCCCTCTAAGGGAACCAGGGGCCTGAGGTCTGGCGGGATAACCGGGATCACGTCTAAGATCATCCACGCCGGGTGGTTGTCCGACTGACGAAAGGCCTCCACCACCTTCAACCGCTTGAGGGCCTCCTGCTTGCGCTGGACCGAGGTCTCCATCCGCGCCTGGGTCCTCAACTCGGCGGAAAGTTCCTCTATATCGATCTCGGACAGGAGCCGTTCAAGCGCGGTGGCCCCCATGTCCACCTCGAAACTGTACCCCTTCTCCTGAAACTCGAAGACCTCGTCTTCGGAAAGCAGGTCCTTGTACTTCAGATCGGAGGCGTCGCCTGGATCCAGGACCACGCAGGACTCATAGTAGATCACCCGTTCCAGGTTGCGAATCGACATATCCAAAAGATAGCCCATCCGGGATGGGAGCGACCTGAAAAACCAGATGTGCGCAACCGGCACGGCCAACTCAATGTGCCCCAACCGCTCCCGCCGCACCTTCGACTGGGTTACCTCCACACCGCACCGGTCGCATACCACGCCCCGATAGCGGATACGCTTGTACTTGCCACAGTTGCACTCCCAATCTTTCACAGGGCCAAAAATCCGTTCACAAAACAACCCGTCCCGTTCTGGCCTGAACGACCGGTAATTGATGGTTTCAGGTTTGGTCACCTCCCCACGAGACCATCCCCGGATGGTCTCTGGTGAGGCCAACTGGATGCGAATCGAATTGAAATCCATGGGCTGCTTGGAAAGATTGATATCAGCCACGCGTCTTACCCCCTTTTCGCAATCGGCGTCCAGGTTGGGGAACCAACACCCCGAAACAGTATTAGCCCACCTCGCCGTTTTCCAATACCACATCCAAACAAAGGCTTTGCAACTCCTTGACCAGAACGTTGAACGATTCGGGCACCCCGGGTTCTGGCGGGTTCTCCCCCTTCACGATTGCCTCATAAATCTTCGACCGTCCGGCAACGTCGTCGGACTTGACGGTGAGCATCTCCTGAAGCATATAGGCAGCACCGTAAGCCTCCAGCGCCCACACCTCCATCTCCCCGAACCGTTGGCCCCCAAACTGCGCCTTGCCTCCCAACGGCTGCTGCGTCACCAGGGAATACGGTCCGATCGAGCGGGCGTGAATCTTGTCGCTGACCAGGTGCAAGAGCTTCAGCATATAGATGTGGCCGACCATCACCTCTTTGTCGAACGGTTGCCCGGTCTTCCCATCGTAAAGCACGGACTTGCCTGATTCGGGCAGGTCCGCCTCCCTCAGCAAGGCCTTGATGTCCTCCTGAGACGCCCCGTCGAAGACCGGCGAAGCCGTGTAGGTGCCCAGCTTGTGAGAGGCCCAGCCCATATGGGTCTCCAGGATCTGTCCCAGGTTCATCCGGGAAGGCACCCCCAGAGGGTTGAGAATGATATCCATCGGCGTGCCATCCGGCAGATAGGGCATATCCTCTTCGGGGACGATGATGGACACCACGCCCTTGTTCCCGTGCCGTCCGGCCATCTTGTCGCCCACCATCAGCTTCCGCTTTCGAGCGATGTAGACCTTGACCAGCTGGACGATGCCCGGAGGGAGTTCATCTCCCCGTGCGATCTTTTCCAATTCCAGCTCCAGTTCCTCCTCCGCCAACCGGGTCAGCTGCTCCGCCAACTCCAGGATCCGGTCCACCTTGAGGTTCACAGCAGGGCTTTCCACCCAGGCCTCGTCCGGTCGTACGACGTCTAAGTCAATCTGCTCGGCCAGCTTCTGGTCAAACACCCTGCCCATCCGGACTGCTACAGACCCATCCTGGGTATTGCGCAGCAGACCGACCTCCTTTTCCTTAAGGAGATCGAAAATCTGCTCGTCCCGGCTGGCCTTAATGGCCTTGATCTTTTCGGCGATCTGCTTCTTGACAGCGGCCGCCTTTTCCCTGTCGGTCTTACGGGTCTTCTCATCCCGCTCCTTCCGGGAAAACACCTTCCGGTCCATCACCACCCCATCCAGCCCCGGCGAGGCCTTCAGTGAAGCATCCCGAACATCGCCCGCCTTCTCGCCAAAAATGGCACGCAGGAGGCGCTCCTCCGGCGAGAGTTCCGTCTCTCCCTTTGGCGTCACCTTCCCAACCAGGATATCGCCGGATCGAACCTCTGCACCGATCCGAATGATCCCGTATTCGTCCAGGTTACGTACGGCCTGCTCGCTCACATTGGGGATCTCGCGGGTGATCTCTTCGGCCCCCCGCTTGGTATCCCGAACCTGAAGCTCGTACTCCTCGATGTGGACCGAGGTGAAAATATCCTTCTTAATAAGCCGTTCGGAAACGATGATGGCGTCCTCAAAATTGTAACCGTTCCAGGACATAAAAGCACAAAGCACATTGGCGCCCAGGGCCAAGTCCCCCCGCTCGGTTGCACATCCATCGGCCAGGATTTCTCCCTTTTTGACCTTATCGCCAACGCGCACCAACGGCTTCTGATTGATGCACACATTCTGATTGGAAAGCTTGAACTTCACCAGATTGTACACATCTTCATCGAAAAGGTCGGTCACCTCCCCCCCCCTGCTCTTGCGCCGCTTAACCACAATCCGTTCTGCACTGACATAGGTCACAACACCGGGGTGCCGGGCCGTAACCACCGCCTTTGAATCGATGGCTACCTTGCGTTCCATTCCCGTGCCCACCAGAGGTGCCTCGGTCTTTAACAGCGGCACTGCCTGGCGCTGCATGTTGGACCCCATAAGCGCCCGGTTTGCATCGTCGTGCTCCAAAAAGGGAATCAAAGCCGCGGCCGCGCTCACCAGCTGGCAGGGAGAGACGTCCATATAGTCGACCTCTTCCGGCTCGACCACCGGGAAATCCCCCCGGCGACGGGCCTGAACCACATGCTCCACAAAGCGCCCGCTGCGGTCCAGTTCGGCATTTGCCTGAGCAATCGAATATCTGTCTTCGTGGTTTGCGGCCAGATAGTTGATCCGGTTGCTCACCTTCCCCTTTTCAACAACCCGATAGGGCGTTTCCAGAAAACCGAAGGAATTCACCTTGGCATACGTGGAAAGCGATGCAATCAAACCGATATTGGGGCCTTCGGGCGTCTCAATAGGACAGATCCGCCCGTAGTGGGTGTGGTGCACATCGCGCACCTCGAACCCGGCCCGATCCCGGGTCAGCCCACCTGGACCCAGCGCCGATAACCGCCGCTTGTGGGTCAATTCATCCAGCGGGTTGGTCTGCTGGAGAAACTGCGAGAGCTGGCTACTCCCAAAAAAGGCCTGCACCACAGTCGATACCGTTCGGGCATTGACCAGGTCGTGAGGCATAAGCTGCTCCGAATCCCTCAGGCTCATCCGCTCCCGAATGGTCCGGGCCATGCGCGCCAGGCCAATGGAAAATTGATTGGACAGAAGCTCACCCACCGACCGAATTCGCCGGTTGCCCAAATGGTCGATATCGTCGGTGAAACCCTCCCCTTTGAAAAGCACCAGGAGGTACTGAATCACCCTGATGAAGTCTTCAATGCAGAGAACCGTAAACTCCAGCGGGATATTCATATCCAGACGCTGGTTGAACCGGTAGCGCCCGACCTCACCCAGGTTATACCGCTTGGGACTGAAGAAATGCCGCTCTAAAAGCCCCCGTGCGGTCTCAATATTGGGCGGGTCTCCCGGACGCAGCAGATTGTAGATCCTCGACAGCGCCTCTTCCTCGTTATCACAGGGATCCCGTTGAAGCGTATTGGAAATAATCCCGCCATCGTCTTCGGGATTCACATCCAGCACCGTAACCTGCCAGATCCGGTCGTCCTTCAGGGCCGCTACGTCCTCTTGCGTGATGGTCCGATAGGCCTCAACAAGAACTTCGCCCGTTTTTTTGGACACCACATCTTCCACGGCGATTTTCCCGACCAGGTCCTCATCGACCCGTGCGGTTTGGTCGTCGTGAAAGACGCTCAGAATTTCCTCGTCCCGGCTGTAGCCCAGTGCACGTAGAAACGTGGTAACGGGCAACTTCCGCTTCCGGTCGATGTGCACATACATAATGTCGTTGATGTCCAGGCTGAACTCGAGCCAGGCCCCTTTATAAGGGATAATTCGGGCCGAATAGAGCCGCTTTCCGTTGGGATGAATGATCTCGTCGAAAAAGACTCCCGGCGACCGATGGAGTTGGCTGACAATGACCCGTTCCGAGCCATTGATGATAAAGGTTCCCTCCTCGGTCATCAGCGGCAGTTCCCCCAGGAACACCGTCTGCTCCACAATGTCCTTGATGGGGTACTCGTCGTTGTCCTGTTTCTCCCGCGAGACCAATCGCAACGTGGACCGGAGAGGAGCAGCATAGGTGGTTCCGCGTTCCAGACATTCCTCAACATCATATTTGGGGGTGCCAATGGAATAGTCGACAAACCCTAAGGAATAGAGGTTATGGACATCGGTAATTGGGAAAATACTATGAAAGACCGCCTGGAGGCCCTGTTTCTCGCGTTCCTCAGGCGGCACATCCTTCTGCAGGAACCAGTTGTAAGAATCGATCTGGATATCCAGCAGGTCCGGCATCTCGATAGCCGAAACGATCTTTCCGTAGGATTTCCTCTCGATAAATCCTCTATCTGCCAAGGCGATCACGCTCCTGTGGTGAAGTCAGGCCAAAAGTCGAAAACGGGATTGGTTTGTGTAGCTGTGCTAAAAAACCCAGGGCATCCCTGGATCTGCTGACCAGAACAGGGCCCTACTTGATTTCGACCACCGCCCCAACCTCTTCCAGTTCCGCCTTGATCTGCTCGGCCTCTTCTTTTGCAATGCCTTCCTTGACGGGGTTGGGGGCACCGTCTACGAGTGCTTTGGCCTCCTTCAGCCCCAGGCTGGTGATGCTGCGGACCACCTTGATCACCTGGATCTTCTTGTCACCAATGGCGGAGAGGACCACATCGAACTCTGACTGCTCCTCCTCAGCAGCAGCCTCAGGAGCACCGGCTGCGCCTCCGGCAGGTGCAGCCACCACAGCCGCCTGTGCGGTCACACCAAACTTTTCCTCCAATGCTTTGACCAGTTCGGCCAACTCAAGCACGGAAAGCTTCTCAATCTCGCTGATAATCGTTTCAACTGCCATAGCTTGTCCTCCGTCAAACTCACGTGAAGGGTTTTAAGACAGCTTCTCAAGGTGCGTCGGAGGCAGCCTCTCCGCCGCCCGCCTCTTTCTTTTTTTCAGCAATCGCCTGCAGGACAACCACGAAATTTCGGAGCACCCCTTGCAGGCAGAAAACCAGACCGCTCAGTGGGCCCTGAACGCCGGTAGCCACCTGCCCAAGCAACACCTCCCGGGAGGGCAGCAGGGCCAGCGCCTCCAGTTCATCTTCCAGGTAGGTCCTTCCCTCAACCAGGCCGACCTTGAGCCTGGGGCGCCCCTGGGTCTCTTTGGCAAACTCCGAAAGCAGCCTGGCAGGCGCAACGGGATCGTCTTCGGTAAAAACCAGACCGGTAGGCCCCCGAAACATCTCGTTTAGCCCCTCAACACCGGCCTCCTTCGCCGCCAGGAAAGCCAGGCGATTCTTGACCACCCTGCAGGAAACCGCACCCTCGCTCAGACGTCTGCGTAACCGGGTAAAAGAAGGCACATCCAACCCGGTAAAATCCGTCAGGTAGATCCCTTTAGACCGCTTCAGGATATCAGTCAGATCCTGAACAACAGCTGCCTTTTCTGCGGTTGGCATCGCTCTCCCTTCCTGCAAAACGCGCAGCGCGCGAACACTCAGTTGGTCAGGCTCGATCGATCCAGCCGGATTCCGGGGCTCATTGTGGTCGACAGGGTTGCCGAACGGACGTACTGCCCCTTTGTTGCTGCAGGCCGCGCCCGCATGATGGTGTCGAACAACACCCGGGCGTTTTCCAGCAGCCGATCCGCTTCAAACGACACTTTCCCGACCGGTACGTGAACAATTCCCTGCCGGTCGACGCGAAACTCTACACGCCCCGCCTTGGCCTCTCGAACCGCACGGCCCACATCCTGGGTGACGGTACCGCTCTTGGGATTGGGCATAAGCCCCCTGGGCCCCAGGATGCGCCCCAGCCGCCCCACCTCTCTCATCATATCCGGAGCGGCAATGGCCACATCGAAATCGGTCCATCCCCCGGCAACCTTTTCCACCAGCTCCTCTGCCCCTACAAAATCGGCATTGGCCATTTCTGCGTCGACCGCCTGCTCGCCCTTTGCAAAAACGGCGATACAAACCTCTTTTCCAAGGCCGTGGGGCAACACAACCGTGCCCCTGACCTGCTGGTCGGCGTGGCGGGCATCCACACCCAGCCGCATGGCCACCTCCACGGTTTCATCGAATTTGCGACGGGGCATCCGCTTGAGCAGATTGACCGCATCTTCCACAGGATAATGCGTCCGCCGATCAAAGAGACCCAGCGCCTCTTGATAAATCTTACCCTTTCTCGCCATACCTGCCCTCCAGCCTGTACAAAACTAGTCTTCTAAAGTAATCCCCGCGCTGCGCGCTGTGCCTTCGATCATACGCATCGCCGACTCGATGTCACTGGCGTTCAAATCGGCGGCCTTCATCTCCGCGATCTCCCGGATCTGCTCCCGCGTGACCGACCCTACCTTCGTCCGGTTCGATTCTGGAGACCCCTTTTCCAGTCCCGCGGCCTTTTTAAGCAAAACAGACGCAGGCGGACTTTTAAGAACAAAAGAAAAACTCCTGTCTGCATAAACCGTAATCACCGCCGGGATGACCAGCCCCTGTTTATCCTGGGTCTGCGCATTGAAGGCCTTGCAGAACTCCATGATATTCACGCCATGCTGGCCCAGCGCAGGCCCCACCGGAGGGGTAGGCGTCGCCTGTCCTGCGGGGATCTGCAATCTGATGGTGGTATAAACCTTCCTGGCCATTGTTGTCTTCCTTCACAGTCCTTGATGAAAGTATTGCCCTCTGTCGGTCTTCACGCCTCTGTTGCCATTTCCACTTGCAGCACGTCCAGTTCGACCGGCGTATTTCGCCCGAAAATGCTGACCATCACCTTAATCTTGCTCTTTTCGGGATTGACATCGTCGACCAATCCGACGAAATCGCTGAACGGCCCGTCGACCACCTTCACCCGATCCCCCACATGGTAAGGGACCTCCTGCTCATCCTGGACCTGACGCCGGTCAATCTGGCCCAGAACACGTTGCACCTCCTCATCCCTGAGGGGCTGAGGTCGCTTTCCGGGCCCCACAAAACTGGTGACCCCCGGAACGTTGGTGACAAAATGCAGCGTCTCCTTGTCCATTTCCATTTCAACCAGAACGTAGCTGGGTAAAAACTTCTTCAGTGAAGTCGTCTTGCGACCGTCCCTCATCTCCACGACTTCCTCTGTAGGTACCACCACGTTCCCAATCCGATCCTCAATGCCTGCGCCGCCTTTGGCATTCTCAATGTAGGACCGCACCTTATTCTCGTGGCCAGAATAGGTATGCACTGCGTACCACTTCATGTGCCTTCACCTTCTCCCGAATAGACAAGCCAACAGGGCGGAATTGACGATTTACGGATGGGATTTAAATCAGGACCAGGTTCTTCATAACATACGTCAGGAATAAATCGGCAATAAAAATAAAAAGGGCCAGGGCCAGCGAAACCACAAGCACAATCACTGTGGATGAGGTCAATTCATCGCGCGTGGGCCAGGTCACCTTCCCCATTTCGGCCTGCACATCTTTTAAAAGCTGAGAAAGTTTCCGAAACATAGGAGCGACAGCCCGCAGGTAACGCACCTCAAAATCGACAAAACCGACTTGCAAAACAGAGGAGCAATAAGATTAAGAAGCGTTGGATCTGGGGAAATGTGCAGTACTGGAAACCCGGCCCCTCTCACCTGGGGACTCAAAAAAAGGGACCTGAGGAATCTTTGAGGAGTAAAATGGCAGGCCAGGCAGGAATCGAACCCGCAACCGCCGGTTTTGGAGACCGGTGCTCTACCAGTTGAGCTACTGGCCTACCCCATCGCAAGGGACACAGGGCGCAGCAATACCCCTAACGCGTCTCCCGATGTATCGTATGCGTCCGACAAAATCGACAAAATTTCTTGAATTCGACCCGATCCGGATGAAGCCGTCGATTCTTATCTGTCGTATAGTTTCGGCGCGCGCACTCGCTACAAGCCAGCGTAATAAGCTCCCTTGGCATGCCGATCCCTTATGAATAGCCTCAGCGTCAGGTATAGGGGACTGGAGCCCACGACCGGACTCGAACCGGTGACCTCCTCCTTACCAAGGAGGTGCTCTACCGACTGAGCTACATGGGCTTTAGATCACGCGATTTGCCCTTTCCCGGAGAAAATTGGAGCGGGAAACGGGACTCGAAC
>JAAXHW010000020.1 GCA_012270675.1 Candidatus Latescibacterota bacterium | reverse complement strand
CAGATCATCGACCGCGACTGGCGGCCCGGCTTCACCATCAACCTCCAGCAGAAAGACGTGCGCCTCATCTTGCAGGAGGCCGACGCCCTCGGCGTTCCCGTCCTCCTCACCGGCCAGATCTTCAGCCTCTACCGCACACTCCAGCAGATGGGCCTCGGCGAAGAAGGCAACCATGCCCTCGTCAAAGCCCTCGAAAACCTCAGCGGCGTCCAGGTCGCCTGAACCGGACCGGCCGCACCCGGCTGAAATCCATCAGCCTGCGCAGGAAACACTTTCTTCGTCAATTTGAAGTGTCGTTAGCCACAAAAAAAGATGCGCATCAGTTCAGTAAAGTGATCGAGATCTCTCGAATCTTGGGAAAGGCGTTTGAAACTGTTACAGGATCTGCATACCCGCGGGCCGAACCGGACTCGCCTTCGACTCGTTTCCCCGACCGGTCTCCATGTAGGGCGCCGGCGCCGCCAACCGTCTCGACCCAATACCGCGACCGTCTGCAGTTCACAAGGGCCGGCTGCTCGCACTTTTGACTGCGGTCCATCAACGGAACTGCTCAAACTGCAGTTCAGACAGAGAGTGTACCCACTATGAAATCCATGTTACGTATCCTGTCACTGAGCGCACTTATCCTGGTTGGCCTGATCGCAGCCGCCTATTTCGCCCTCCCTTCCAGGCAGCAAACTATATCCTTTCCCGCCTCCGGCATAGGAGACAACCTCCCACAACATGCCGCCGAAGATGCGACTGCTATCGCCGCGCCCGTGCTTGTGGCAAATCCCGCCTCCGACCGGGTCACCATCAGCTGGCAGCCCGTGCTGGGCGCCGCCTCCTACGAAATCTGGGGTCGGCAGGGCGAAGAGACTTGGGCAAGACTGGATGACGATTCCCTGACAAGCACCTCCACCTCCTACACCCACACAGGCCTTGCTTCCGGCGAAACCTACCTCTACACCGGCCGTACCGTTCCCACCTCCGGCGCCAAGAGCGCGTGGGCCCAGCAGGTCCAGGCCACCGTAACCAATATTCCCACGCTCACCGCAAACGGCGCCATCGACCAGATCGACCTCAACTGGACGAGTGTCACCGACGCCGGCGGCTACCATCTCATCATGTGGAAAGAAGGCCTCGAAGACTGGATACGCATCGGCGACCCCCTGACCAGCACCGTCACCACCTACACCCACAGCAACCTTTCCGACGAAAGGACCTACCACTACCGCGTCAGAGCCGTCGTCGACAGCACCGAAGGCGAATGGTCCGATACCGTCAGTGACGTCCCCACCCGGCCCTCCGCGCCCACCCTCTCCACCACCGCCGGCACCGGCCAGGTCCAGGTCAGTTGGAGCAGCATCAGCGACGCCGACAGCTACCGTCTTGTCTTCTGGACCGACGGCCACGACGTCTGGGAACGCATCGGTGATCCCCTCTCCAGCACCGCGACCTCCTACACCCACAGCGGACTGATCGCCGGGCAGCCCTACTACTACAGGGCCAGCGCAGTCATCAACGGCGTCGAAGGCGCCTGGTCGGAAGCGGTCAGTGACACCCCTGGCCGTCCCGCCTCGCCCGCGCTCTCCGCCACCGCCGCCACCGGCCAGATCGGCCTCAGCTGGACGGCCGTTTCCGATGCCGACACCTACCAACTCATTGTCTGGACCGAAGCCCAGGACGCATGGATTCGCACTGGCGATCCCCTCACCAGCACGACCACCTCCTACACCCACAGCGGCATCTCCTCCGGCCGCACCCACTACTACCGCGTCAGGGCCGCCGTCAACGGCACCACCGGCGCATGGTCCAACACAATCAGCTCCGTTCCCGGTACCTCATACATTCCTGGGCTCGTCGCCAACGCAGGCACCGGCGAAGTCGAACTCACCTGGAACGAAGTCTCCGGCGCTGACAGCTACCATATTATAATGTGGACCACCGGCCAGACCGAGTGGGAACGCATCGGCGGCAACATAGCATCCGACAAGACCTCTCACACACATTCCGGACTCACCGCCGGCAACACCTACTACTACCGCATCAGAGCCGTGATCGACGGCGCCGAGGGCCTCTGGACCGAAAAGGTCTCCTCCGTGCCCTTGGAATAGGATTCACCAATTCCGCCGGCCCCCACTGCGACGCAGCCCTGGGGGCCGGCCCCCTGTACAGCCCCCAACCACCGTCGCCCAAAAGATCTGTCCTCATCGGCCCTCCGCCGCCAAACTAAAATGCGCCCCGCCGCAAACCAAAAATACTCTCCGCGTCCCTCCGTGGACAAAAGCAGTCCTCCGCGCCCCTCCGTGGACAAAAGCAGTTCTCCGCGCCCCTCCGCGTCCTCCGCGGACAAAAGCAGTTCTCCGCGCCCCTCCGCGTCCTCCGCGGACAAAAGCAGTCCTCCGTGCCCCTCCGTGTTCCTCCGTGGACAAAAGCAGTTTTCCGCCCCCCTCCGCGGATCGATCGATCTCTCTTACCACAGGATTCAAGCCGGAAACATCCCGAACAGCCATTCAGGCGTTCCGTCACCGTTGACCGCCCCGCCCAAAATGTCAAAGGAAACCTAACCCCCTGCCCCTGACCACTACCCTCCCCGCCTGAATCCCCTTAAATCTCCTGAATCCCACAAAGCTGTCGTACAGACATTCCCCCGCAGTCCCCTCGCCCTTCCCCTGCAGTCCCCCCTTGCCATTTCCCCGCAACAGGCCTATCAAAAAAATCCGCAAGCAACCTCTTCGCTACGATTACGGTAGGAGGAACCACAGGATGAATGAGCGCCTCGGGTTTGTCGGCCTTGGCATCATGGAACAGGGCATGACCCGCAACCTTCTCAAAGCCGGATTCAGCGTGCGCGTCTGGAACCG
>JAAXHW010000019.1 GCA_012270675.1 Candidatus Latescibacterota bacterium | reverse complement strand
GTGCAGGTCGTAGCCGCCGAACATCTCCGCGTATGGCAGCGTTTCCCGGTAGCGGTCACTGAGGTAGGCGTGACGCCGGAAAATCAGGCCGTACCCGGCGCTGAAGATCGGCAGGAAATCGTAGTTGTCCCGGTGAAACAGGTCCTTCTCGTGGAAGGTGTGCTCGCTCTTGCAGGAGGCGGTCTGGTAGAAATCCTCACAGATCCCCTCCCTGTCGTCGATGATGCGGGTGCGCGACTCGATCCAGAAGCGCACCTCGTTGGCGCGCCCCTTCCCGATCAGGAACGAGCGTCCGTAATCAAGCGGGGTCATGCCAATGTGCGGAACGTCACGCATAGCGCATCCCTCCAGGCTCAGTGTCACGCGCGGCTGAGCAAGCGTAGGGGGCAGGACTGCCAGCCCTGCCCCCTACGGATAGCAACGGACCGCGCATGGTCCCGTAGCTACTTGACCAACAGCAACTGCCGCGTCTGCACCCCACCGGGGTAAACCAGGCGCGCCAGATAGACCCCGGACGCGACTGCGACACCGTCTCTCACCGTGACCGTAGCCCAAGCGAGTGCCTCTCTGTCGTGTAAGGCCGTCACGACAATTGTCTCACCCTCCGGTTCGTCTATCGCGTCGTTCACAACCGTATGAATAAAACAATTCTGGCGGAGAGGGTGGGATTCGAACCCACGGTGCCCGTAAGGGCACACCGGTTTTCGAGACCGGCCTGTTCAACCACTCCAGCACCTCTCCAAATCCCGGACTTCTCAGCGCCGCTTCTTGAAGAAAACCCTCAAAACCTCCCCACAGGCCTGCTCCAGAACCCCCCCCTGGACCGCCACCCGATGGTTCAACCGGCGGTCCTCGACCACATTCCGAACCGATCCGCACGCCCCGGCTTTTGCATCCCATGCCCCAAATACCAGCCTGGGTATGCGGGCCAGAACCATCGCCCCGGCGCACATGGCACACGGCTCCAGGGTGACGTAAATCGTACACCCTTCCAGACGCCACGACCCCAGGTGCGCGGCTGCCTGCCGGATGGCCAGCATCTCGGCGTGGGCCGTGGGATCGTTGTCCTGCCGGGTTCGGTTGTGCCCACACCCCACCACCTCTTCCCCCCGCAAAACCACCGCCCCCACAGGCACCTCACCCCCCGCTTCCGCCGCCTTCGCCTCGGCCAGGGCCAACCGCATGCCAACTTCGTCTACATCCTGCAAAACAACCCCGATTCGGACACGTACAGGGGCGCATTCCACATCCTGAGAGAATGAGCGAATATACCAACTTACCCCTGTTCAGTCAACCACTTTCCCGATCCCAAAGAACCCTTATCAGCTCGCGTAAAACACCCCCCTCGCTCCCCCGAAATCCCACTACAGCTTCGTGCAGAAAAACGGGACCAGCATCTCCCGCTCGTGCAACCCGCCGTGACGGCCGCCAACCAGGTCGGACGGTCTGGCCTCCTCGCGATAAGGGTAAAAGAGCGTGTGGGCGTCTCGAAACAGCACCAGCAGCTCTCCGACCCGGCCCTGAAACCTGGGGCTGACCCGCCCCGGTCCCCACAGCCCCTCGCTCAGGGCATCCTCACACATCAGCACCAGCGCCCGGTCTCCCAGAGCCACCTTGAGGTACCCCCTCGCAGACGCCGCCCTTCCATCCCTCAGATACAGGCAGGCCGACCGCCCCGTTCCAGTCGGCGGCACAGCCAGCATTTTCCTCCATTTTGGAAATTTACGTATCGAAACCACGTCCTTCGGCTCAACCTGGATATGCCCGTGGTCTGACAGAAACATCAACGCGGCCCGTCCTCTGCCCGACCGTGCCCCGGGCTCCAGGAGTTCCCGCTGGAGGGAATAGGCCAGATTTCTCACCTCCGCTTCCGGCTCCTCCCCCAGCGTACCGTAATGGTGCAGGATCGTGTCCAGCGCCCCCCAGTACGCCCAGATGCAGGCCGGTGTCTGTGGGTCGGCCTCAAGCAATTTCCGAATCTGAACGAACAGGTCGGAAGAATTCACAAAGGGGATAACCTCCGTAGCCCCCTCATAATGCATCATCGAAAGCCCGCTCCGATGGATCGTATCCCGGATCAGACAGTACGACCGGACGCCCGCCCGGGTCAAGAGCCGGTGCACGGTTGGCACCCCCAAAAGCGCCCGGGCAGCGCCCGGATGCTGCACCAGCCGATTGGCACGCTCGTCCGCTTCCGGACTCAATCGAATCATATTCGCCACACACCCCCGATCGGGCAGGTACATCCTGTACCCTGTAATCCCGTGTCCAACCGGAGGCAGACCCGTGTGCAGGGTGGTCAGTGCCACAGCCGTCGTAGAGGGAAACACCGACGTGAGCGGCGCAAACCGGCCCCGGTGCCTCAACGCATTCAGACCAAGGCCGCGGTCTCCGGCCATCTGTGCCGACACCGCGAGGTACCCCAGGGCGTCCATAAGCATAACGACCAGCTTCCGGCACCCCTTTAACTCGTCCCCCACCACCTCAGGCGCCAGCGGCGGGGTTGGCACCCCCGAAACCCCAAAGTGGGCCAGCACCGTTGCCGGCACATTGGCCAGACTGTATCCATCATAAGCCGGCAACACAAAATCGTCCGGCAAAGGCGTGTCTCCCAGACTGCCCGCCCGCCTTAAGCGTTTCAAGATTTGCTGAGACAGCCGATTCACGCCATCTCCTGGCAAAAAAACACGATGCGTTGCGCCCGGCGACCAAGAAAAGTACCAGCTTTTCAAAAAATCAGGCTCATAATAGACCGCGTCGCGTCTCTTGTCAAGGCCAAACTCTCCACAAAAACGCCATCCGTTATGAGGTGGAGGCCGATCTTATGCTTGACACCAGAGACGCCCTGTCGTATGTTTTTGCCGTTTTTCAGGTTTCTGTGTTCCGGCGTAGCTCAGCTGGCAGATCGGATGGCTGTTATCACAGGTTCGAGTCCTGCCTCCGGAGCCATTTTTCAACTGCCAACTCAGGCGACTCGTTCAGTGCGCAAAGATGCGGACACGCTCAGGAGGCTCGTCTTAGCTATCTTGATGCTGGGAATCGTCGGTGCCGGGGCTGAGCTCATCCTCCTCAAGCATACGGAGGATGTCTGGCAGTGGGTTCCCCTCGTGCTGTTTGCGATGGCGCTTCCAGGCGCCGGCTGGCTTCTTGTCGCACCCGGCGTGGTGAGCATCCGCGTCTTTCAGGGATTCATGGTGCTGTTCTGTGCTTCGGGATTTGTCGGTCAGTGGCTTCACTTCAAGGGGAACGTTGCGTTCGAGCTTGAGATGTACCCGTCTCTCAGCGGGTTCGAGCTCGTCTGGGAGGCCCTGGGTGGCGCCACCCCGTCGCTCGCGCCAGGAACGATGACGCTCCTCGGACTACTCGGGTTAGCAGCCTGTTTTCGCCACCCGGGCCTGGATTCAGCCGATAGGAAGACAGCTTCTCAGGAGGAAATATGAATATCTACGGAAGAAGAACAACCTTAACCAGCCTGGCAGCGCTACGCGTGTGTCTCGTGCTGCTCTGGAGCTGTGCTGGCTCGGATGTGGATGAGACGTCTACCCTCGATGATTCGGCCGCAGAGGCCGTGAGCGGCGCGACGGTCGTCAACCCGAATCTCGCAGGAGGCTCCGAACTCGGCACACTCCCCGGGATGAGTACAGAACTCGTCGACGCGATTCTGGAGCAGCGCCCTTTCCTCGGTATGGAAGCGCTGCACCCGGTCGTCACACAGCACCTGAGCCAGGAGGAAGCTGAGGAGCTTTACGTTCAGATGTTCATTCCGATCAATCTGAACACAGCCAGCAACCAGGAAATGCTTCTGGTGCCGGGTGTGGGAGACCGGATGGCGCACGAGTTCGAGGAGTACCG
>JAAXHW010000018.1 GCA_012270675.1 Candidatus Latescibacterota bacterium | reverse complement strand
CCGGGGGCTTACCGCGGTTAGTTATGGGCGTGCCTGAAGCCATCCTCTTTGCCAGTGAAGCACATGCGCGGGAGATATTCAAGGTCGGCCTGATGTGCGAGCCGACCCCGGACCACGATTCCGCCAAGATGGCAAATGCGCTGATTGACGCCATTCCGCTGACTGCGGGTATAGAAGACCCGGAGGAACAGCAAGCCGGCCCTGGTACCGTACTATGAGCAGATCCGCCAGTTTGGACTGGACGCCCAGCTGACGGTCGGCTCCTGGTTGTTCAAGCTTGAGGCGATTCGGCGCTCCGGAGCCCAAAACCGTCTCGGCGAGGAAGAGGATTACGTTGCTTCCGCTTTTGGCGGCGAATACACATTCTACTCCATATTGGGCTCGACTGTCGATCTCAGCCTGCTCGGTGAATGGAATTACGATGGGCGGAGTCGCAATGCGACCAATATCTTCCAGAACGATCTCTTCCTTGCCGCGCGTTTCGCGTTCAACGATGTCCAGAGCACCGAAATTCTCACCAGTATGATGGAAGACGTTGACACAACGACGCGTGTCCTGACTTTCGAATTGAACCGGCGCATCTCCGACCAGTGGTCTCTGCGCCTGGAGGCGATCGCCCTTCTCGGTATCGACACACTGGATTTATCCTATGCGACGCGACGGGACAGCTTCATCGAGATGAACGTGATTTATAATTTATAGACCCGGGTCCCGGCGGTCAGCAGCGACTCGGCAAACCCGAACTCGGACGAAACCGGAAGAATGAAAGAATGACATACCTGTTAATCAGGAGAGATTTTATGGCCGCGTTTAGAGCGATCAGCCTGTGGGCGCTGTTGTCGTGCAGTAGCGTCTGGGCCCAGTCAGGAGGCTTTATCGAGGGGACGGTTACAGGAGAGGGGGGGGAGACCCTGCTCGGCGCCAACATCACTGTTCAGGGAGCGGCCCTGCCGGAGGGCACCGGAACCGCAGCGGGCGCAGAGGGGCGGTTCCGCATCGCCGTTCCAGCGGGGAACTACAGGGTCGAAATCACGTTTGTCGGCTATAAGGCCGAAATACGTGAAAATGTGCAGGTGCGGGCCGGACAGACCACCCGGCTGGATGCGGTCCTGATGGAGCAGGTCATTATTCTTGAGCAAAGCGTGGTCTCCGCCTCCCGCCGGCGGGAAAAGATTTTGGAGGCCCCGGCCTCGGTATCCGTGGTCGAGGACCGCGAAATCCGCAACAATCCGATGCTGAACGTCGTCGACCATATTCAGGACCTGCCGGCGGTGGACTTTGCAAAGACGGGGATAGCGAATAGCAGTGTGGTGGTGCGCGGTTTCAACGATGTATTCACCGGCACCCTGCTTATGCTGACGGACAACCGCCTGGCACGGGTGCCCTCGATACGGGTCAACGCCCCCAATTTCATTCCGGTCACCAACGACGACGTGGAACGCATCGAGGTGGTCCTGGGGCCGGGGTCGGCCCTGTACGGGCCCAACAGCGCCGATGGGGTCATGCACGTCATCACCCATTCGCCCTTTACCTCGCAGGGCACAAGCGTGCAAGTGGGGATGGGAGAACGCAGCCTGCGCCAGACCTCGTTGCGCCACGCCGGCGTGACGGGGGACCGCCTGGGCTACAAGGTTTCGGCCCGGTACTATACGGGAACGGAGTGGGAGTACACCGACCCGGAGGAGGTGAAGGCCCGGGCGCAAAGACAGGCGGAGATAGATGCGGGAGCGAAATTGCCACCCCTCAAAACGCGCAACCCCGACACCAGGAACATAGGTCTCGAAGCGCGTCTGGACTGGCAGGCCTCGGATGACTTGACCACCATTCTGTCAGTGGGATACAACAAGGCGGACCTGGTCGGGTTGACCGGCGTGGGCGCGTCGCAGACCATAGGCTGGCAGTACAACTACGCCCAGTTGCGGTTGCTGTACCGTGACTGGTTCTTCCAGGTCTTCCGCAACTGGACCGATGCGGGCCATACCTACCTGCTGCGCACGGGCGTTCCCGTTGTCGATACGTCCTCCCTGACCGTGTTCCAGGCACAGCACGCGTCCAGGCTGGGCACGCGCCAGCGCTTCACCTACGGCTTTGACGCGCTGTTGACGCGGCCCGAAACCGACGGCACCATCATGGGCAGGAACGAGGACGACGACGACCTGAACGAATTCGGCGGCTACGTGCAGAGCGAGACCGCCCTGAGCGACCTGCTGGACCTGGTGCTGGCCCTGCGCTACGACTACCACAACCGTCTTGAGGATCCCGAGCTGTCGCCCCGTGCCGCCCTGGTATTCAAGCCACAGGCGACCCAGACGCTGCGGATAACCTACAACCGGGCGTTCAGCACGCCCACGACGACCAATCTCTACCTCGACCTGCAAACGAGCAGAGATCCCTTTGGGCTGAGCCCGTATTTCACGCCTCTCCTTGCGGCACACGGCCTGAAGTTCAAGCCAATCGATATCTGGACCCAGGGGAACTACAGGAGCAACAGCTACGGCTTCACCTTCCGGCGGGACGGAGAGGGCCGGCCCCTGTTCCGCTCGCCCCTTGCCCCAATCGCCGGTCTGCCGGCCGACCAGTACCTGCCTCTGGACGATCCGGTGTTCACCAACGTGATGTGGGGAATCGGCCGGGGGGTGGTGCTGGCACAGATTGGGCCCGTTTTCCAGGAGATGGCTGCCAGCGCCCTGACGGCTCAGGGCATGGGGGCCGCAGAAGCCCAGGCCGCAGCCGGCCGGTTGGTCGCGGTCCTGTCCGGCATCGTGCCCGAGCAATTGCCCGGCCTGCGCAATGTCATGGGCAGATTGAACATAGAGTTGGAGCCTCTCGGCGAAGCGCCCGATGAACATCGACAGCCTTTCTTCTTTGTGGAGGCGGACGGCACCACCCCCATTACGGTCTATGACGTGCCGCGCATCCAATCGGCCATTACCCGGACGATCGAACTGGGCTACAAAGGCGTAGTGGGCGATAAACTGGTCGTGGCCGCGGATCTGTACCAGTCCAGGATCAAGAATTTCGTCGGGTCAGTGTCGGTGGAGACCCCGAATGTCTTCCTCGACCCGCAAACTCTGGGCGCGGCGCTGAGCAAGGGGATAAGCCAGGCCCTGTCCGATCCGGCCAACGCAGGACTGGCCGTTGCCCTGCAGGCGCTGGACGCGGTGCAGGTGCCGGGCGTGGTGCAGGGCAACAACAACGGCTCACCGGTGGATGAACTGGCCGGCATCTTCACCGCAGGGGCGGCGGCCATCCCCTATGGCACGGTCTCGCCCGAGCAGGCTTCCGATCCCTACGCGATGATTATGAGCTACCGCAATTATGAAGATGTGACCATCCGCGGGCTGGACCTGAGCCTGGCTTACTATCCCGACAACAATTGGAAGCTCACGGGGAACTATTCCTTTGTCAACGACAATTTCTTCGAGAACCTGAAGTACTCCCGGGCCGCGGGGGGTAGCGACATCGCCCTGAACGCACCCCGGCACAAGGTCAAGCTGGGGACGACCTACGATTTCGCCGGGTGGGGGCTGGCCGTAGGCGGCGCGTTGCGCTACATCGATTCCTTCCCCATGCAATCGGGGGTGTACGTGGGCGAGGTGGATGCCTATACCGTGCTGGATCTGAACCTGAACTACCAGTTGCCCTTAAAGCAGGACCTGGTGCTGCGGGTCAATGCGAGCAATGTGCTGAACAGGCCCTATCGGTCGTTCGTCGGCGCCCCGGAGATGGGCCGCCTCGTCTTCGGACAGGTGGGGCTGCGCTTCTGAGCATACCGCAAAGCAGGCAAAACGGGGAGGGGGCTGTGACCGCCCCCCGTTTTTTTGCCCGACTTGCGTAGAACCGGGACCATTCGTTTCCATGGGCGTCGGGGTTCAGGGTATCATCATAGGGCTGGCACCAACGGTGTTGATCGTGGCCATCACCGTCCTCGCTGGCGGCCAGGACGAACGCTACCTGTCGTGGTCCGTCTTCGCGGCGCTGATCATCAGCGGGGTGGGCACTGTGCTACAGGCGGCCAGGATCGGGCGGCTGGGCGGCGGACACATGCTCATTATGGGAGTCTCACCCAACTTCATCGCCATCTCCGTCCTGGCCATGGAGGAGGGCGGGACAGCCATGTTGGCGAGCCTCATCGTCCTTTCGTCGCTCTTTTACCTGGCCATAGCCGCGTGGCTGCCGCTGCTGCGCCGGATCATTACGCCCGTCGTCGCCGGCACGGTGCTCATGCTGATCGCGGCGATGATCCTGCCCATCTCTTTTGATCGGCTGCAAGAGGTACCCCGGAGCGCGTCAACGGTTGCGGGTCCGTGCGTGGCGGCAGTGACCCTGGTTGTCTCCACCATATCGATGCTGCGCGCTCCGAGGACCTGGCGGCCGTGGTCGCTGCTGATCGGAATCGCGGCGGGCTGCGCGGCCGCGGCGCCGTTCGGACTGTACGACTTCGAGCGATTGATCGCGGCTACCTGGATTGGAATCCCCCACGGCGGGTTCCCGGGACTGGACCTGACACCGACCGCTGGCTTCTGGGCGCTGTTGCCGATGTTCCTGATTGTGACCCTCGTGCAAGCCATCAAGGGTATCGGCGACGGCGTGGTCGCCCAACAGGTGTCGCGGCGCCGGCCACAGGCAACCGATTTTCGTCTGATCCAGGGCTCAATCTACGCCAACGGGGTGGGCATTCTGTTATCGGGTATTGCCGGAACGCCGCCCACGACCTCCTATTCGTCATCCACCGTCTCACTCATCAACCTCACCGGAGTCGCCGCTCGCAGCGCTGGATATGCCGTGGGCGGTCTCCTCGTGGTGCTGGCGTTCTTTCCCAAAGTAACGGGCGCGCTGCTCACCATTCCCAGTCCGGTCATGGGGGGCTTCCTGCTGGTCGCGATCGGCATGCTCTTCGTCGAAGGGATACAGACCCTCTCACGGGCCGGCCTCGATCCTCAAAAGGCCATCGTGGTCGGACTCGCGTTCTCCATCGGCCTGGGCATGCAGGATCAGAACATTCTCCAGGACCTGCTGGGCAGTCCCTGGGGCGCGCTGCTCGGCAACGGCATAACCGTCGGCACCGCGACCGCGGTCGCGCTGACCGCGTTCCTGGAACTGACCAGCCCGTGGCGCAGACGCCTGGAGGTCCGGTTGGATATCTCCCACCTTCCCCGAATCGATGCCTTCCTCCGGGAGGTTGCGGCCAGGATGGGTTGGGACGCTGCTGCGACCGGGCGGTTGCGCTCCGCAGGCGAGGAGACCCTGTCGAGTCTGTTGCAGTCGGGCGACGAATACCCGGCGGGCGAGGCACCGCGCCTGATTGTCGTCGCGCGTCCCGAAGGTGCAGCCGTGGAATTGGAATTCCTGGCGGTCTTCGACGAGAAGAATCTCGAAGACCGTCTCGCGTATCTGGACGAACAGATCGAGTTCGAAGATGCCAATGGGGTCAAAGTTTTCCAGGAGATCATCGCGGCAGCCTCTGCGGGTGGCGGCTTTGTCGAGTACCACTGGGACAATCCCGCGGTAGAAGGTGACGAAAACATCGGTTCGCCCAAGCTGACCTACGCCATCCCGATTATGGTATTCGGCCAGCAATTCGCCGTTGCCTCCGGGATCTATTTCGATTTATCGGACCACATCCCGGAGATCACCCTGTCGGTGCAACCTGTCTCTGTGAGCGAAGGCGACACCCGGACCGTAACCGTGACGGCCACGCAGTCCGGTGAAATCCTGCCGGTGTCAACAAGGCTGCCTCTGTCTCTGACGGGCACGGCCACCGGTGACGACTACAGCGTAAGCGGGGAGATGCGTATCACCATCCCTGCCGAGGCCACGGTCGGCTCAACGGAATTGACCTTCACCGTCGTGGACGACGCAATAGACGAACCGGAGGGTGAAACAATTGTCGTGACGGCCTCACACGACAGAGAGGAACTTGCTTCTGCTACGATTATGGTGAGAGACGCCGTTGCCCGCACGGAAGTGGAGGCCACGGTGCTGGGCGACGCGGTCGAGGGCTTGACCGTCACGTTTTCCCGGGCCATCTCCGGCCGCCAGCCCGACTACGCCTGGAGCGCAGTTACCGATGCCAACGGCCAGGTGTCCCTGACCATCTCCAGCGCGGACGGGGTGAGTGGTTATTATCAGGCCCGCGCCCGCCACGACTCGCGCCGCTCCATGTCCACGGTCGTCCTGACGACTCCGGAGCCGTCCTCCGCCGACCTCCCGTCCCTGCTCGCCAGCACGACCGTCTGGTTGCGCGCCGCCAAATCGGTTGCCAGCTTCGCCGCCACCCCCTCCTGGTCCGCTGCCAGAATCCACGCGCCTCCCGGCTCTGCCACTTCCGCCGGACCCTGAGCCACGATGACACCCTTATCCAGCGTCCGGGACGCGTCGGACTCGTCCGGTCCCAGAACTTCCACTGCCTCGAAACCCACATTGCCGAGGGCCTAGCGCCACACCGCGGGGCTCGCCAGGGCGTGGTGCGGACGGTAGTCGTCGGCAAACCGCCACCAGCCGTCCAGCTGGCCGAACGTCAGGTCCATCCAGCCCAGGCCGCTGAGGTTCTCAAGCGCGATCAACTGTCCCGATGGCGCCAGAAGGTCCCGGCAGTGCCCCAGCGTCTCCTCCAGGTACCGCGTCGCGTGCAGCACATTGGACGCAATCAGCAGGTCGTAGCCGTGCGAGTCGAAGCCCTGCTCCACCGGGTCCTTCTCAATATCCAGCGGACGGTAATCAATAGCCTCGTCCCCGAACCGCGCCTCCGCTTCCGCAAAGAAGCCCGCCGAAATATCCGTGTACGTATAGTCGAACCTCCCATCGGGCAGCTCCGGTAGCACGGACGCGGTCGCCGACCCTGTACCCGCCCCGACCTCGATCACCCTGAGACGCCGGCCATCCGGCAACCCGGCCACGAGAGCCCGAACCGCCTCTCCCAGCATCTGGTCGCCGCGCGCGCCACCGGCGCCTTCAGATACAGATCGGCCGCCGTCGGTTCTCCGCTGCTGAACAGGAGTGTCAGGGCATCCTCGCGACCGCGAAGCACCTCGGCCAGAGCGCGGCCGGAGCGCCGAAACAGTCCGATCTCGGTCAGGCCGTGGGGGTGCAGGTCGGTTAGCTGAGAGGCGAACGCCTCGAGATCCCCCGGCATTTCTTCCGGCAGCGCATCCTCGGGTCCCACGACCACGACGAAGCCGTCGCCCACCTCCTCCAGTACGCCCGATTTGGCGAGCATCTCGAGCATCCGGCGAAAGAGGCGCTTATGCTCCGGAATGACGTTTAGCCGTTGCCGCAACTCCTCGGGGTGCACAACCTCGCCCGCCCGGCGCTGCCAACCCAGCTCTTCCAGGGTCGCCAGCGCGCGGGACCGCGACCATCGCTCCAGGTTCGCCAGCAGGGCGTCCCGGTCCTCGGGGTCGACGCCCGCGTCCGCCAGATAACCGGCGAACAACTGCGAGTCGGCCGCGACGTTTGACGGACTCGGAAAAAAGTCCGCGGGTGTTATTCCGGGTGGAAGGTCGCGCTCGCGCCACACCACCTCGTACAGGAGGTCCTTCACCCCTTCGACTGCCGACAGCAGTGCCTCCTGCGTCGCCCGCTTCACCGTGTACCCACGCAAGCCACCAAGCGGAACGCCGTTCAGATCGTAGATGTTCAGCTCTCCGCTCAACACCTCGGGTGGCTCGCCCGGAGTCGCTTCTGCATCGCGGGACGCTTCGCTCAAGCGCACGTGGCAGACGACCCGATCCGCAGACGGTAGGTGTAGCCGGGTTCGAAATTGAAGCCCTCGATCCCATTGTAAAACAAATAGCCGTCAACTACCATGCAAGCACGTTCGGCGACGCCGTAGCATCTGGCCAGAGTGGGACCGACGGTGACGTCCAGAATCTCAATGTATTCGGGCTTATTCGGACCCCCGCAGGCGACAAAAACCAGGGCCAACAGCACGAAAAGAAAAGAACACCTGGTATGCATGGGGCCACCTCCTTCTTTTGTGTTCTGAAAACAGGTGTGTATAATCACCTCTGGTCGATATGATAGCGTATGTGCCGTGATGTCCAAAGCCCGGAACGAGCAGTTCCATAAAATATAAACGCAGGCATCCGAAATCGGTGGATTGCGAAGAAGTGGGCGATAATGTGTGGGAACATTCTGGCGTATCGCGTGGTCTAAGGATCAGTACTCGATAGAAAATCTTATGCACAGGAGGCCGTGATGCGTGTAAATCGCCGACGCTTTCTCTATCAAGCCGCCACATTGGGCACTGCGGCTTTTGTGACACCAGGGGCTTTTGCCGAACAACTGATACGAACGCCCCGGCAGACCGAGGGTCCGTTTTATCCAGACAAGATGCCGCTGGATGTCGATAACGACCTCCTGATAATCAACGATGCGATTACGCCAGCCGTGGGAGAAATCACACACTTGACCGGGCGTGTTATGGATATGACTGGCAATCCCGTAAAAAATGCCCTGGTGGAGATCTGGCAGGTCGATAGCAATGGCGTTTACATTCATACTGAGGCCCCACGGCGGAACAGGCGAGACGAAAACTTTCAGGGTTTTGGGCGTTTTGAAACGGGATCTAAGGGTGAATACCGTTTTCGGACGATTAAGCCCGTGCGGTACGCGGGTGCGCGAGCCGCACACATCCATTTTGCGATCAACAAGAACGGACATCGGCTTTTGACCACGCAGTTGTACGTGAAAAACAATCCGGATAATGAGCGAGATTTTATATTTCGAAATTCTGGTCGCGCTTCTCACGATTTGCTGTCAGCACCGTTTAAGCCATTGCCCGGATCTGAGATTGGTGAATTGACGGCAAATTTTGATATTGTGCTTGGCAAGACACCCGAAGCCCGGGAAAATGACCGGGGCCGGCGCGGGTGGCGATGGTGACGTCCGCTAAGCGCCGCCCCACCATACCCGCCAGCGGCGCACCTGTCCTGCCTCATAATCGGCCGGCAACAGCACCTGCATCCGCCCCTCCAGCTCCTTCGCATTCATACGCACGGCCTCTCCGTCCACCTCGGCACCCGCGGCTGCTCGCCCCCGACACGTATAGGGAAGCGAGAGCGTGACACCCTCCACGCCCACCTCCGCCTCAAGTGCAAACTCCAGCACGGTTTGCCCGGGGTCGAACCGGTACTCGGCCAGGCGCAACCCGCGCCTGCCATCGTTGAACGCCACCCAGTCCACCCCGCTAACAAAGGTGAATCCCCTGTCCCGGCAGTGCCTCAGCGCCCCCTCCAGCCACCTCTGGGCAGACAATGGGCCGGGCCTCGTGCGGGTCGGATGAAAATAGGGATGGTACACCGTATGGAACCGATCGATTGCCGCATCGGCCTGCTGAATGGACAGGGCGATACACGCCTCAACACTGAGCGCGGGAAGAAACATTTTATCCGAAAGCCATCCGTCGTCCGTAGACATCGTACACTGCTCGTAGATGTCCAGCAGCGTGCCCTCCTCATCCATGAACTTCACCGGCAGCCCGCTCCCGTTCAGGTACCCCTGGTGGAAATACGGCCCCGCTGCGAAATTCGTATCCAGCCGCACGCCGTTCTCGCGCAGGTACTTTGCCATCTCCATCCACCCCGCCCAGATGACATTGTGCCCCCGGAACGTAACGGACTCATGGCCGTACCGGGACCGGAACGCGTCCATTTCCTTCCGCAGCTGTTCGCGCATCTGCCCCAGCGTGGGCAGCCGTCCCGCAAAAGCATGCTGTCCGGAATCGTGTCCCCGCCCGCACAGGTCCGCCTCCCACTCCGGCGGCACGGTCTCGTGGTTCTCCATCATCAGGTAGACCGTATACGACGCCCCGAACCGCTCGGCGGTGGCCACAACATTCTCAAGATCCTCCCGCTTCATACTGTCCCCATCCCCATTGATAAAAGCCACCGCTCCGGCCCCGTTGGGAAAGTACCACAGCCGGGGCAGGGGCTGGCGCAGTCCGGTCATCCACTCCAGAATGCGCACCAGGGCGTCCTGGTGGAGGTCAGCCTGGGGAAGGTGACACAGCGCGGCGTCCAGATACCCCACAAACAGGTCATTCGGTTTGAACCCCCGGTCGCCGTCGGGGTCCGGACACGACCCGGTGCTGGCCTGTTCGCGCCGCCCCTGGTGAAAGAGCACGGTGCTCTCTGCCAGATCGTAGGAAAACACCGCCCAGTGCCCCCGACCGAAATTGCCCACGGCAATGGCCGGATATTTCGTCACCACATCCGGGAAAGCGGCAAACATGGCCAGCACCTGCGCCTCGTGCCCTTCCCACCGGTAAAGCTTCGCCCGGCCATGAAACTGAACCGTATACGGTTCAACGCCCGCATTCAGCGCACAGCCCCTGTTGAAGACAACATAGCGGTCCACCATCTCATGCCTGTGCGGGATGAGTCCCAGGGCGCCCGCCAGCGCCTCCGGCGGATGCAGGGCGATGAGGTTGCCCCCCTGCCGCACGTAGGCCAGCACCTGCGCCTGCACCTCGCTGGAAGGCGCCACATGGGTCAGGATAACAATCGCGTGTGCCCCGAGCTGTTCGATCGAAACAGCCTGACGGGACAGGTCGTGGACCGTAAACCAGTTATACCCCTCAATCTGCAAAATCTCGGTGATATAACCGGAAAACCGGTGCGGCGTCTGGCTGTCCCACAGCACCAGAATCGGTGCTCCCGGGCCTGTCTTCATCGCACTTTATTCCTTTCAGCTAAAGCAGCTCCTTGTGCTGAATCACGACCTTCTTGAAGGCCGCGGCCAGCTGGTCGATAAAGCCCTCCGCTGCCTCGATACGCCCGGGGTAGGACAGCACCCTGCCGCGCAGCCCTTCGGAAACCGGGAAGTCCCCCTCCGCATAGCGTGGCAGCGGCGTGTCTGCCGGACCGCAATGTCCCTTTCCCCACAGGCCGGGCAGGTCCTTCGTATAGATCGCCCGCAGGTGCTCCACATGGCTAAGGCCCGGGCCTCTGATCGGCGCGCCCTCCGCCCGCATCGCCTCAACGAACTTCGCTGCGGGCAGTCCGCTCAGTGCCTCCGGATCGTACAGAAACCGTATGCCACCGTACAGTTCTGCGCCCGTGGCCTTTGGATAGTTGCGCGCGGGCCTGACGCCCGGCAGCCCCTCAATCTTCCTGAGAAGCGCATCCCGGTTCTCGGCGAAAGACGCCAGCCGGTAGGGCAGGGAATTGAGGGACACCAGCCCCAGGGCCATCGCCAGGGGGTGCGCCCGAAATTTCAAGCCGAGCAACTGTGGGTCCAGTTGCCTGTAAACCGGGTTTGTCAGTTCGTCCACCGCGCCGGGACGGTGCAGGTGACAATAGATCAGCGCCCGTTCGTACAGCTCCCGGTCATTCGTAGCCACAATGCCCGCCTCGCCACCTGCCACCGGTTTTCCGCCGGGCGTGGTCCCCTGCATACTGAAGCACGCAATATGCCCCACATTGCCGATCTTGACCCCATCCCATTCGCTGCCGTGCGCATGCGCCGCATCCTCCACCACAACCAGATCGTGCTTTTCGGCCAGCGCCAGCAGAGCATCCATATCGCACACCCGCCCGCCGGTATGAATCGGCGCCAGGGCACGGGTCCTGGGCGTAATCCGCTTCTCTGCATCCGCCGGGTCCATCAGCAGCGTCTCCGGGTCGATCTCGCAAAACACCGGCACCGCGCCCATGTGGAGCGCGCCGGCGTAGCTCCCGATGTACCCGATCGTAGGCCCGATGAACTCATCCCCCGGCCCCAGCCCGGCAGCGAAGAACCCGCTTGCCAGCGCCGTATTCCCGTGGCTGGTCGTAAGCACATACTCGCACCCGATATACTCCCGGAACCGGTCTTCAAACGCCTTCGGCACTCCGCTTCCTGAACCGGAAAGAAATCCCTCATCGATCAACTCGCACACCGCCGCCTTCTCCTCCTCCACCGGCCGCTTCCACTGCTCGGAGCCGTCCACCGTAATCGCTTTTGCCCCCCCCAGAACCGCAAGTTGCTCAGCCATTGTCAACCTCGCTTTCAAGTGGAATGGTCCTGCGTTTCCTCAAAATATCCACCGTTACACCCCGAATATCCTCGCTGCGTTGTCCCACAGGATAACCCGCTTCAACGCGTCCGAAATGTCCGCATTCAGCACCCGCCCGAGCTGGAAAGTGAACCCGTTCACCGGATGGTCCGACCCGTAGAGGATCTGTGTCGGCGGCACCTGCTCGACCAGCCAGGCCAGCGTACCCCGGGCCATTTTCGAGTACCCCAGATCGAAAAACAGGTTGGGCCGCGCATGGGCCACCTCGACGAACGGCTTCAGTCCCTCCCGGTCCCCCCCGCCGATGTGGGCATAGATGAACTTCGCATCGGGGAACGCCGCCAGCCGCTCCATCAAAAACGCGGGAGACGGCCCCTGGTAAGTGTGGCACAGCATCGGGCAGCCCTGCTCCTGCGCCGTCTGAAACGCCAGGCGGTAGCGCGGGTCCTCCGTGGACGTATCGTGAAGTGCACAGTGGAGCTTGATCCCCCGGCAGCCCAGTGCACCAAACGCCCGCGCCATCTCATCGGCCATCTCCGATTCGTAATTCGGATTGTAGACCACATATCCTACCAGCCGGTCCGGGAACGCCGCCACGCCCGCCCCGATCCGGTCGTTCCCCTTCCGGTAGTCCGGCCCGATCGCCATAAAATCGCTCACCGCAAATCGCTCCACCCCCACCTGGTCCATCCGCGACACCATCTGTTCGGCCGTCCAGTCCCGGTGGTACTTCGAGTGAAACCGGCCCAGGTGCCCGTGCACGTCGAACACCCGGAACCCGTGCGGACCGCAGGGCCACGCCGGTGCCTCGCCCGCCGCCCGCTCCGGCAGCCCCAGCAGCCGCCTCAGACTGTTGCCCGCCATATCCGCCCGCTGATCCTGAGAAATCTGCGCCCCCATCAGCAGCCCCAGCGGCCCTCCCGGGTCGTATACCGGCATCCCCGTCCCGAACAGCAGCCGTTCGTGTCCGAACCGCCCTGCAATCTCCTCCACAATCCGCGACTCCTGGATGTAAGACGCCTCGATATGGAGGTTCGGAAACGCGTCCCATACCCCGAACAGGGCCCTCGCGGTCGTGCCTCCCTCCCGTATCAGCACCAGCGGCAGTCCGGGGTGCGCTTCTGCAATTGCGAACACCCCCTGCCAGTCCGTGAACTGGCTCCAGCTCGTGCGCCCCTGGTCCAGAATCAGCGGAATCCCCGCCCCGGACAGCGCCTCCAGCAACGGCCGCAGAATTCGCTCCAGCAGCGGAAAACCGTGCACGGCCGGAAACATCCTGGCCGCCCGCACCCCCTGGGCGCGCATCTGCGCCACCAGCTCTTCCGGCTCCGGCAGCTCCCCCGTTCCCGGCGGCAGCACCGCCCAGCAGGGGTGCAGGCGTGGGTGGGCACGCGTGGCCTCCACCACCCACGCGTTCGCATCCGCCGGATGTCCCATCGCCGCGTGGCTCGCGTAGACCAGGGCCTCCGCGATCCCCACCCGGTCCATCTCGGCCAGCAACGCCTCGGGCGTCCGGAAGCACGGCTCCCGGTCGGTACGCGTCGGCCCCAGCATGCAGTTCATATCAAAAATATCCATCGCCACCTCCTTTACAGGAATCGCCTCTTACCAGAAGATCCTGTTCCCAATCGTTCCGGTAAAATAATCCACCATGGCCCACACGCCCGCGCAGGTCGCCTCCCCCAGAATAATCCCGACAAAAAACGGCCGGGTCCTGCGGTAAAGATTCGCCCCTCCAAACTTCAACACGGTCGCCTTGATCCCCCAGGCCAAAAACACACTGATAAAATAGGTGTCCGTGTACCAAATCGTACTCAACGGCAGCGCTACCGGGTGCAGCGGCCACCAGGTAAAACGCATTCTCAGCATCGTCAAAAGGCCCGCAACCCCCACCCCCAGTCCGGTATAAAGCAGCCCTCTGGTGAACACAGGACTCGGCTCCAGCATCCGCTTTCCCACAAAGGCGTCAAAAGGGATGCGCGAATAATCGCGGAAGTGCCGGTCCAGGTTCAGACCGCCGTGTGCATAGCCCAGGTCCAGCGTGGTCGCGCTTGCAGCGATCAGTCCAACCGCCATCGCCGCTCCCATCGCCCACATCAATCCCCGCTTGCGCCCCATCTCTCTCGACAGCCACAGCGCCCCCAGAGCGCGGGGCATCACATTGCTGACCCGCGTCATTGTCCAGCCGTAGCCAAGCCCCAGCGTCACCAGACCGGCCGGGCTGAACGCCGACGAGCCCGTCGCGCACACCACAAACTCCGCCGGGTTGATCGGCGAATATGTGGCCACGAACCCCGTCTCGCTCACAATCCGGGCCAGTACGAGAAACACCACGACACAGGAAAAAAACAGAAACAGGATCAACAACGGCGAGGTTCCCGCCTGGTGGAGCCAGCATCCCAGATACACCAGCCCGCCCACAGCCCCAAAAACAGCCGCCCGGTAGGAGATCACCTCCCCGGAATCGTCAACATTCGACGGCCTCCCCAGCGCCCTGGCGAAAACCCCCCGCAGGTGGTCCCGGGCGGTCCAGGCGCTGTAGGCGGCCAGCACCAGCATATACCCCATCCCTGTCAACGCCAGAAATGCAGAACCCCGGGAACTGAACCGACCCACCATCCCCGACACATCCGTATACTCCGCTCCCAGGACAGCCAGTATCCCCCGGATGACCTTGGAGATCACGTTGAACAGCCAGATACTCAGGCTTACGTCCAGGTTCACAAAGTACGAATACCCCAAAATCGCAAAGTGCAGCCTGAGGGGCAATGGCGTCGTTCCCTGAAAGATCCGGAGCTGCATCCCCATCTGGATTTTGGGCAGCGTATGAAAATAGTGATTCAGCCCGTTGATCGTGCCGATAAGAAGCGGAATCGCAAATCCCGCCCACATCAGCCGGTTTCTAAACAGCGGTCCTACCCGCCCCGCCCCCACCTCCGCCATCTCCAGCGGCACCTGCATGATCGGAAACGCAAATCGCTCGTGCTCCTCCCACTGCTTCCGTAGAATCACCGCCAGGCAGATCAGCACCCCGAAAAGCACCATAAAAAACGCCCCCCAGCTCGCCAGCGGGGCCAGCCACGCCAGCCAGGGCAGGGGAACGTCCTGCGGCAACCCCTCGTAGAACCCTCGCACGGCCTCAGCGTCCTCAGGGGCCGTCCAGGGCAGAATATGGAGCAGCACTGCCTCCAGGTCCGGCCGCTCCGGAGAAGCATAGTAGGTCGCGCCGGTCAGGAAGGCGATCAGCCACTTGACCATCCACAGGGCGGGCATCGATACCAGAAGCATCGAAAAGATGGACAGGAGTTCCCCCCGCTTCAGCGTGTGCGTCCGCTTCAGGAGGGGGTTCACCAGCAGGATCAGACACAGAAAAACGAACAGGGCACCCCGGTCCACAAAATAGAACTGCAGAGCGGTGCCCTGGACCATCATGCGGTTGTATGGAATCGCCACTCCCAGAAAGAGGCACAGCGCAAGCCCGATCAGGAACGCCCGACCCGTCAGCCCGTCCCGCACACCCTCCCCCACCGTCCTGCGTTCGCCAGAGGTCCGGTCTCGCAAGCCTTCCGTCTGAGCGTCGGCCATCCCTCACGTCCTCTTTCCGTAGTCCATCTTAGATTTCGACATACTCCGACGGCGTACTCGGCACCCCCCGCGCATCCACCGCCACCACACGATACGACATCCCCTTCTTCGCACCCTCCAGCGACCAGCGCGCCTCCTCCACAACACCCAGCAAATTCTCCTCACCCGCAGAAAACCCCCCCACCTCCATCGACCCGTAAACCCGATACGCCACCACCCGGTTGCCTTCCCCATTCCCCGACCACACCAGCGCCCGCCCCCTGCCGCGCCCCCTCACCTCCAGACCCACAGGCAGACGGGGACCGTGAGGCACAAACGACCGCACCTCACTCCAGTCTCCCCACACCCCCTTCGCATTCCGCGCACGCACACGCCAGTAGTACGTCTCATCCGGATTCAGCAGATTGGGAAACTCCGCCTGCCACCGCGTCCTGCCCGCATACGCCGTCCTGCCCACATACCGGTCGAACGTGGGACACACGCACCACCTGAAATCCGCATACCGGCTCACCTGGATATGGTAATCGTCCACCTTTTCGCTGCCCCCCCCGGCACGCTTCCACCTGAACTCAAAATCCAGCCGGTTCACATCCGCCCCATCCCCTGGATACACCAGCCCCGGCGCTGCGGGTGGCCGGATCGAATGCTCCTCCTGCCACCCATACGTCACCCTGACCTTCCGTTCTCCCCCGCTGTCGTCCCGGTAGGCAATCGTATTCTTCCCGCAAAACAGCGAGGGCAGGGACCGGGTGGCGCACTGGATATCCGTATCAAAACGGATCGACTCCAGCCCCACCGCATCGGGACTGCACCCTGCCCACATCGCCACCTTGATGTAGTAGGAATAGCACGGCCCCATCCGCCATCCAAGATCTGTCTCCTCCCGCCAATCGTTCAGCGCCGGATTGAGATACCAGTCCAGTTCCACACAGGCATCCAGCCGCTGCCCGATGGCAACCCATACGGACCGCCAGCTCTGCCCATCCTTCGAAAACAACACCTCCAGACCCTCCTCCTGCGTCTCCCGCCTGCACCTGACCCCCACCCGCGCCCCGGCAATCGCATAGGGCGACGCCACCTTCCACACCACCTCCGATACCGCCCCCGTCACCTCCGGATGCAGCGCAACACCCCTCCCGGACGTCTTCTGCACCACGCCCTTCACCTCCTCGGTCCCCTTCAGACAGAGTGGGCTGCGCAGGTCCGGCCGGTAGACCAGCTTCCCGTTGGAATATCGTACCTCCGGATGCATTCGAAGCCCCCGCACCACCTGCTTTCCCACGTTGTCCCAGTAGCGCACCAGCTTCTCCCCCGGACGCAGCCGCAACCCCATCGTATGCGGCGGCGGATATCTCCCCGGCGCATGCGTAAAAACGCCTGCGTTGTCCGTCCAGACCCCCCCTTTGTTCGGCGGATACACAAACTGCCGCTCCCGGAAAGGCGTGTAATAATACGCATTCTCCGGCATATCCCTTCCCGCCAGACCCAGGGTTCGATGCGACCGGCGCAGCAGGTCGATATCCCGCGCCAGGTCCTCCGATCCCGCCACCGTCCTGTTGTCCCGCTTCAGGAAATACACCATCTGATCCGTATCCAGAAAACGCCAGCCCCCTTCCGCATACGCTTCAAAAATATCATGGTCGCAGACCCGTCCCCGGCCGTAGCCATCTATAGAGGCAATTTCGCCCAGCCAGATCTCACGGGCCTTCAGTCCTGCTGCCTCGGCTAAACGGCAGCTCACGACCGCATTCGCAATACAACCGTCGAACCCGTACACATTGAACAGCTTCACCGGATCGCCAAAATCGTCCGACCATGACAGACCCGCCCTCTGGTCGTAAAGCTCTTCGGCAACAAACCGCCACACGCCCATCGCCTTCTCACCATCCGACGCCCCCGAACCGGCCGTCTCCAGAATCTCCCGCGCCATCCCCTCCACCGACCACCAGTCCCTCTCCCCATTGGCCACCACCCACGGATTCACCACATCCGTCTCCCCCAGGTTCTCAACCGCCACATACATATTCGGCTCAAACGCCTGCTCGTAGGGCGGCATACTCCGGCCCGGTCCGGGAGAGTACGTCTCCGGCTGCTTCGTCACCGTATTCGACTCGTCCAGGTACCCGCCCATATTCACCGTAAACGCCTGCCGCTTCCGCGTCAGTATGGTCCGCCTCTCCTGCGGCGCCCGTGGGACAACCACAGAAACCGGTTCCCCCGCCTTCCACCACCCCGGCTCCGGATACAGGTAGGGACTGTTCCAGACGACAGCACAATAAAAATACCGCCTCCCCGGCTCCACATACGCCCCATCCACATACCGCTCCCCATACGCCACCCCCACCTCCTCATAAGGCCCGGATGCCCGCCGTGCCCGATAAATCCGCACCCCCCTGTTCCCCTGAAGGTCCACCCCCAAAACCACACAGTTCACCGCAGCCTTCAACACCTCCAGTCTCACCATCGCCATATTCTCCCCACACAAAAACCCGTCACTTAACAGGTGAGGGCCTCCGTCTACAAAACCTGGTTACGCAGTTCCACCTCGCCACGCCACAGCCGTTCCAGGTTCTCCATAGGTAACAGCGAAACAGATGGTGACTTCATCTTTTGACGGAAAGTCACGCAACTTTGTCTTCTCCTGACAGAACCGAAGATATCTCGCTTGCAGTACCGACATCACCAGGCGTCATCTTACTCGACTCAAGGACGGTTTGAATTTCATAAATGGACCCCGGACGCTCGGCAGGAGGAAGGGGAATCCGGACGGGGACGTCGACCAGGCGCGGTTCCCGGGTCGGCTCCCCGCGCAGAATTTTACTGTTGAACTCCTCCCAGCTTGTTGCAGACTGTACCAGTGGCCAGGCATCGACGGCGCAATACATATAGAGGAGGAGGCGGCGAGGCTTACCGGAAGTATTCGGGGCGGAGCCGTGCAGCGTCCGGACGTGGTGGATGGAGATGCCACCTGCTTTGACTTCGATCGGGACGGCGCCTTCGCCCGTGAAATCCGGTTCGGTGACCGCGCCTGCAAAGGCCCCATTCAGGTGGTGGTCGTAGATGCGACCTTGATGGGACCCCGGAATGACCAGCAGGCACCCATTTTCTCTGGTCATGTCGTCTATGGCCACACCAACGGCCAGCAGATCGTCGTTGGTTTGGGGGTAGAACGCCCAGTCCTGATGCCACTCCACAGGGCTACCCACCTCCGCAGATTTCATATTGAGCTTGTCCCCATTGGTGCGAATGCCAGGACCGATGAGCTGGGCGGTGATGTCCAGGATCCTGTCGTGGCGCAGGCCTCGGGCGTACACGTCGTGCTGCTGGGACGGGTTTATGAGACGGCGCAACCGGGGGCTTTCGGGCGTATGGCCTGGTTCCAGGTCGAACACATCGTCGGTCTTGGTGACCTGCCGCGACCTTTCAACGAACGCATCGGTGACCCGGCGGAGGTCTTCGACCTCCTGATGTGAGAGGATACCTTCCAGACCGAGATAGCCGTTGGTCCGGTAGAAATCTATCTGTTCCTGAGTCAGCATGGTGAGGACTCCTTTTTAAAGAAGCGATCGGTTGATCAACGGGCAACCCCTTGAATACTACAAAAGAGACATATTGCCAACCTTCCCTGTGAAAAAGTCAATCAGGCTCCACATTCCCAAACAGACCGCCTCACCCAGAATGATCCCGATGAAAAACGGCCTCGTCCTCCTGTACAGGGTCCCCCCGCCAAACTTGATCACCAGGGCTTTGATCCCCCATGCCAGAAAGACGTTGAAATAATAGTGCTCCGTCATCCAGATCGTACTTACCGGAAGCGCGATGGGGTGCACCGGCCACCATGGAAGCCGCATTCGCAGGACCATCAGAAGCGCCGCAAGGCCCACCCCGAGTCCGGTGTAGAGAAATCCCGTGTAGTAGATGGGACTCGGGTCCAGCAGCCGGCGTCCGACGTATTCGTCGAATGGAAGCGCGGCGTCGTTCACGTCCCGGAACCAATAGTCCAGATTCCGACCCCCGTGCGCGTACCCCAGATCCAAAGTGGTAGAACTCGCCGCGATCAACCCCACGGCCAGGGCAGCACCCATCGCCCAGATCAACCCCCGCGTCCGTCCCATCTCCCGAGCCAGCCGCAGCGCGCCCGAAATCCGGGGCATTAGCGTATTCAGCCGCGTCATCGTCCACACGTAGCTCAAGCCCATCGTCACCAGACCCGTGGATCCGAACGCCGAAGAACCGACCGCACAAACCACGAACTCGGACGGATTCAGCGGCGAATACGTCACCGCGTACCCGGTCTCGCTCACAATCCGCGCCAGCACCAGAAACACCACAAAACAGGCAAGGAACAGGAACGCAACGACCGCCGGCGATATCCCGCCCTGATACAGCCAGAGCCCCAGATACAGCGTCCCCAGCGCCACACCCATCACTGCCGTCCGGTAGGGAATCACCTCCTCCCCATCCTCCAGTTCCGACGGCCGCCCCAGCGCCTTCGCCCACACCTTACGCAAATGTCCCCGCGCAATCCACAGGCTGTACCCCGCCAGCGCCAGCATGTATCCCATGCCCATAAACGCAAGGAATTCCGACCCCTGGGAGCTGTGCCGCCCCACCATCCCCGATACACCGTAGCGCTCCATCCCCAGCATCGCCAGTGTGCCGCTGATACATTTGGCGATCACGTTGAAAAGCCAGATGCTCAGGCTCACGTCCAGGTTCACGAAATAGGCGTACCCCAGCAGCGCAAAATTAATCCTGATTGAAAGAGGAATCGTCCGCCGGAAAATCCAGATCACCGTCCGCAATCTGATCCGAGGCAGCAAATAGAAATAGCTGTGCAGCCCATTCATCGAACCGATGCCAAACGGAATGGCAAATCCCCCCCACATCATCCGACTGCCGAACAGCGGTCCCAGGAGTCCCTCCCCCCGCTCGCCCATCGCCATTGGCACCTGCATAATTGGGAAGGCGAACCGCTCGTGCTCCTCCCATTGCTTCCGTAAAACCACCGACAGGCAACACAGCACGACGAACAACGCGACCAGAAACGCCCCCCAGCTCCACAGCGGAACCACCCACGCCCACCAGGGGACGGATCCCCCCTTCGGCAAGCCTTCGTACAGCCCCCTCACCGCTTCGTTGTCCAGCACCGACAGCCACGGCAGGGAATAGGGCAGCACCGCCTCTAAGTGCCGCATCTCCGGCGAAGCATAGTAGGTCACCCCGGTCATAAACCCCAGCAGCGCCTTTGTCATCGCCCATGCAGGCATCGTGAGCAGAAACATCGCGTAGATGGCCAGCAGCTCGCCCCTGCCAAGTGCGTAACGGCGTTTCAAGAGGCCCAGAAGGGGGTTGATCACCACCGCCAGCCAGAAAAAGAGAAACAGCACACCCCGGTCCAGGAAATACCAGCCCATAAAGGGCCCCTGCACCACCATCCGGTTGTACGTCAGCCAGACGCCTAAGGTGGCGCACAGCCCCAGCCCGATCAGGAACGCCCGGGGGGTCAAACCATCTCTAGCCTCCGGCTTTGGCATCAGGCTCATAACCGGTCCGGTACTTTGCGCCATCCGCCTGGCACCTCCAACCTTTCTGCTGGAAACGCTCAGCCTGCCATCTGCACGTGAATCGCCAGGAAGTCACAATCGCCTGGAATATCGAGTGGGATGCATACCGTGCCATGTTCAGCAGACGACACCCGGTCGCTCCAGTCCTCCCCCGACCAGACCTCCTGGACGCTCTGGACCGCCTTACCTTCCGGCAGGGTCACCACCAGCGACGTCTGGCATCTCACCGGCGTATACGGAAACACGATGGCCAGCAGAGAATCGTCGTCCTTTACCATCGGCAGCAACTCAATCGTGGGCACGGCCCGGCGGTCGGTCGGTCGCAGCGTACGGTAATCGTCCACCGGCGGAAACGGATCCAGCCGCGCCAGCGGCCTGCGGCCCGACGCCCAGAAGATCAGCCTCCGAAGCAACTCCACATTGGAAGTCTCCTCAAGCGAGGACTTGCCGGGAACCGTTCCGGTGTAATTCACAGCCGGCATGCCGGCCAGCCACGCCTCCCGACGCCCCCCCTCCTCCACCAGCACCAGCGCCGCCCTGCCCTCCACCGTCCCCAGCACCTCCCCGTCCGCACCCGGCCCATCCACCCGGCTGCTGAGGATAACGGGGTGTTCCAGCCCCTCCGTCAACGGATGATCCCCCTGATGTTCAAGTTCAAACGTCCCGTAATCAATTGCCTGGGGCAGCTTGCAGGGACCGCTGCCCGCCCACGGACCGGGCGGACGGTTGCCGATCCAGAGCAGCCCCTCACCGCGTTCGGCAACCGCGTGGATGCAATCAAGCTGACACTGCGTGAGGCAGTGCACCTCGGGCAGGATCACCGGCCCCCTCAGCTGGTCGCCCGCGTCGTCCAGCCGCTGGTCCCAGAACCACCGCCACGGCAGGCCCGTCCGGTAGACCATGTCAACCATCGGAAGGAGCCCGTCATGCCCCCACGTGGAATCATAATGCCCGGTAATCTCAGACTGCTGGGGCATGATCATCGTGGCAAAACCGTAAGGCCGGTGGGACGCAAACATCGGCTCCAGGCGCCGGGTCTCATCGAAGGCCTCGAAAAATCCCGGGATGATCTTCATCTGCTCGTACGTAAACGGCATGACCAGGTCTGCGCCCAGCGCAAACGGCACGATGCCTGCCAGCAGCCCGTCCTGCCTGCCCATCGGCACCGCCTGGGACGGAGGCATGAAACCCTGCGGATAGATATCCACCTGCCGGTCCATGCACACACCCATCAGACTTCTGGTGGTCTCCGAAAGAATCCTGCGGTGGGGCCGGTGCAGGATCAGCTTGTCGTGATTGAAGTGGTAGGGGTCCGTGGCAATCACATCCTGCGTACGCGCATCGCGGGCCAGGCAGATCCCCGTCTGCCAGGCATTGTAGTTCCGCTCAGGCATGGCCGGGCTGTGCTGGATGCCCACGGCGATATCGGGTCGGACATCCACGATCGCCCTTCGAAATTCCGAGTGCACCGCCTCCCAGTTGTCAAACCGGGCTTCCAGCCACGCATACCACAGCGAATCGTCCCAGTCCGGTGTCCTGGGCGGGTCGCATCCCGTGCGCTTCCGGAATTCCGACTGGCAGAACGCGCAGTAACACCCGATCGTCCCGTCCCCGAACCCCAGGCACGCCTCGTCGTTGAGGTGGATCTCTCGCACCGACGGCCAATTGCAGATCTCCATCAGCAGGGACAGGTAGTGGGCCTTATTCTCAGGGCGAAAAGGACACATCCAGCGCACCCGAAGTCCGTCCAGGTCCAGTACCTCGCCCCTGCCGACCAGATGCATCAGCCGGTGGGGCTCCTCCGCCACGAGGTGTTCGTTATACTTCATATACCCGGTAAAGGCAATCATGCCCAGGCCCCGTTCCTCGCACATCCGGGCAAGTCTCTCCGACTGCTCCAACGAAAAGCCCTGGTGCTTCGTCCCGGGCGTGACCGCCACGCCGACACCCACGTCCGTGAACCCTTCCCGGACAATCTGGTCGAGCGTCGCCTCGTTCAGCACCGCATCCGGAAAAAGCAGCAGCGCCGACCGGCGGAGCGTTCGGTTTCGGTCCGGCATCACATCCCTCCTCTCAGAAGTTGTTTTAAAATTCCTGGTGAGTTCCCGAGCGCGAGCGAAAACGTGGTGGTCAAGGCGGGAGAACCCGCCCGTATCCTGGAGATACGGGTGGATTCGACCAACGTCGACCAGCGCTTTTGCAGCCGCGCGAAGACCGCTGGGGATTTTAAGACAGCTTCTCAGATAAACCCTTCATCGACCCGTGTAGTCTGCACCCAGCGGGCACCTTTCCGGTCCATCGGCAAGCAGGGCAAGTCGAGCCAGGCCATGCAGCAGGAACGAGGGGCCCATTTGCGATTCGTACCACGAAATTCCGGCCGCCCCGCGCGGCAGGTCACAGTCGCCAAAGTAGATCGATACCAGCTCTTCCGCCCGGCACAGCCCGCCGTCGAGCCATCGATCTTCTCCCGTGATGTCGTAAAGATCAGCCAGAAGCCCCAGACCCATCCCCGCGTCCATCGCAGGCACCGCAACATCGCCGGGAAACGGCTCGTCCACATAACGTGTCCCCGCCGCAGCCGCCCAGTCCAGCAGCCGCGCGTCCGACGTCATCCGGTACACACACAGGCAGGTGAGCGCCACATAGCTCACGGGGGAACTCCCGTACACGCTTCCCCAAATCACGGAGGCCCACTCGCTCAGGTTCGTCCCCGGCCTGAACCCGTACAGAAAGATCCCCCGGTCCGGATCGTGCGGTATGTTGAGAAATCCCTCGATATAGACCGAGGCCCGGTGTCGCATCTCAGCCGCCAACGCCGGCCGGGAACCCTCCAGCAGAGTCGCAGCCTCCAGGAGGCTCGCCGCCAGAAAAAGCGTCTGTCCCACGGCCACCACCCCGTCCAGGTGGACACCGGGAGTGGTACGGCTCTCCGACCAGAGGAGGCCGTCGTCCCGCCGCTTCTCCCACCAGTAATCCAGCATCTTCTGGATCTGTCCCAGAAAGTCCTCCCGCCCGGTTTTCGTGAACCCGAAGGCCCAGTCGAACATGAAAAACCCGCTGTGGCGGGGAAAATCGCACGACGAACTTTTGCTTAACCACGGCTCGATGCGGTCGATATACCCGTGCCGAATGTATTCCAGCGGATCTCGGCAGGACCAGTGGTTGTCCAGCCCCTCGCCGAACCGTTCCACGCAGCGCGGATTGAACGCGTAGAGCTTCTCCCACAGCCAGAGCGGAGCCGCCCGCAGGTGATCGTGGGTCAGACCCTGGGGTGAATCGGGATTGTTGACCGCATAGCCGTTTCCCGGCCGGTCCTCCACCAGATCCCAGAACGCGTGCTCTCCCCAGGGAAACAGACCGCTCACCGTATCGGTACAGTGCGTGGCAAACCGGCGCAGGTAACGGTCGGCCGCGTCCTGGAATCCCGGTCGGTCCAGCGCAACCATCGTCTTCAGCACCGCCTCGTCGTGAATCAGGTTCGCCCCCCGGGGCGCCCGGTCTGTGTTGCGCTGGCCCGGGATGGCCGGGGGCATCTCCATCAGCATGTCGTGTGTCTTGAGGTCCAGCATCGACGGGAAAAGCCCACCGTACCGATCGCCGGCCTCTATTAAAACCTCAATCGCACGGCAACCGCGCTCCACAATGGCCGAGGGTTGCACGGGTTTCTCCTTTATAAGAAGATTTTACGCCTTTGGGCACACTGCCACGCCGATGTGCCGATAGATGCCGGCCTCATCGAACATAATCGTCCCATCTCCAGCCCGATAGAGATTGCCGCGGTCCCGCGTGCAGTAATACATCAGATACCGGTCTCCGTCGTCCAGCACGCACGGAGTCGACGTGAACCGTCCGTCGAAATCGTTGGGATCGCGCGTTGCGGGAAAGGCAGACCTATCCAGGTGGTGCGTCCACCTCAATCCATCCACCGAAGTCGAACAGAAGATCTCGAAGGCGTCCTCCACATGGCAGCTGTACCACATCGTATAACCGCTCTCGTCTCGCAAAATGCACGGATAGATCACGCTGCGATGCGTC
>JAAXHW010000017.1:12599-19895 GCA_012270675.1 Candidatus Latescibacterota bacterium | reverse complement strand
AATGTATCGTGGCTGCGCGCCCCTCGCCACTCTTGGGTGGATTTGACCAACGCCGGCCAGCGCTTTTGCAGCCGCGCGAAGTCCGCTGGGGGTTTTAAGAAAGCTTCCAGAGGCCCGGCGCTCCCCCGTGGTCGATTCCACGCTGTTCGCCAGTCACGCGGGCCACTTCTGTATTGTACTTCTAATATATGCGATTCTCAGTGGGAGTCAACCCTCTTTTTCCGCACCCGGAATCTGCGACAGGAGGGTCTTGAGGCGCCTTCGCGTTTCGGCCTTCAATTGCCCGGGTTCGATATCGGGTACGGCGTTTAACGAAGCGTAGTATCTGGGCAGGGAAAAATAAATATTGGTATGGCGTTTCTGCTCAAGCGACAGGTCCCTATCTTCGATTGAGGCTTCCGCAGTCTGCATAACCGACGCCTCGATGGTTCGATATATGCTCAGGTTCTGCCGGCACAGCGTGTATGTTTCACGCTCATTTCGGGCAAGATAGGCGCGTATCGCCTGCTCACAGATTCGTTCGCCCTGTTGTACCAATCGCAGGTGGACATCGCGGATGTTCGGGGGCAGGTGGTCCAGCACAACTTCCGTTTTCGCCCTTTTGTCAATCAGGACCTCGAGGGCCATTCGGGAGAGGCACCCCAGTTTTGCCCGGTAGGCGTCCCGGACCCGTTCCGGGCGGTCCGGGTCCGGAGTTGCAAGGACAAGAGCGGTGAGATCAAACCGAGGGATATGAATCTGAAGGCGGCCATCCACAGGGGTGACCGCCAGCTGCTGTACGTTCGGAAATTGCAGGTGATAAAACGCCCTTCCCGCCTCTTTCGGCAGGGTGAGGATCAGGTTGCGGACCTCGCCGTCTGACACGTACCGGTTGGATTTGGGGATGTGTTTGCTCAACAGAATAGCGGTTTCCCCGTTGCGGGTGTATGCGGTCGCTTCGACCTGTTCCTGGTTCGTTTCCAGAGGGGTTCGCACGCCTCCGGCAATGAGGGTTTCTATCGGAGAGAGTTCGTGCCAGAGGATGCCAATTTCGTTTCGTCTGCCCATGCCGAGGTGTTCGTCCAGGATGCTGCTGGAGTTGAAGTAGACGATACCGCGGGCGCCGGACTGCAGGATGTAGATGGTCATCAACCGCTGCTGTTCGGGCGAGGGCAGGAAGGTTTCTCCCGGACCCAGGCCGACCCGACCGTAGGCGACGCCCTGCATGTGCGCCTGGCACCAGATCTGGATGTAGACGGGTTTTTTCCAGATGCGCTGCGTGTTGGCAATAAGGCGCTGCAGGTCTTCCAGACCGCCCTCGATGTCCACGGCGCCGTAAATGTCGTCTTTTTGAAGGGGGTAGAGATAGGTCATGGGATAGTCGACACGGTCAATCCATTTTTGAAAGGCGCCATCGGGCAACTGTTCCGGATGTCTGGGGTCCATCAGGGTGAGGGTAAGGGCGTTTTCCGCGTCGTATTTTTTAATGACCCGGTGTGTGCGTTCCAGAAAGGCGTCGTACCTGTCGAAGGTGTCGTCGCACATGTTCCACCCCAGGAGCGCGGGGTGGTTTTTATACCGCAGGTGTCTGAGCCACCACTCGTCCCGGAGCGGCTTTTCGCTGTATGCGGCAACCCTGGCGATGAAGTGGCCCGGAGGACCGCCGATCCAGACGACCGCGTGCATTTTGTAACGGCGAATGAGGTCCAGAGCGTTCTCGAAAGCATCGAGGTTCGCATTGTACCGGGAATAGGGCAGGACGAAGTTGAGGTTGAGGTCCCGGTAGGTTGCAAGGGATTGCTCGACGGCCTCCGGGGACAGGCTCCCACCAATGGGCAGGGTGCCTACGCCCCGCAGCAGGACCGGCTCACCGTTTAGATAGAACGATTCTCCACGGACTTCCCAGGCCGCTTTTTTGCCGGGATAGGTCCTGCTGGAGAGGCGGTCGGGAAGGGTCCGTTTTGATGAGAGGAGGGACCGGAAGGCCGGTTCGAAGACTTCCCCGAGCAGGTCCGGACCGGACAGGTAGACGGCTGTGTGGTCTTCTGTTGTCAGAATCTCGGATTCCAGCACGTCTGCATCCCACAGCCAGGAGATGAGGGCTTTGGCCCAGAAATCATTCCCCCATCCGCAGCCCAGGAGACGGCCACCACGGTAGGCATAGACTTTTAAGGCATAATAGAAGGTGTGATCCTCGTCTTTCCAGCCGGGGACGACGACCAGATCATAAGGTGCCAGGGCGTCTACCGAGATTGACTCCAGCACGTCCCAGGTGAGGTGGTGAGACTCGAGAAAGGATTGCACTGCTTCGACGCAGGGTGTGGAAAATTCGGGAAGGCGGACCAGGGCGATTCGATGGTGTTGCTGTGGGTGTGAAGATGAGGCCATGGTGAGAACCCCCGAAAGGATGATTGAGAGGGTAAGAGGTATGCCCGGCGGAAGACGCATCGTTCACCTGTCTGTAAAGGCGTAGATGATCGTGTGATCTGTTCACACGTATATGCTCATTCCACCTCCCGGAGTCAAGCCTTTTTTAGATCTTCCGAGGGAGGGCCGATTTTCCGCTTGCTAAAGTGGGGAGCCGCCCCTATATTTGCATCTTAAATGGGACTTTCTTTTCGAGCGAAAGACGATTTTTCCGCATGTGGATGTGACCCATGCTCCCCTGACAGGGGAGCTTTTTTTGTACCCTGAGGAGGATTTTCAGATGGACCGGCTTTTCCACGTTGTTGAGGCCCAGCAGTTCGACCGCTCCCTTCTGGCCGACATTTTCTCCGTGACCAAGGAGATGGAGGAGGTTGTGAGCCGCTACGGCTCCAACATTTTGAACCGCCGGATTATGGCCACGCTCTTCTACGAGCCAAGTACCCGGACGCGCCTCTCGTTCGAGTCGGCCATGCACCGCCTGGGCGGGGAGGTGATGACGACCGAGAGCGCACAGGAGTTTTCCTCTGCGGCAAAGGGGGAGACGTTGGAGGATACGATCCGGATTGTGGAGGGCTACGCGGATGTGATTGTGCTGCGGCACTTTCAAAGCGGAGCGGCCCGACGAGCGGCCGACGTGGCTTCGGTGCCTATTCTGAACGCGGGGGACGGACCGGGACAGCACCCGACCCAGGCGCTGCTGGACGTGTATACGATTCAGAAGGAGATCGGGCGGTTGGACGGAATTTCGGTGGCAATGGTGGGAGACCTGGCCAACGGCCGCACGGTCCGCTCTCTGGCCTATCTGCTGGCCAAGTACGACGACGTGACCCTGTATTTTGTGGCCCCGGATGTGGTCCGGATGAAGGAGGATATCAAGGACTACCTCCGACGGCACAGGGTCCGGTTTCAGGAGGAGAAGGACCTGCTGGATGTGAGCCGAAAGGTGGATGTGATCTACCAGACCCGGATCCAGCGGGAGCGGTTTGGAGACCGGATTGAGGACTACGAGCAGGCGCGGGGGAGGTATGTTGTCGATATGCAGGTAATGGAGGCCCTGTCCGAGCAGGCGCGGGTGATGCACCCACTGCCCCGGGTGGACGAAATCGCTCCGGAGGTAGACCCGGACCCCCGGGCGGCCTACTTTCGGCAGGCGCACAATGGGCTGTATATTCGGATGGCACTGCTGAGAATGGTGCTGGAAGCGTAAGAACCGGAAAGCGAGGTAAACAATGAAGATCAAGGAGATTCGGGCGGTGCAGGTTGACCTGCCGGCCCCGCAGAGGCGGTCACAGCCCCGGCGGGATGCCTGGGGGGTCGACGCCGAGGTGGCGAATCCGATGTCGCGGTTTCCGGCCTACAAGCGGCACCGCTCGCTGTGGCAGCCTAAGAAGTGGGGGGAGGTGTGGGTGCAGGCGGTGGCGGAGGACGGGAGCTTCGGGCTGGGACAGACGACGTTTGGGAGGCCGGTGGCGGCGATCGTGGACGACCACTTCGGGCCGATGCTGGCGGGAGAGAGCTGTTTCGCGATCGAGAAATGCTGGGATATGATGTTTCGCATGTCCAAACCTTACGGGACTACCGGACTGGCGGCGTGTGCAATGAGCGGGGTGGACCTGGCACTGTGGGACCTTGTGGGCAAGCTGCAGCACAAGCCGGTCTACGAACTGTTGGGCGGGCCGGTGCGGGACCGGATTTTCTGTTATGCGACGGGGAACGATACGGACTGGCAGCTCGAACTGGGATTCAAGGCGGTAAAGCTGGCCTGTCCCTACGGGCCGGCGGACGGGCTGGAGGGGCTGGACAAAAACGAGCGGCTGGTAGCGAAGACCCGGGAGCAGGTGGGAGAGGGTGTGGAGGTGATGCTGGATTGCTATATGGCGTTCGATGTGGAGTACACGATCCGTCTGGCCAGACGGTTGAAGCCGTACCGGTTGAAGTGGATCGAAGAGTACCTGATTCCGGAGGATATCGACGGTCACCGGGCGGTGCGGGAAGCGGTGAACTGGGTCTCGCTGGCGTCGGGAGAGCACCTGTACACGCGCTGGCCCTATATGCAGATGGTCAAGTCGCTGGATATTCTGCAGCCGGATATCAAGTGGGTGGGAGGGCTTTCCGAGTGTGTCAAGATTGCCCACATGGCCGATGCGGCAGGACTTTCCGTGATCCTGCACGGGGGCGGAAACACCCCTTACGGGCAGCACTTTACCTTTGCAACCTCCAATGCGCCCTGGGCCGAGTGCTTTATCGGATCGGCGCCCGGGGTGCCGCTGGAGGAGGCCGCCGGCCCGGGACAGGCGGTGCCGGAGGGCGGCTGGCTGGTGCCCAACGACGCGCCGGGGTTCGGGATCGAGGTAGCAGAGGAGGCGATTCGGCCATTTGGGTATTGAACAGCTTCTAAGGAGAGGCGATGGCGGTTGAGATTACGGAATCGGATTTGAAGGCGGCGCTACCGGATGTGACAGGCCCGATGCGGCTGGGAGGACTGGAAAAACCCGTTGAGGTGTACCGGGACCGGTGGGGGATTCCGCATATCAGAGCGGAGCAGGAGGGAGACCTTTTTTTTGCGCAGGGATTTGTGACGGCGCAGGACCGGCTCTGGCATATGGACTTTGACCGGCACCGGGCACTGGGCCGGTGGGCGGAGTTCGCCGGGCCGGACGGCATAGATCAGGACCGGCTGCTTCGGGCCGCGGGGATGGGGCGCACGGCGCTGCTGGATTACGAGGCGGCGGGTACGGAAGCGAAGGGGATGGTGGATGCGTATACCGCAGGGGTGAATGCGTTTTTGGATTCGACCCGCACCCTGCCGATCGAGTATACCATCCTGGGCGAGACGCCCGAGCGGTGGGAGAACTGGCACTGCCTGGCGGTGTACAAGATGCGCAACACGCTGCTGGGGACGTTCGAACCGAAGCTTTTCAGGACGCGGCTGATAAAGGCGGCCGGGCCAGAGAAGGTCGCCGGGCTGATCAGGGGCTACCCGAGCGGACATCTGCTGACGGTGCCGCCGGGGGAGGAGTACACGGGGCCCGCGCTGGACGGGTTGGAAGAGCTGAGCAAGGCTGCGGAAGACGCCAGCTGGCTGGACGAGGGGGACGCAGGCTCGAACGCATGGGCGATTTCCGGCAGGCTGACCCGGTCGGGGCTGCCGCTGGTTGCGGGAGACTCGCACCGGGCGCTGGATACGCCGAATGTTTACTACCAGGTGCATCTGTCGTGTCCGGAGTTTACGGTGATCGGGTCGTCTGTGCCGGGCATGCCCGGGGCACTCCACTTCTGCCACAACGAGCACGTGGCGTGGGGAATGACATACGGCAGTGCGGATACGCAGGACCTTTTTGTCGAAAAATTTCGGGAAGGTCCCGGCGGTCGGGAATATGAGTTCAGGGGAGAATGGAAACCGGCGGAGGTTTTTAACGAGACGATTCGTGTGCGCGGCGGGAAGCCGGTGGAGATCGAGGTGACGGTGACGCACCACGGGCCGGTGGTTGCAGGAGTGCCCGCTTCCGGATGGGGGGTGGCGATCAGCGACCCCGGCCTTCTTGAGGGCACCCTCTGGGTGGATGCGGCACGGGACGCGATGGGGTCGCGGTCGGTGGAGGAACTACACGATGCGTTCGGGAAGTGGACAGACCGGGTGAACAACTACGCGGTGGCCGATGTGCACGGAACTTTCGGGTACCTGCATGAAGGCAAGATCCCGATCCGGACCGCGTCGAACGGCTGGCGGGCGGTGCCGGGGTGGACGGGCGACTATGAGTGGCAGGGCTACATCCCCCACAACGAACTTCCAAAGGCGATCAACCCCGAAGCGGGCTACGCGGTGACGTGTAACCAGCGCGTGGCCGGTCACGATTACCCATACTATGTAGGCCTTTATTTCAGCCCGGAGTTTCGCGCCCGGCGCGTTCAGACGCGCATTCTGGAACTCGAACCGGGGACGGCGACCGTGGAGGATATGGCGCGGATTCATGCCGAGCGGATCTCCAACCCGGCGCGCGTTTTCACGGAGGCGCTGGCCGGCATTACGCCCCTGGACGGGGATTCTGCAGAGGCGCTGGACCTGCTGCGGGCATGGGACGGCCGCATGGACCGCGAACTGGTGCAACCGACGATCTACGCGCAGACGAAGGCGCATGTGACGCGTTTTCTCGCCGGACACATGGTAGGCGATCTGGCGGAAGAGGCGCTTTCAGGGACCGCAGGCGGGGAGGCCCACGTTCGTCTGGTCGCCCTGGCGATAACGCTGGGCCTCGAACGGAAGGATTCCTCTGTCCTGCCGCCCGGACACGACTGGCCAGGCGTGCTGGCGTCCGCCCTCAAGGACGCCGTCGCGGCGCTCAAGAAGAGGCTTGGCGACAATATGTCTGCGTGGCAGTGGGGGCGACTGCACCGAACCGCACCGCAGCACCCGCTGTCGGGGGTCTTCCCGGAGGTCGCCAGGCTCCTGCACCCACCCGGGGTGCCGATTCACGGGGACGGGGATACTCCGCTTGCCGGATCGTATGCGCTGAACCGTCCATTCATCGCCACGGGGCTGTCCGTGAACCGGTACATTCACGACCTATCGGACTGGACGAACTCCCGGTGGATCGTGCCGCTGGGGGCATCGGGCCATCCGGGAAGCCCGCACTACGCCGATCAGACGCAGGTGTGGTCGAACGTGGAATACATTCCTCAGTTGTGGGACTGGGAGCAGATCGCTTCGGAAGCGGAATCGGTGCAGCGGTTGGAGCCGTAGTCTTACAGCGGTGCGTTACAGCGGGGACGTCCCTCTGATTCTGGCGCTTCTCAGAAGCTGTTTTAAAATTCCCGGTGCGTTCCCGAGCGCGAGCGAAAACGTGGCGGTCCAGGCGGGAGAACCCGCCCGTATCCTCAAGATACGGGTGG
>JAAXHW010000017.1:0-12547 GCA_012270675.1 Candidatus Latescibacterota bacterium | reverse complement strand
CGCGAAGACCGCTGGGGGTTTTAAGAAAGCTTCTCAAAACTCAGCGGCAATGATCCCGTACTGTCCGACGTTCTCCAACCTCGTTTGCAGGTAGCGGCCATCCAGGGTCACGGACAGGTCGGTGCCTGTATCCACGTTCCATACGCGACGGGGCGCGCCTGGCTCCGCAAGCCACCAGCGGAGGTTCACCTCGGGCACGGCGGGCACGTAGTCGAACTGCCGTCCAATCCGCGGCCACAACTCCGGCAGACCCTCCACGCGCTCGCCGGTGTGGTTGATCAGGAACAGCACCTGCACGCCGGGCTTTTCGTTGGGGATGGCCAGCAGCTGGTCCGGCCCGTCCATCACAAGCGGGCGGCCCTCCGGGCAGAGCCAATCCACAATCCCGCCCAGCAGATCCCGAACGATCGGCATGCGGAACTCGAAATGCAGTTCCTCGATGGGGGCCGCCAGATAGACGACCCGTCCATCGCCGAACGCACGGCAGGTCACGGCGGGCCAGAGCAGTTCCTCCTCCCGGCCCCCCCATACGATGTTGGCCACAACATCGGTTCCGGGGCGCGGCTTGACCAGCTCGAACCGATTGACGGGCCAGATCTCATGCGGGCTGTTCTGCGCCAGCCATTGGCCATACACCGATCGGCCATATACGTCGAACGTCCCGGAGTGGCAGAAGTGCCGGTGATGGTCTTTCAAGCGGTCGGGCTCGCACGCAATGCGGTCCACACCCAACAGCTCCGACAGCGCGAAGTTGTCGCGCAGTCTATCCGGCTGCGGGCCATACAGGCTCGTCCGGTATGTCGCCAACAGCCGCCCGCCGTGCTCGACGTAATTCGTCACGGCGCGGACTTCCTCTGGCGTCAGGTACCCGATATTGGGCAGGAACAGCAGCGGGTACCGCCTCAACATTTCCGCATCCGAAAGGTGTCGCTCTTCGATGAGGTGAACCGGCAGATTGTTGGCGAGCAGGGAAGAGAAGGCGCCTTTGATGCACTTTCGTTGCGACGGATTGGGCACCTGCAGGCCGTCAATCACGTCGGGCGGGCGGTCACGGATGTCCAGCGGTTGCACGCGGAATCGCAGCCGGTCCAGCATGTGGTACACCCGCGTGGGCAGGACGAATGGAACGGCCGCGAAACGGGCAGGGTGAAGTGCTTCAAATAACGGCTCGTTCGCCTCAAGGGTGGCGAAAAGACCTCGCAGGTCCGGATGAATGCTGTCCGAACGGTCCAGAACGACGTTGACCCCGCAGGCAACGAGGATGGCTCCGCCGCATGCAAAACTGGCCACGGCCTCCTCGACCAGTTCCCTGGAAAAGAACTGCAGGCGTGACCAGGGGGTCAGGCTGCCAACGTATTGCCAGAGGGTGTGACCGGATGATTCGCCCAGACTCGCTGCTTCCAGGCGGTGGAGGAAGTCGCCTCCCGCCTCGTAGAGGAAGCCGTCGTGGACATCCATAACCCGGCGTTCCGGCCACCGTTCGACCGCCGTACCATGCGTCAGTACGGGGATATCCCGGGTCTTGCGAATCCAGTCGATCAGTCCGACCAGCACGTCGGCCACGATCCGCCCGTACGCCAGACTCCACTGCTCCAGGACCTCCTGCTCGGCGATCGGCAGGCTGCGTGGATCGGGGGCGTAGGGCATCGGACGCCCGAATTGCCGCTCGAAATTTTCGCAACAATGGTCACAGTAGCACAAACAGGACCGGGGCGTCGGATGGGAGTGATACGGCGTCGCCGAGTCCGTATAGAACCCGTCGATGGCATGGTCCCTCACGAGTTGTTTGACGAACCCGACGATGGCATCGCGGTATGGCGTGTTAAAACAGATCTGTCGATGCGGTCCGCCGCCGTGATGCGGGCGTCCCTGCGCCTGGCTGTTCGGAGCCGGGTGGTGCAGCCACTCCGGGTGGTGCTGGAGGATGTTATCGTCGGGGAGGATGTGTCCGAGCGGAACATAGACAATCACCCGCACGCCCCGGGCGTGGGCCTCGTCCAGGACTTCTTCAACCAGGTTGCGCCCGTTGAGTTGCGGGTGCGCGGGCCAGAACGCATTGGGAAATACGGCCCATTTTCCGGCGCTGCCGAAGCGGACGGCATTGGCATGGTGCTCGCGTACCACCTCCATCAGCTTCTTCGCGTCAAAAGCAAGATCCGGCCAGAAAGGCGGGTGGTAGTTGTCCATCAGGAAGATGCGCGCCCGTCGAACCCACTCGTGATTGGGATTCATCGTATCAGCCTTTCGCGGCTCCTGGCCGCAAGATCATCCGCATGCGTACGCCTTTGCAGACCGCCACAGCCATCCAGGTTCCGGCACCGGACCGTTTTTCCAGGTCGCGCGCGATGCAGTCGTCCATTCAGACGGTGAAGCGGAACACCTCTTTCCATCGCGTCGGTCCCACAATCCTCCATATCCCCGCTCTAACGTGCGGGGGCTCCTGCGACATTTTTCAGGACATATTCAAAGTGGGCGTCCACGTTGCCGGGTGGTGCAACCGTGTCGGGAGTCAGACGGAGGGTCCAGTGTTCGGAGGCGTCGGGAAGGTGGACGGTGCAGCCGGCCCAGCCGGTTTCCATCAGGTCGCGGCCGGTCCAGTCGACGGAGGTGATCCGGGGGGAATGGGTATGAGGGTGAAAGACCGAGAGAAAGGCGGTGCTTCTGGTGTGGCGGCGCTGGATGAGGGTTGTGTGCAGGTCTGTGGGCGGGTTGCCCGGCGCCAGGCCGGTCAGGATCTCGGCGCCGGAGAAACCCGGTACAAAACACCGGAGTCCGGCGCCGTCGGACCGCCAGGTACACATCAAGTCGCTGTTGGCATTTGCTCTGTACACGCAGGTGAGGTGTTCAAACCCGTCCCCCTCACCCGCGATGGGGACGGGTTTGAGGTCCAGGGATGTTTCGCAGGCACCGGCGGTGCGGTAGATCCAGTCAATCCGACGGGGACGGTCGGGTTCGACCAGGAAGAGGTCCAGAAAATAGTCCGGGCGGGTGAGAATGACGCGCCGCATGGAGACGCCACCGTAGGGACCGCTGTCCCACGTTACGCCGGCGTCCGCCACCTGGAAAGGTCCTTCGCTCTGGAAGCGGTGCAGGTGTCCCTCGGCCGGGGGCTGTGACAGGCCGTCGAGGGTAGCGGTGTTGTGGCTGAGGGTCTGGCGGTACCAGGTCTGGAAGAGGTCAAGGCCGTAGCCGGGTGTTCCCAGGTCGGGGGCGAGGCGACGGCCATGCGCGTAGAGGATGAGGCTCAGCTTGTCGGGGTGGCCGTGACCGCCCCCGTGGGGGCCGTATTTTAAGAGCAGGTATTGCTGGTCTTCCGGGCCGGACTCCGGGTCCGGCGGTGGGGAACGCAGAATGGCGTAGCCGGAACCGGACAGGTTGACGCTGGGCTGAGGTTGCAGGCCGGCCGACGGGATCTCGTCTTTGCCGAAGAGCAGGGCGTCCAGGCTGTCGCGGGGAATATGGCTGTAGGCGCTGTGGAGCACCCGGACAAAATGGGGATCGTCGTACCAGGCGTAGCCGATTTCGTAGAAGGCAGGGGCGGGCGGGACACCGTGGCAGCAGTCGCCCAGGAGGGACGTGAAGTACCAGCAGTCGTTGGGAGCGGGCAGGGAACCGTCCGGGTAAGCGCACTGGATGGGCGCGGAGAGCATGGCGTGCAGGGTGGGGTGGGGCCGCAGGTCGAGGTCGGAGGTGTGGGATGTGGCCTTTGCCTGGGCAAGCAGGCCGGCCAGGGCGTAGAAGTGATAGCTCATCGAGCCTTCGAACCACAGACCGTCGGAGAGGACGCCCTCGCGCAGCTGCGCATGAAAGCCGAATTCCCCGTCAACCGCAAAGTCGGTCAGGTCGGGCCGGTCCAGCACGAGGCCGACGGTGCCGATGGCGGCGTTGTGCCAGCAGGAGAAGTTGTGAATCCCTCCGTAGTGGTGCTGAACGAGGTATTCGGCGGCAGGGGCGAGCAGCTGGTCGGCGACCACCTGTTCCCGCGACAGGGCGGGGCGCACCAGGTCGAACGCCCAGGTCAGGGGGATGAGCCATACGGCCTCGTCTAAGGTGGTGTAGGTGGCCACGCCCGGGTTTGTGTTGGAACGTTCCACACGGCGGTAGTCCGCGTACCGGACAGCGTAGCCGGTCAGGATGTCGGCCACGCGTTTCAGGTAGACCGGGTCCTCCTCCAGGCGCCAGCGCAGGGCCAGCCGGATCGCGGATTCGGAGAGGAGGTTGTTCGCCGACCAGCGCCAGGCCGCGTCATAGCGGGCACCCTCATACTGCGCGCCGTCGACCGGGCAGCGGTGTTCCTTCGGCGTCGCGGGGTTGAAGGTGAGCTGGCAGCCGTGCTCCGCACAGAAGTAGTCGTGGTAGTAGCCCGCCGGTTCGGAGGGGACATCAACGGGCCTGTCTGCGTCGACGTCCTGCCGGAGCCGGCGCACGGCGGCCTTAAACGTCTGCGATTGGGCCCGCCGGCGAAGGGAGGGCCACTCGGATTCGGGGATTAACATGGTTTCTATGGTCACTGCTGTGGACGGGGTCTAAGTGTGCCCAATATAATGTCCAAACTGTCAAAACCCAAGCACGTCTGGCACTGAACGTCAGGGTGGCGTCGCAGCAGCATTACCCACTGCCTTGCGCCAGATGTTCGAGGTCTTCCAGTGAGAAGACAGCCTGCAGTGCGCATCCGATGCCTTTCAGGTTCTCCTCGCCGCCCTGCTGGCGGTCGATCACACAGACCGCATGTTGAACCTGCAACCCTGCCTCCCTCATCCCTGCGATGGATTCGCACATCTGTCCCGCAGTGGTTACCACGTCTTCGACGGCGACGGCCGTTTCTCCCGCCTGGAATCCACCCTCCACCAGGTTGCAGGTTCCATAGGGTTTGGCCTCTTTGCGGACAAATAAACAGGGCTTGCCCGTTTTTAGAGACAGACCCGTTGCCAGTGGAACGCCGCCCAGCTCCAGTCCGGCCAGCTTGTCGAAAGCGGACGGCAGCAGATTCTCCAGTTCACCCACAATAGCGCTCAGCAATACCGGGTCGCTTTCGAATCTGTACTTGTCCCAGTAGAATGAACTGGTCTGTCCAGACCGCAATTTGAACCGGCCGGTTAAAAAGGATGCTGCCCTGATGCGTCTGGCGAGTTCGGGTCTATTCACGAATGGTTCCTCCGGACGAAGTTTGATGTAAATATTCACCTCTATCGAAACGTGGGCGCGGGGACGCTTTCGATGGCGATATTGACGCACGCGGGCAGTGCCGAAACGACTGCGCGTTCAAGCGCGGGGGCGAGGTCTTCGGGGCGCTGGACGAATTCGCCATGTGCGCCCAAAGCTTCGGCTACTTTGTCGTAGCGGGAGGGGAGCAGGTCACAGCCGATGGTGCGGTCCGGACCGTAGTTCTGGACCTGCAGCTGGTGCTCGGCGTTCCAGCGGGCGTCGTTGCCGACAATGACAATGATGGGCAGGGCGTAGCGCAGAGCAGTGTCGAGTTCCAGGGCGTGGTAGCCGAATGTGCCGTCGCCCAACAGGACGAAGACCTGCCGCTGTGGATGCGCGAGTTTGGCGGCAAGGGCCATGGGGAGGGCGCTGCCGATGGCGCCGGAGGGACCGTTGATGAGACGGCATCGGGCTTCCAGGCCGGCCTGTGCCCACTGGCCGAACTCGCCCCCGTCGCTGATGAATACCCCGTCGTTCAGAAACGGTTGAAGGGCCTCGCACACGCGCAACGGATGGATAGGCTGATGGGACGCCTGGCGCAGGTGTTCCCATTCGGGGGGCGTGGTGCTCCGGGCTTCTGCGACTTTTTCGCGCCAGGCGCCGGGCTGCCGGGTTTGCGCCAGTGCCGCTGCTGTTAGCTGCCGGACGACCGGCGTGGGATCGCTGTGCAGGGTGAGGACGACACGTTCGTCTTTACGCAGTTGTTCCTCATCGGCGTCGATCTGGATGAAGCGGCATGTCTCGGAGAAGAAAGGCGGCCGACCGAACCGGAGCGAGAAGTCCAGCTTTTTTCCCACAAGCAGCACCAGGTCCGCATCGGCGAGACAGGTCGCGGCCGTATGCAGCCAGGGATCGTTGACCCCGCGCGGACTTTCCATCGGCAGGGCGGGAATGCCTGTGATCTGCGAGAGCCGTTCCACGTCCGGCCATCGCAGGGGCCGTCCCATGGCCGGTCCGGCCAGGATCAGGGGATGGTTTGCACCGGCAAGAAGGGCGAGGGTGTGGTCGATTCGGGCATCGTCTATTCCGGTGGTGTCCGGTTCGGCGGCGGAAGGGGGTTCGGATGGCGCGGATACCAGGGCTTCCAGAGCGTCGGCGGGGAGGCTGAGGTGGACGGGGCCGGGACGTCCCGTGCGGGAGAGGGAAAGGGCAGCGGCGACCTCCGCGCCCAGGCGGCCGGGGTCTTCGACCAGCCACGATCCCTTTGTGACCGGCCCGGCGGCGGCAACCTGATCGACCTCCTGAAACGCGCCACTGCCGATCTGCGCGTGGGGACAGTGCCCGCTCAGGAGTACGACCGGAGACTCCGCCATTTGCGCAACGTAGAGGGCGGAGAGGCCGTTGAGATGCCCCGGTCCGGCAGTGAGCAGGGCGACGCCCGGCCCTTCGGTCAACCGCCCCCAGCCATCGGCCATGTGCACGGCGGCGGCCTCGTGGCGCGTGTGGATGAGCCGGATGTCGCGCCCGATGGCGGCGTCGTACACGGAGAGGATCTGGTTGCCGGAAAGCGTGAACAGGTGTTTAACGCCCGCATCGATCAGGGCGTCCACAACCTGATCTGCGCCGGTTCCGGGCATGGGGTTTTCTCCTTCGCCTTTCAGACGGTTACCCTGTCCAGTTCGAGTTCGGCCACTTTTTTCCTCAGCTCCGCCCGTTGCCGGGGGGTGAGCGGAAGTTGGGGCGGGCGGGGGCCTCCACAGTCGACGCCCAGCCGTTCGCTGAGCGCGGCCTTCATAGCGGCATGGAATCCGAATTCCAGAAAGAGCGCACACACGTCCGCAGCCCGGTCCTGGGCCACTTCGGCACGTTTGAGGTCTCCATCCCGGTAGGCGTTCCAGATCTCCAGCCAGCATTCGGGCGCAGTGTTGATCGGACCGTCAACGCAGCCGGTCGCGCCAATTGTCAGGGCCGGGAGCATGAGCATACAGTTGCCGATGAGACAGGAGAGTCCCATTTTGGCGAAATTCCGCACGTTGGAGAAGGTGGGGGCGGAGTGCTTCAGCCCGGCCAGTTGGGGTACGCGCTCCTGGATTTTCGCCATTAAGACGGGGGTGATCTCGACGCCGGTGCACTGGGGCAGGTTGTAGATGAAGAAGGGCAGGTCGGCGGCAGCGGCCACGGTCCTGTAGTGCTCAACGATGGCCTCGTCTGTGGACCTGTAGAAGAAGGGAGGCACGCAGCAGATGGCTTCGACGCCGGACTTTGCGGCGTGTTCGGCCATCTTTGCAGCGCGCGCTGTGGTGGGTGCGCCGACGTGCATGATATTGGTAACCCTGCCCTGAGACTGGTCGGCGGCGACTTCGGCCATCCGGCCGTTTTCCTCGTCGTCCAGCAGAATGCTCTCGCCGGTACCGCCGGCGATCCAGAATCCGTGTACACCGGCCTGGATGTTGAACTCCATGACTTTCCGGAAGGCGGCTTCGTTGAACCGGCCCTCCGGGGTCAGGGGGGTGATGATGGCGGGAAAAACGCCGCGAAATTCGGGCATTTTGGGACTCCTCTTCGTTCACAAGCACAAACAGGTGGATGCTCACTCAATAGACTTCCGTTACGAAAGTCTGGTCTGATATCGGCGGGCGCACGTATCCTGTGTCCGCTTCCCGTGGAGGCAATGTGATCGGTTTAGGCGTTAAATCCTCGTAGGGGATGGCGCTCAGCAGGTGGTGGATGCAGTTCAGGCGCGCGCGTCGTTTACAATCGGCATTCACCACGTACCAGGGGGCCTGTTTGATATCCGTATGGCGGAACATCTCGTCCTTGGCGATGGAGTACTCCACCCACCGGGCGCGGGACTCCAGGTCCATCGGGCTGAGCTTCCAGCGCTTTGTGGGATCGTGGATGCGGCTCTGAAACCGGCGTTCCTGTTCTTCGTCGCTTACGGAGAACCAGTATTTGATCAGGCGGATGCCCGACCGGAGAAGCATGCGTTCGAACTCGGGACAGGATCGGAAAAATTCCTCGTACTCCTCATCCGTACAGAAGCCCATAACGCGCTCGACACCGGCGCGGTTGTACCAGCTCCGGTCGAAGAGGACCATCTCTCCCGCGGCCGGGAGGTACGGGATGTAGCGCTGGAAGTACCACTGGGTTGTCTCACGCTCGGTCGGCGTGCCCAGGGCCACAACCCGGCAGATGCGCGGATTCAAACTCTGGGTGATCCGCTTGATGGTGCCCCCTTTGCCGGCAGCGTCCCGGCCTTCGAAAATGACAACGACTTTCAATCCTTTGTGTTTAATCCATTCCTGGAGTTTGACCAGTTTGACCTGGAGTTTGGCCAGTTCTTTTTCATAGACTTTTCTTTTGAGTTTTTTCGATTTTGTCCCTGTCTGTTCGGCCGGTCCGTTTTGGGACGCTCTGGTTTTTTCAGAAAGATGTTTTGGGGACATGGTTCTTTCTCCCTTGATCGTGGAAGGGCTTTTAAGACTATGGCAGAACAGGGAAGAGGTTGAGATGCAATGTCAAGCCTGTGTCCCCCAAACAAAGGCCCCGAAGGTTTGCCTTTGGGGCCTTTCTGGTCTACTTTAACGGCATCGGTTAGCAGGTCACGTCTTTGCCCTCGCTGCCAAAAACAGCCAGGCGTTCCTCAGAGGTGGTCCGTTCCACGCTTGCAGGGATGTAGTGGAGCTGGACGGCGCGACGCCGCTTTGGGGAGGTGTTGGCCGGGGTGCCGTGGTGTATCAGGCCGTGCCAGAGCAGACAGCCGCCGGGTTTGAGGGGCACGGCCACGACGTGGTCGTTGGGGACATGGGCATCACAGATCTGCCAGTCGCGGCGTTTGAAGTGGACCAGGGGCCCCTGTCGGTGGGTGCCGGGGATGACGTGCATGCAGCCGTTTTCAAGGGTGGCCTCGTCCAGGCAGACCCACACGCTGACGATGGGGGTGCCCATGGGCAGGTTGAAGTAGGCGTGGTCCTGGTGCCAGGGCTTCTCGCGACCGATTCTGGGCGGCTTGAGGATGGCTTGGTGGGCGAAGAGTTTGGGAGGGCCGCCGATGACGCGAGCAAGCACACGCAGCATTTTGGGGTGTTTTGCAAGGGCCGTGAGGCGCTCGTCGTAGCCGACGAAGTAGTTGAGTTTTCGCACGACATCCCACCGATCTTCCCCGGACAGCGTGTGCAGGATGTCGCGGACGCTTTTTTCAAACTGCACCCCTTTAAACGCTGGATTTTTTCCACTGATCAGGTCGATGAGCCCGGCAAGCACATCCTGAACTTCGGCGTCGGTCAAAGCGTTGTGGATGGGCAGGTAACCCTGTTCGTGAAAGCGTTCGACGTGTTCATCGGTCACGCCGTCGAATCCCCCCTCGACACCTTCGGCGATTTCGTGGTGGGGATACAGGTCCGGGGTGTAGCCGCCATCGTCGACATAGCTGTCAAAGCTGAACCGCTGGGCGGTTTCGTTCATTCGGGTTCCTTTCGGTATGGTTCTGGCGCAGGAGGATCAAACCGGCTGAAAGGACCGGTCGTGGGATTCGACCCATCCGATGTTTTCATCCACTTCATCCCGGCTTACCATGCCGATGGTGATGGCGTCTACCGAAGGGAGGTCGAGGACGAAGTGGATGGCGTCCCGGGCGTCGTTTCCCAGATCGCCACAGCCGACCACTTTCATGCCGTAGACGCCGATGCCTGCCGCGTCCATGCGCTCAAGGATGGGAATGATCTTTTCAGGGGGACCGTCCATGTGTTTGCCGGCGTAATTGATGCGGGCCAGAACGACGTCCACCCAGGGAGTGCAGGCGGCGCATTCGAAGGCGCCGAAGTCGTGGCAGGAGACCCCGTGCGCCCGGATGGGGCCGGCCTGCTTTTTCTTTTCCAGGACGTCCATGACACCGGCGAAGCTGTCGGGCCAGTCGGCGCTGGTGAGGCAGTGCATCAGGACAATATCGATGTAGTCGGTGCCGAGTTCCCGAAGAAAACGGTCGATGTCCTCTTCGGCTTCGGAGGCGGTCCTGGCGCAGGTCTTGGTGGTGATCACGACATCTTCCCGGGCCAGGCCGGACAGGGCGCGGGCGACGTGGGAGTGGCTTCCGTACTGGTCGGCCGCGTCCCAGAAGGTAATGCCCCGGCCGTGGGCGTAGCGGAGGAGGTCGGCCAGACCCTCAAGGCCCAGGCCGGTCTGGTCCGAGCGCCCGGCCCAGCCGTGGGTGCCGGTGCCGAAACAGAGGCGGGAGACGCGGATACCGGTGCTGCCCAGTTCTGCAGTGTGCATGGCGAACCTCTATGGAGATGCGTTACAGTGGCTGATTGTGTTCAAAGTAAGACAGGACGGCCCTTCTGTCAAGGGTTTCGAGAATGCCTTTCCCACTGTGGCCTTGTTTGCCTGCCTATTTGTGTCTATATTTGGGGAGTTGGGTATGTGCCTGCGGTTTCCGACCTGTGCTCGTCCGGCTTGTCCGGACATTTGCTTTTGCGAAGTTCATTTCCACTTAGAAGTTGTTTTAACCGGAGAGAAATTTCGGGAGGTTGCAATATGGAGAAGCGAACGCTGGGTAAGACCGACCTTGTTGTCACCCGCCTCGGATTTGGAGGCGCAAGGTTCGGGATTGAGGGCACGCTGCACGATCGGGTCGAGGTGGTGCTGAACACGCTGCTGGACCTGGGGGTCACGTTGATCGACACTGCGGCCTGCTACGACAACAGTGAGGAACTGATCGGGCGGTTCGTCGGCGGGAGGCGGGAGGAGTACGTACTGGCGAGCAAGTGCGGGCACGTGACCGGAGGAGCAACCGGTGAGCCCTGGTCGCGGGAGGTGATCACGGAGAGTATCGATCGGTCGCTCAAGCGGCTGGGGACGGACCATATCGACCTGATGCAGCTTCACAGCTGCTCGGCGGAGGTGCTCCGGGCCGGGGAAGCGGTTGAGGCGGTGATGCAGGCGAAGGAGGCCGGGAAGGTCCGCTACGTGGGCTACAGTGGAGACGGGGAGGACGCCCTGGAAGCCATCCGGATGGGCGTTTTCAGCACGCTTCAGACCTCTTTCAACCTGGTGGACCAGAAGGCGCGGCCCGGGGTGCTGCCCGGTGCCGTGGCGGCCGAAATGGGGGTGATCGCCAAGCGTCCGGTCGCCAACGGGGCTTTCGGGCAGGCGGCCTCTCCTTATAGCTATGCCGATGTCTACTGGGAGCGGGGGCAGCACCTGCAGGCACCCGAAGGCGCGCCCGAGGACCCGATAGAGCTGTCGCTGCGCTTCACGCTGTCGCAGGACGCGATCGATACGGCGATTGTGGGAACCACGAATCCGGAACACGCGCGGAAGAACGTGGAATTGGCGGGGAAAGGCCCGCTTTCGCAGACGGTGCTGGATTCGTTCTACGAGCAGTTTGATCAGCTGGGAGAGGAGTGGGACCCGAGGACATGAAATGCGAAACAGAAGATTTTATCATACCCTTTCCCAGCGGCTGGGGTTCAGGCCGGGGGCCTCACTGGCCATGTTGGGGGGTTTGTTGCCGCCGTGGTAGTTCCAGTGGCGGGTGTTGCGGTCGCCGTAGAGCGGACGCACGGCATCGGGGAGCTTGGCCAGGTCGCCCTCGTCCCAGGCGGACACCTCTTTGATCGGACCCGCCCAGGCGGGGCGGTAGCCGATAGCGAGCATTTCGCGGGCATATTCCCCTGTGTTGGGGTAGTTTCCGTGGAAGACTTTGTGGTTAATCAGCACGGCTGACCCGGCTGTTGCGAGGACCATAACCTCTTCGGGGTTGGACTCGTAGCGTTTGTAGGGGTTGGCATCGGCGTGCATGGAGAGGTGAGACCGGGGGACGACCCGGAAGGGGGAGACCTCGGGCGTGAGGTCCTCCAGGTAGTAAAGCACCCGAACCATTAAGGGGACGCTGCCTTCGTAGCCGAAGATCTCAGAACCGTAGGGCTGTCCGTCGGTGTGCAGGCTGATGCCGGGATGGCCGGGTTCCGAGCGGGCGTAGCCGTAGTGCATGATGAGGGGATCGCCGCCGAAGAGTTCCCTCAAGAACGCGATGGTGGGAGGATGGGCCGCCAGATCGGTGATGGCTCCGCCCCTGAACTCCATGTTCGGGCATCCCCGCTGATGGACGCTGTAGTCCACGGGCCGGGTTTCGAGTTGCGCGGTTTCGGTCTTTAACCGTTCGATGTGGTCGGGCGTTAAGAGGTCGGGCAGGACGAGATAGCCTTCCAGCTCGACCTGGAGGATGCGCTCGCCCAGTGTGAGGGCGGACCAGTCGCGGTCGTCGATGTGGTGAGGGTTCAAGGGGATCTCCCTGTTGGGATGCGTTCTAAGCCCGGTACTTTTCGATTTTTGACGCGTCGACTTCAACGCCCAAGCCCGGGCCGGAGGGGACACTGATCTGGCCGTTTTCGAAGGTCAGGGG
>JAAXHW010000016.1 GCA_012270675.1 Candidatus Latescibacterota bacterium | reverse complement strand
TTGATCCCTAACCGATCACGTATGGTCGTTTTCTCCTATCTACATTCAGATTTCTTCCCTGCCATGGTTTCTTCTTTTGTAACAGGCATACTGTTAGGCTTTTTGTATGAAAAAACGGGGGCATTATTGCTGTGTATTTCAAGTCATTCTTTTGGCAATATTTTCAATACAGGATATTTTTTCATTTTCTCTTTTTTTAAAAGCTGACATCTCGGGGATTCTGCAGGGCATAAAAGGCGCCTCTGCCCGAGAAATCAACAAACTCACGGGCGTCACAGCGAAAAGCAGTATTGGCGCTTCGTCGGCTACATCGCGGAAAACCCCACAAGAGCCGGACTGCGCGACCACGCGTATTGGCGCTATAAAGGCGTCGCAGGCCTCTCTTCTGTCTGCATTGGGGCAGAAGGACAATGTTAAGGGCAGACAGGAATGTCTGCCCCACCTTCACACTCGCTTCCTCGCCGAAGGCATGGGGATGCAGGGGCGGTTCGTGAACCGCCCCTGCGGGATGGTGGATGTGGACGGGATTTGGATTGTCGTAGGGGCAACCCTCGTGGTTGCCCTTTCCCTGCGGGCGAGGACACCTGCGGGATACTTGTGGATCAAAGATAACGGGTAAAGACGCAAAAGCAGAAAGGATTTCGCTTATGGAAGCTGTTCGATTAGGTCTGGTCGGATCAGGCGGCATGGCCAGAAGCCGTGCCGCCGCTTTTTCGGCCCTGGAGGGCTGTCATCTGACCGTTCTGGCCGCACGCAACCCGATCACGGGGGACGAACTGGCCCGGCGGCACGGGGTCGAGTTGCTGTCCCATTGGCAGGACCTGATCGGGCGGGCCGATGTGGACGCTGTGGCGGTCTGTACGAATAACGACAGCCACGGTCCTGTTGCCCGGGCTGCCCTGGAGGCGGGTAAGCACGTATTTCTGGAATATCCCCTCGCCCGCTTTGTGGACGAAGGCACATCCCTGGTTGACCTGGCGCGTGCAACGGGCAAGGTGTTGCGCGTGGCCCATCCGGAGGTTGTGTCGGGCGAGCACCGGCGGCTCAAAGAGGCGGTGGGGTCGCTGGGCGGTCTGCTGGTGGCTTTGTTCGTCCGGTTGACTCCCGCGAGGGGGGCGCGGCCGGAGGTGCTGTTCAATCTCCACATCTCGGGGCCGCCCTCCCTGTTTTTCGTGTATCACGTATACCCTCTGGTCGACCTGTTCGGTCCGGCATCGTGGGTGGAGGGGTATACCCGGTACGACGGGATGAACAGCGTGGGGACGTACGAGCGCTTTGTCAACCGGGCGGTGGTGGGTTTTGCCGGCGGCGGCACGGCGCAGTGGACCTGGGCGGGCGGTATCGCCATTAGTCGGGCCGAGCAGTACCAGCGGCTGGTGCTGGAGGGGGGAACGCTGGTCCACGAGGACGGGGGGTGGCGCCGCTCAACAGCGGCGGGCGTTGACCTGGTGCCAGCGGCGGAAGAAGGCCGTTCTCTGGAAAGCCTGTTCCTGGAGGAGGTGCTGGGGAAACGGGATGGGTGGCGCGCGGACCTGGACACGGCCCTGGAAGCCATGCGCATTGGGCTGGGTGCGGAGGTGGCGGCGGCGGAAGGTCGGCGGGTGCGTTTACCGGAGGATGTTTAAAGGAGACGTCGCCCGGTCGGTCTGGTTCATGGGGCTGGCGATCCCGGTTCTCTGGTGCGCTCTTGGGATTGGAGCGGAGGCGGTCCCCGGACCCGCCTCACTATATGGCCCTTGTCGACGTGTTGCGAGAGGAGCGGCGGCAGGGTTAAATCAGGCTAATTCAAATTCAAATATTGATATAGCCTTATTTTTTGGGTAGATTTCTTTTTATGATACCACGCGATCTTGGACCCATGCTCAAAAAGGCGGCGCGCAGCTCACCTGCCATCACGCTTACCGGTCCCCGGCCCTGGCTCAAACTACACGAAGCAGATTTTTGGGAACCGTAGCTCGACGTTTCCGTCATTCCCGGCGCCGGTGGAATGAAAATACCCCTGAGGAATCGAATTTTCCCGGGGGCATTTTTACATCCGATATTCTACCATTGATGGGCGCTCAGTACTCCCGGCAGCGGTTGGTGATGGGCAGGCGGCGGTCGCGGCCGAAGGCGCGGGGGGTGATTTTGATGCCGGGGGGGGCCTGGCGGCGTTTGTATTCGTTGAGGTCCACGGTCCGGATCACGCGGCGCACGAGTTTTTCGTCGAAGCCCATGGCGACGATTTCGGTGAGGCTGCAGTCTTCTTCCACATAGGCCTTGAGGATGGGGTCCAGGGTGGGATAGGGAGGGAGGGTGTCGGTGTCGAACTGGTTTTCGCGCAGTTCGGCCGTGGGCGGACGCTGGATGGTGGAGGCGGGGATGACAGGACCGTCGGGGAGGCTGTTGCGGTGGTGCGCCAGGTCGTAGACCAGGGTCTTGTAGATGTCTTTGATGACGGCGAACCCGCCGGCCATGTCGCCGTAGAGGGTGGCGTAGCCCATGCTCAGTTCGCTCTTGTTGCCGGTGGTGAGCACGATCCAGCCGAATTTGTTGCACAGGGCCATCAGGAGGTTGCCCCGGATGCGGGGCTGGATGTTTTCCTCGGCGGTGTCGGACGGCCGACCCTGGAATTCGTCCGACAGTTCGGACAGGTAGGCCTCGAAGATGCTCTGGATGGGGAGGGTGATCAGGCGGATGCCGAGGTTTTGGGCGGTTGCAAGCGCATCGTTGCGGGTGTCTTCGGATGAGTAGCGGGAAGGCATGGTGACACCGATGACATTGTCCGCGCCGAGGGCGTCCCGGGCAATGACCGATACGAGGGCGGAGTCGATGCCTCCGGAGAGGGCGACCAGGACCTTTTCGAAGCCGTTTTTGCGGACGTAGTCCCGGGTGCCCAGGACAAGGGCGCCGTAGATGTCCTTCAGGCGTTCGCGCCTGTTGCGCGAGGGGGGAGGAGGCGCAGCCTGGAGGCGGTCCGAAGGGGGCGCAGGGAAGGCGAGCGGGGGCAGGTCGATGCAGGGGATGTCGGTCCGGTGGGCCTGTTTCTCTTTGCGGCGGCGGGGGTGGTGCAGGCGGTAGCGGAAGACCGCTTCGAGGTCGATATCGACCAGCAGAAGGTGCTCTTTAAAGCGGGGGGCGCGGGCGAGGAAGGCGCCTTCCTGATCAACCACGAAGCTTCCTCCGTCGAAGACGAGTTCATCCTGGCCTCCCACCAGGTTGCAGAAGGCGAGGGCGGCGCCGTAATCGGACGCGCGGGTGGCGATCATCTGCTCCCGCTGGAGGCCCTTGCCGTCGTGGAAGGGTGAGGAGGAGATGTTGACGATGAGTTCGGCGTCTCCAAAGAGGGCCTGGAGGCGGGCCGGTCCGCCGGGATACCAGATGTCTTCGCAGATGTTGACCCCAAAGACGATGCCGTTGAGGCTGTAGACTCTGGCGTTGTTACCTGCCTGGAAGTAGCGGTCTTCATCGAAGACTTCGTAGTTGGGCAGGTGGGACTTGTGGTAGATATCGACGAGTTGCCCGTTGCAGGCGACCGCGGCTGCGTTGTAGATGTCGTCCTGACGGTCGACAAATCCGATGACGGCGGCGATGTCCCGGGTCTCCCGGACCAGGATGTCCAGGGAGCGGAGGTTGGCCTCGATAAACCGGGGTTTGAAGAGGAGGTCTTCGGGTGGGTACCCGGGGACGGCCAATTCCGGGAAGGCGACCAGGGCGGCACCCAGGTCTCTGGCTTTTCGGATGCCGTCCAGAATCCTGTTCCGGTTGCCGCTCAGGTCACCCACGGTGACGTTGATCTGAGCCAGGGCAATGCGAAGGGTGCGCATAGGCGAGCGAAGCGTGAGGACTGCTTGCTACGGCTGAAGATTTCCGATGGCCTGTTCGATGAGTCTGGCTGCGGTTTCCCGGGAGGCGCGGCCGGTGTTGACCACAAAATGGTAGAGGGCCGTATCGTCCCAATTGATCGCGTAGTTGTCCCGAAGGTAGGCGGCGCGGCGTTTGTCGCTTTTCTGGATCATGGCTTTGGCCTCTTTGGAGGAGGAGACCCCCAGGCGCTCCATCACGACCTGGATTCGGACGTCTAAGGGCGCTACGGTCCGTACGTGGAGGGTGTTCGGACGGTCGCGGAGGATGGCCTGCCCTCCCCGCCCCACGATGATGACGTTTCCCCGCTCATAGAGGCGGTTCACGGCGGCCTGAAGGAATTTGAGGTAATCCCGATGGTCCAGGAGGTGTTGGGTTTCGGTAAGGGCGGCATCGTCGGTGAGGAGGGCTGCGGAGATTTCATAGGGGAATTCGAGCCCCCAGAGCATGGCAGGGGGCATCGGGACCGACCGGGAGGGGGTAATCAGGCTGCGAATGAACCGCTTGGCAGGGCTTTCGCTGAGTTCGTCATATTTTTCCACTTCGGATTCGGAGACGTTGGCTTCCCGGGCCACTTCGGTAATCAGGTCCTTGTCCACCCAATCGTAGCCGAGGATTTCGGCCGTCCGGCGGGCCACCAGGTCTCCGATGCTGCCAAGCTGGCGCGATATGGTCACCACGGCCACGGCACGCACCTCCTCCCGGGCTGTTTCAGAAGTCGGAGTAGAAGTAATGCCGGTTGTCGACGATTTCCGCGTCTGTTTTGAGATTGTCCAGCCAGATGGCGACGGTCCGGCGTCTTTTCTGGGAGAGGAGGCGCTGGGCAAGGGCCTGACGCCCCCCCTGGAATGCCGATTCATCGATGGGTTGGCGCTCCAGGACCTGCAGGATATAGGCGCCCCCTTCGGTGGTTACCACGTCGCTGATTTCACCCGACTGCAGGCGGAATGCCGCTCCGATAAAGGCGTTTCGGCCTCCGATACCGGGCAGGAAATCGTTTTGGGAAAAGGGTTGGGGTGCAACAACGCGGAGGCCGTGGGCTGCTGCCGCCTCCTGGAGGGAGCTGCCCCCCCGCACCCCGGTCAGGACAGGGGCTACCCGTTGGACGGCCAGGCCAACCTTCTTTTGCCCTTTGAGCTTTGTGAAGATCTGGTCACGGACCTCGTCGAGCGGCTGTGGACCGGCGGCGCGTTTTGCCCTGAGGACGAAGATGTAGATGCCCTGGTCTGTCTCGTAGCGGGGTGAGATTTCCCCCGGCGATGCGGCCAGGAAGCTATTGACCAGCCCGGAGGTCCGGTTGCTGAGGAGGGGAAAGAACCCCCCGGCGGTGATAAATCCGGTGTTCTGGGGCACCCCCCCCAGCCCGGTTACGGCGCTGTCGAACCCGAACTCCTGGGCGTGTTCCAGAAATACGTTGGCCTGCAGACGGAGGCTGTCCAGGGTGTTGCGCCTGGCGTGCGTCTGCAGGAGGATGTGGCGTGCGTGCACCCGGAGGCTGTCCGCGGCGCCTTTTCTGTCTTCGACTTTGACAATATGCCACCCAAAGCGGGTGCGAAACGGTTCGGAGACCTCACCGGGGGCGAGGGAAAAGGCGGTATCTTCGAAGGCCTTGACCATCTGTCCCCGCCCGAAGAATCCGAGGTCGCCGTCTTTCTGAGCGCTGCCGGGGTCGTCGGAGTTGTTCCGGGCCAGCTCGCCAAAGTCATCCCCGGCTCGAATCTGATCGAGGAGGCGCCGGATTTCGGCCTCGGTTTCCGCGCTGTCCCGGGCGGACGGGGTTTTGGAGAAGGAAACGAACGAGGCCTGCACGGCGGCGTCCTGGTGGTATTCGTCTCTGTGGGCGTCGTAATAGGCCCGAACCTCGTCTTCGGAGACGAGGGCCAGGGAGTCGGGGAAGGCGGATGTTTCGACGCCTGCATAGGCGACCCGGACTTTTTCGTGCTGGCCCACATAGGCTTCGCGGACTTCTGCGCTGGTGATCTTCACGGCGTTGGCGACCAGTTCCTGGAGCTTCTGAAAGCGGAGGGCCCGCCGGACGGCGCTTTCGGCACTGAGCACAAATTGCTTCACCTGAGGGTTGCTGTAGGTGCCCGGGTCATCCAGGAACCGGGCATATTTGGCCGGGTCGAACTTGCCATCGGTCTGGAAGTCCGGTATGTTCTGGACCTCCGCAACGGGTTGGGTGCGGTTGACAAAGTCGACTTCTCTGTCGGAGACTGTAATGTTGTGCGCTTCCATCTGCTGGGTGATGAGGACCTCTGTCACAAGCTGATCCCAGGTCTGGCGGACCAGCGGTCCCAGTTCGGGATCAACGGGGTTTTCCGCCTTTGCCCGCAGGTAGGCGTTTCGAAGGATGTCGTCAAACTGTTTGTAGGAGATTTTCATTCCGTTGATGACGCCGACCGTATCGTCGGTCGGGCCGACCCTGCGGCCGCTCATGTCGGCCCCCCATTCCAGTACGATCAGACCGACGAAGGCCGCGGCAACGATCCACATCATCGCTTTGATGAATGTGACATTGCGAAAGGTATTGAGCATTGAGGGAACGCCTCCATTGGGACAACACACATCAAGGGGTGTATTGAAAGCCAGCGACGGGACACCGGATTCTTGCCATACAAATTATAGGAACAGAACAATACAGGCAAGTTTTTTTTGTACAAGGGGAAATTCGCGGACGGGTCTGTGCTTGACGGGGGGAGATAAAATACCTATACTCACCAGGAAGTTCCAGGTCCCACGTCCCGGGTTAAAGTCCAGGTGGGACAGCATTGGAAAGAGGGAGGGTTTTCTTGCGGATAGCAATCGGATTTCTTCTGGTCCTGTTCGCCAGCATGGATGGGGTGGAAGCGGGGGACTACCACTGGCCGATGGCGGCCAGGCCGGCGTTAACTTCGACCTTTGGGGAGTACCGGCCGGGGCGGTTCCACGCGGGCATCGACCTGAAGACGTGGGGGCGGGAAGGGTACCCGGTGCTGGCGGTGGACGATGGGTACATCTGGCGGGTGCGGACCTCTCCGTGGGGTTATGGGAAGGTTGTCTATATCAAGCTTCGGGATGGGCGGACAGCGGTGTACGCCCATCTGTCGGCGTTTGCGCCTGCGCTTGCGTCCATCGTGGAGGCGGAGCAGGAACGGCGGGGCAGGTACAGTGTAAACCTGTTTTTGGGGCAGGACCAGGTCCCTGTCAGGCGGGGGGAGAAGGTGGGGTTTTCGGGGAGTACCGGAACGGGGGTGCCGCACCTTCACTTTGAGCTTCGGGACAGGAACCAGCGGCCGATCAATGCGCTGGAGCACGGTTTTGACGTTCTGGATACCACCGCGCCCACCATCCGGTCGCTGGCGCTGCTGCCCCTGGATGCGGACGCGCGGGTGTCGGGTGGGTACGCACCCCGTACGTTTGGGGTGCGGTGGCACCCCAAAAAGCAGCGCTTCGACGTTTCCGGGCAGGTTGTGGTGGAGGGGCGCTTCGGCGTGGCGGTTGCAGTCTACGACCGGGCCGATGCGTCGGTGCTGACCAACCGGCTGGCGCCCTACCGGCTGCGCCTGCTGGTGGATGGCCGGGAGGTCTTCCAGACGACCTATACCGCGTTTGGATATGACGAGGTCCATCAGGTGGAACTGGACCGGAATTTTGCGCTGCGCCGTCAGGGGAAGGGCAGGTTTCACAATCTGTTTCGGGCAGAGGGCAACCGGCTTGCGCTGTATGGGGACTATCAGCCGGGCGATGGGGTGTTGTATGCGGGCACCTCCCGGCCGGCGGAGCGGGGTGTGGCGCTGGGGATGGGGCCTCACCGCCTGCGGGTTGTGGCCGAGGATGTGGCAGGCAACCGGTCGGAGGCTGAGGTGGCGGTGCTGGTGAACGCGCGCCCCCGGGTGCTGGCGTTCGGTGCAGAGGCGGCGGGCGACTCGGTGAGGCTCAGGGCCCGGTATGCCGATGAGCAACCGGTGGAGGTGGTCTTTGAGGGGTCGACGGACGGGGGCAAGACCTGGCGCGTATTGGGCACGGGGCGCGCCGAAACAGAGGGCGTGTCTGTCTTTGTGCACAGACAGGGGGTAGCGCCCGGGGCGCTGTACCGGGTGCGGGTGCGTGATCCACACGGGTTGGAGGCGTTTCAGACGGGTGCTCCGTTTGCGGCTGCGGTCGGCGCCGGGACGGGGTCGATGCTCAGGTGTGCGCTGACTTTTTATCCGGATTTTGCGGCTGTTCGGATCGATTCGGACCGGCTCCTGGCGGCCCCCCCCCGGGTCACTGTCCGATGGCCGGGGCGGCAGGAGGCGGTGCTGGCGGTCACGCAGCGGGGGGTGCGCGCTTACGAGGCCCTGGTGCGGTTTGACCCGGAGGCGGATGGGGTGGGGCGGCTGACGGTCTCGGCCGTGGACCTGAGGGGAGAGGCCGGGCATCAGACGCTGATGCTGGACCAGCAGAAGGTGGGCCCCCCGGGGGGGAGGGTGCGTTCGGAAGACGGCGCCGCTGAGGCCTATTTCGAGTCAGGCGAGGTCTACCGGACGCTCTTTGCGCGGGTTGTTGCGGAAGCGGCCAGGGGACCGAAAGGCCTGCCCGCAGTGGGGCTGGCGTATCGGTTTACACCCGGGGATGTGCCGTTTAACGGCAGGGCAGACCTTGTCCTGCGCTACCCGGAGGGGTTCGATCGACCGGAACGGCTGGGCGTGTACAGACAGGTGGGTGATCGCACCTGGGCGTTTGTGGGCAACCGGCTGGATCTGGAAAAGGGAACGGTGGCTGCGGAGGTGACCTATTTTTCGACCTACGGGCTGCTTCTGGACGCGCTGCCGCCGCGGGTGACCAACCTGCGTCCGGCCACGGGCACGGAGACAGGGGACCGGCGCCCACTGCTGGCTGCGACTGTGCGGGATGTGGGATCGGGAATCGGGCGCGAACAGGATATTTCCGTACGGCTGGATGGCAAAGCGATGATTTTTGAGTACGATCCCGAGGCAAAGCGGGTGACGGCACGCCCGAAACGGCCTCTGAAGCCGGGGGCGCACCGCCTGGAGGTCAGGGTGCGGGATATGTGTGGAAACGAGACCCGGAAAACCAGCCGTTTCACGGTTCGGTAGGAACAGGGGATGATTCTTCCGATCAAGGATGACAATCCGACCCGGCGCGCACCGGTTTTTACGGTGGCCATTCTGGGGGTCAATCTGGCGGTCTTTCTGTATGCTGTTTTCCTGGGGTCAACCGGCTTTAAGGTGTTTACCCTGCGATTGGGGCTTATCCCCTTTGAGATTATGCACGCGAGAGATGCGGTTTCGCCGACGCCGATTCCCCTTTATTTGACCTTTTTTACGGCGATGTTCATGCACGGGGGCTGGGTACATCTGGCCGGGAATATGCTCTATCTGTGGACTTTCGGAAACAGTATCGAGGATACGCTGGGGCACTTCCGGTTTCTGGTCTTCTACCTTTTTTGCGGGGTGGCCGCCACGCTGGCCCATGTGCTTTCGGCCCCCGACTCCACGGTGCCCCTGGTGGGGGCGAGCGGGGCGATTGCGGGTGTGCTGGGGGCCTACATGGCGCGCTTCCCAGGGGTGCGGGTGCACATCCTGGTGTTCCTGTTTTTCTTTATTCAGGTGGTACGGGTTCCGGCGCTGATCGTGCTGGGGTTCTGGTTTATCATCCAGCTGGTCAATGCCTCGGTGCAGGGTGAGGGTGTGGCCTGGTATGCCCATATTGCGGGATTTGTGGTGGGATATCTCCTGATGAGGGTTCGGGGACGGCGGATCAGAAGGGCGTTCGAGGGGTCTTATAGCTGAAAACGGGAAGGGTTTGATACAGGACAGGATGGAGGGTCACTGCCGGTATTCCCGGAGTGGCCTTTTTTATTCTGTCGAATCGATGCGGGTCTTCCAGGTCCGGACAATCTGCTCTATTTTTTCCCTGTCTCTTGCGTTGGGGTTGACGCGCAGCAGCTCTTCGATACAGGTCACTGCGCTGTCGATCTGTCCGGCTTTCTCGAATTTGGCCGCAAGCAGTCGGTAGTGTTCGGCCAGGAGATTCCAGGATTCGGGTGGGTCGAGGGCGTGGGCGGGAAGGCGCTTTTCGGCCTGCTGGAGGACCTGGAAGGCGCTGGTGTAGAGGCCCTCCCGGATGTAGGCCCGGATCAGTGCATCGAAGATCACGATGTAGTTTCCAAGCAGCCGACGGGCCACCGGGTCTTTGTAGACGGTGCTGTCGGCAACGCCTTCATAGCGGTAGGTGTTGAGGACGTTTCGGGCGGTCCGCCGGGTATCGAACTGTCCCGGCGCCTGCGTTTTAACCAGCCGGTAGGCCATGCCCTCCATGGAGAGATTGGGCCTGAGGCCGGCCATATTGGCGCCGGGCACGGTGACGGCGAAGTAGATGGGACGCTCCCAGTTGACCTGCTGGACAATCCACCAGATCATGACGGTCTGGGGCTCGAGCACGGGGATGCGCCGGTCGGAACCTCCGGCGAGGTACTGGGCCGTGGGAATGTCTTCGGCCTTGATGGTTATGCCGGCAACCTCCATGGCTTTGGGTTGCCGCCAGGGCCGGGCGATGGCTTCGTGGTGGATCTGCTGGTCGCTGAGTTTGATGGGGATTTTGGGGTCGAGGTCCCGGAGCTGTTTGATGTACCAGGGAGTTTTGAGGAGGCTCAGATTGGTCACGCGGATATCCGTCCGGATGCCTTTGGCATACTGGAGGTACCAGAGGGGGTAGGTGTCGTTGTCTCCATTCGTGAACAGGATGGCGTTCGGCTCACAGCTCTGGAGGATGTTGTAAGCGTAGTCGTGGGCGATGTGGTTGCCGGACCGGTCCTGGGAGAAGTGGTTGTTGTCCAGGATGCCTGCGGGAAGCAGCAGGGCCAGGCAGGCGGCCAGACCGGCCAGGGGGACTGAGGCCAGGGTGCGGCCCAGGGCGGCGATGAGCCCGGCGGCGCCGATGCCGATCCAGAAGCCGAAGAACGTGTAGGCCCCCACAAAGATGTATTCCCGCTCCCGGGGTTCGGGATCGGGCATGTTGAGGTAGAGGACCAGTCCGAGGCCCATCAGCGCAAAGATCGCAAAGACCGTGGCAAACCGCTTCCAGTCTTTGCGGAAGTGGTAGACGGCGCCCCCGATGCCAAAGAGGAGGGGGAGGGTGGAAAAGGAGAGGGTCTCATACTTCGAGGCGTAGGTGCTGACCGCCCGTCGGAAGGCGCCGGTGAAGGTGTCGTAGTAGGGGAATTGCTGGAGGAAGTATTTGATGTGGATGTTGAGTTGATAGGTCCAGAATTCCCCCCGCCGGGGAAAGGTGCTGTGCGTGCCGTACTGCTCCCGGGCCAGAAAGGCCTTGAAGTTCCCCCAGGTCTCGGGATTGTTCATGTCGATCAGGGGATTGAGCCCGGAGCGGATGAACAGGGCAAGATAGGTGGAATACCCCAGCCCCGCCACCAGGACGCCACAGACCCAGAACCGGGGGTTGCGCCAGGCGGGCCGGAGGATGGCCAGCCCCACCAGGATGGCCATCGTCATCAGGACCGTCAACGCCATCGGGAGGACAATGGCCAGGAAAGAATAGAGGATGAGCCCGATGACCATCAGCACCTGGTCTTTGAAAGGCCGGTCTTCCATCAGGTCGGTGAAGAGGAGGATGAGAATGCCCGGAACGGTGAGCAGACACTGGAGGTGCACCCCGGCGCCCAGTCCGAAGAGGTAGGCGATGAGGATGAGCAGCCGGTCGCTGTTGCGGTCTTTGTGCGTGTCGTCCCAGCGGAGGGCCAGCCAGAAGGCCAGGAGGGTAATGCACATCGAGAGGCCGTAGACCTCGGCCTCGGTGGCGTTGGACCAGAAGGAGGTGGAAAAGGCGGTGCTGAGGGCAGCGACTGCGCCACCGGTGAGGATGGCGAGCTGGTCCGTACCGTTTTGGGGATGCAGCCAGATGCAGAGGAGCCGAACCACACAGAGGTAGATCAGGAGGACCGTTGCCGTGGCGGAGAAGACCGACATGAGGTTGACGCGGAAGGCGATCTCTCCCGACAGGGGCAGCATGGAGAAGGTGCGTCCCAGGAGGGTGTAAAAGGGCGCGCCGGGGGGGTGCGGGACGCCCAGGATGTAAGAGGTGGCGATGAATTCTCCGCAGTCCCAGAAGGAGGTGGTGGGCGCGGCGGTTTTGAAGTAGACGAGAAAGACAATGAAAAAGACCGCTGCGGCGACGAAGCGGTTGCGCGTTTGAAAGGCGTTCATTCCGGTCAGGCTCCGGATCTCAGGTAGATGGGATTTATAGACGGGGGCGCTATGGGACGCAGCGTGCACGCGCCCCATGCGGTGCCCCCATGATTGCACGGGCAGGCGGGTTTGCGACTATCTCAGTTCTTCGGTCTGGATCCAGACCCGGTCTGACTGTCTGTCGTATTTGAGGTAGTAGACCATGTTTTCCTTAATGACCCAGCCGCTGGTTCCGGGGAAGCCGATCACTTCTGCCTGCTGTCCGTCTTTATCCGCAAAGGCGGTCCCCGGTTGCAGCAGGGGCCGCACCAGGTTGGCGGCGAGCAGGAAGGCAATCAAAACGAGCAAAACCCTGATGGATCTGTGCGTGTACATCGCTGCATTCCTCCTTTGAGGGGTGATGGGGAGGCAGGTAACCATTAAATAGGCCGCAGCCGGGTTCCCGGCTGTGGCCTATGAGATCGCTTTGTGGGCACCAATTAATGGAGGTAAGCCCGCAGGGGACGGCTTCTGGAGTTGTGCCGAAGCCGCCGGATGGCTTTTTCCTTAATCTGGCGTACTCGCTCCCGGGTGAGGCCGAACCGCTCACCGATTTCTTCCAGGGTGAGGGGCTGCTCACGGTTGATTCCGAAATAGAGGCTGATGACTTCGGCTTCTCTGGGGGTGAGGGTTGCGAGGGCCTTTTCGATTTCCCGCCGGAGAGAATCGTCGATGAGAGGTTCATCGGGAGGGGGTTGCATCTGATCTTGCAGCACGTCCAGAAGGTTGTTGTCTTCTCCCTCGTTGAAGGGCGCGTCCAGGGAGAGGTGACGGCTGGAGATCTTGAGCGTGTCCATGACTTCGTGGTCGCTCATATCGAGTTCGTCGGCAATCTCGCTGGGGCTGGGCTCACGCCCGAATTCCTGTTCCAGCCCGCTGGAGGCCTTGCCGATTTTGTGCAGTGCGCCTACCCGGTTGAGCGGCAGCCGGACGATCCGGGACTGCTCGGCGAGGGCCTGGAGGATGGCCTGACGGATCCACCAGACCGCATACGAGATAAACTTGAACCCCTTGGTTTCGTCGAATCGCTTGGCCGCTTTGATGAGGCCCAGATTCCCCTCGTTGATCAGGTCTCCCATCGAGAGGCCCTGGTTCTGGTATTGTTTGGCCACGCTGACCACGAATCTCAGGTTGGCCTTGGTTAATTTTTCCAGGGCTTCCTGGTCGCCCTTTTTAATCCTCCTGGCGAGGGTCACCTCCTCGGCTGCTGTCAGCAGGTTGACCTCACCGATTTCCTGCAGATACTGATCTAACGATTCATCTTCGCGTGCATAAGGTCTCTTGGCTAGTGTAGACACCCGTCAGTCTCTCCTTGCACCGGGGAAGAGCGGTGCGATTGGCCGAAGGAATTGCGGAATGCGGATTGGAAGGTCTTAAGTCCGAAGTCCGAAGTCCGAAAATCAACCCTCCGAAGGGGTTTAGACTGTCGCAGTGAATATGTGGTCTGAACTGTTGGCAACCGCGTAGAAGGGGAAGGTTCTACACAAGCATAACCGTACCTCCTGATTTTAAGGGGTGTATACCAGGGCCTTCGGCGGGGCACCAAAGGCACGGACATTCATCTTTTCAGCATCGGTCGAAGGGCAACAAACCACGTGTGCCCCCCGTCTTTTTTGCGGAGCAGGAAGAGCAGGGGTCTGGACCGGTTTTGCGCCTTGTCGACGATGTTGTGGTAATCGCGAACATTCCGGATGGCAACCCGGTCGATTTCGAATATGACGTCTCCCCGGGCGATCTCCTTTTGTTCTGCAGGCCCCCCGGGGGCGACGTAGGTGACCACGACGCCCTGTCCGGTTTTTGGGACGCGCAGGCGCCTGCTTTCCATGTCCCAACGGTCCTTGACTTCCAGGCCCGGCCAGCCGACGTCGGAAGCGACGAAGGCAGGCTGTGTGGACGGGTGGTTGGTGGAAGACCTGCGTCCTGCTACCGCGGTAAGCGTGAGGGGCGTTCCGTCCCGAAGCACCGAAAGTTCCATGCGCTGCTGAGGGCGATGGTCGGCAACCAGCGTTAAAAAGCTGCCGGCATCGGCTATGGGGCGTCCGGCCAGTTTGAGGATGATATCGCCCCGTTTCACGCCTCCCTGTTCGGCGGGGCTATCCGGCTGGACCTGTCCCACCAGCACACCCTGAAAAGAGGCCACGCCCAGGGCTTCTGCAATATCGGGCGTCAGGTCCTGGGGCTGAATCCCCAGATATCCTCGAACGACTTCTCCGTGCTGCCGGAGTTCTGAAGCGACTTTGGCAGCCAGGCGAATGGGAATGGCAAAACCGATACCCGACCCGGCGGGGTTGTAGGCGGTGTTGATGCCCACGACGCGTCCGGCCATGTCAATCAGGGGGCCTCCGCTGTTGCCCGGATTGATGGAGGCGTCGGTCTGGAGAAAATTCTGGTAAGAGGGGAGGGGCACATCGCCTTCGATTTTGCCCAAATGGCGCCCTTTGGCACTGATCACACCGACACTGACGGTGTGGTGAAATCCGAAGGGGCTTCCAACCGCCATGACCCAATCGCCTACCTGTATGGCATCGGAATTTCCGATGCGGGCGACCCGGCTGGTATCGATCGGGGTTTGAGAGATGAGGCGAATCAGCGCCAGGTCGGTATCCGGGTCCTGTCCGATGATCTCTGCGGGGTATTCGGTTCCATCCGAGAGAGAGACCCGAATGCGGATGGCCTCGTCCACGACGTGGTTGTTGGTGAGGGTGTGTCCCCCGGTGTCTATAATAACGCCAGAACCGTAGCGTACCGCTGCGGGGCTGCGGCGCATGTGCGTCCAGGAGATTTCCTGGCCTTGCGCCTTGCTTACCGAAATGCTGACGACCGCAGGCTGCACCCGGCGGGCGACCTCTACAAAGGGGCTCTGGAGCCCATTGGTCGGCGCGAGGGGGTCGGCAGCCTGAACGGCCCGGCTGCCAAGGCCGAGGCTGATCAGACCTGTACAGAGAACCGCCTGCCGAATACGGGATAGCGTTCCTTGGGTTGTCATAAAACCGGAATGATCGTTTGTGCCGACCGAACGGGTTGTTCACGCCTTTGTCTCTTCGTCCTGCTCCTTTTGTGTGTTTCTACCGGCCCTGAGCGCGTTCAGGTTGTCTTCCCGCTCTTTGAGCAGGGCTTCCAGGTCTTTGATTTTTTGGGCGATCCCCTGTACGTCCTTCTGCTGGGCAACCGCGGCCTTTTCATTCCCCTGAAGGTGGGTGTAGACCGCTCCGCCCAACTCGGCGAATGCCTCGTGAATGGCGTGCCGGGTTCCGGCAATATCGAGGCGCGCGCGTCCCAGCTTGCCCAGGTACTCGGCCTTTTCCGCTGCTGTGGATGCGCTTTCGAGGAGTCCCTGTTTGATCCGTTCCCAGAGGGTCTCGTGTGCCATTGGGCGCCTTCTCCTTACATGTTGTGGGGGATGTTTATTCCACCCCTGCCCGCCGGAGTTCCCGGATAAGCCGTTCCCGGTTGGCCCGGGAGATCTCGCGCCCCCGGACCGGGAGCCCGGGGGTCTGCCTGGCCAATCGGCGCAATTGGATGACGGAAAGGGTTTCGAGGCCTGCGCCCTGAGGGGACGGGTTGTCTGCCCCTTTCCCTTCCAGGTCGAAGGCGTGAACCAGGTCATCGTGGGGGTTCGGGATGACGTGCTGCGCCACCAGCTGGCCGACGCGCTGGGCGGCCTGTGCGCCGGCCTGGACGGCTGCCTGGACGGCCCCGACGCTTCCCAGCAGCTGTATGGAGACTAGTCCGCCCTCAATTTTTTCGACAACGGTAAGGTCGACAGCTGCGGCTTTTACGGCTGCGTCGGCGGCTTCGACAACGCCGATAAATCCCACCGTTTCGATGAGGCCTAAGGCATTCTGACTCATAGGAGAACGGATACAGACCATCCGGGCAGGGTGGAGACAACCAACCGGCAGAAGCGCTTCAAAAGTTGAGCGGCCTTCCCGGTAACGCGATATCACTCAGGTTGGCCGCCATTGTTTTCATCCAGCGTGGAGGCGATTTAAAAGGCGACAAATGCACGGCAAAGACCACTTTGTCGGAACGCCGGGAACACCCGTTTGATTCCAACAGGGGTAAAGATAACAAAAATGCCGCCCTCTGTCACGTATTTTTTGGGACAAACCGGAGGATTTGTTGTTTCTCAGTGATTTTTCTCGAAAAAATCCCTGGCCCAGTGGAAGCGGCTGGCCCCCTCCCGGGTGCCGAACCAGACGTAGTCGCCGTCCAGGAGGATGGCATGCACCTGATCGTGGATGAGGCCGCTGGAGCGGGTATAGTGTTCCCAGAGCTTGCGGGCGATGTCGAGCCGAAAGGCGCCCTGATCGGTGGCCACCCAGACGCGGCTGGTGTCCGCTGCGATGGCTACCCTCCGGCTGCCGCCCACTTCGGAGAGGGGAAACCGCTGCCAGGTGGCGTCGGGTCCGGACTGGTGGATCAAAGCCGGAGGGGACGCCACAGCGGCCCAGACCTTCCCTGCCCGGGCAAAGACGGCGCTGATCGGGCCTTTTGTGAGGCCCTCCGGGCACCGAACCGGTGCCCAGGTCACATCGTGGCGGGCACACCGGTAGAGCCCCCGGTCCGTGCCGGCCCAGATGAAGTCGGGACCGGCGTCCAGGGCGCGAATGGCGAAGCGTTCACTGCCTTCCACGCTTCGGAGGGTATCGGCTTTGAGGTCGAGCGCCCTTAGGCCGGCCGGGGTACCGATCCAGAGCCGCTGGCCGTCTCTGGCCAGCGCTGTTATCCGGTCCGAATAGCGTCCATAGAGGCGGTAGGTGAGCCACTGTTCCGAGCGTCTGGTATAGCGCACCAGTCCCCCCCGGGTACCGAACCAGACATCGGTGCTGTCGGGGAGGATGGCCGACACCCGGACATCGTCCAGGCCGATGATGTCTTCGGGCTGAAAGTATTCCCAGGTGTCTGTGTACAGATGGTAGCGGGTGATGCCCTGCGCAGGGCCCTGGTAGGTATCCTCTCCGCCGAACCAGATCCTGTCTCCGTCCAGGGCGATGGCGGTAACGTTTTCTGCTATGGGCCCAAAGTGGAGGAATTCAAGCTGTTCGTCCCTCAGGTCGGCCCGGCCCACGCCCAGGCCACGGGTTCCGACCCAGAGGATGCGCCAGCTGTCGATCAGGATATCGGTAACGGCGTATGTCCGCCGGGGGCCCCGTATCCAGTTGTTGTCCAGATAGTATCCAAAAGGGAGCATCACGGGGGGGACTGTCCTGGGTGCGTGGTGCTGGGGGACAGGGTCGCGGGTGGCCAGGGACATGGTTTCCAGCCTGGACATCCAGACCCCCGACCCTGAGGGCGTGTCGAACCACAGATCGCCGGTGTCGGGATCGTAGGCGAGGCGCTGTACGCGGTTGTCGGGCAGGCCGTCCAGGGTGGTGAGCGGGGGAAGCCAGCGGTTGGCAAACCGGTCGTAGCGCCGGATGCCGCCGGTGGTGGCCACGTAGATCTGGACATCTCCTTCGGCCAGGGCGGTCACGTGGTTCATGTTGGGATAGCTGGTCCAGACCTCGCGGTCGTAGGCCCAGAGGGGCAGGGTGAGGAGAAGGCAGAGGATGGGGCCGGTGAAGCGGGGGTTCATTGGGCCTCCAGGAGAGATCAGTCGCTTCTCTTCAGCGTTTCCATGACGCGGCGGGTGATTTCGGTGATGAGGTCCTGGTCCGATGGGGCGTCCCCGGGCGTTGGGCAATCGGTCGGGGAGGCGCCTGCGCTACGGGTGCGGCGGGTGGGTATGTTGCCGTCTGTTGTTTGCGGGGGCCGCGGCGCCTCTCCTGTGAGGCAAGCGGGGTCGGGGCCCCGAATGCCGAGGCGTTCTCGAAGCTGGAGGAGTTTGCCGACCTGTTCGCGGTTGAGGAGGTTGACGCCTCCGAGTTGACGGGCCACAAGGAGGATGCGGGCGGCGTGTTCCAGGGTTTCCATCTTGAAGTAGGCGTTCATAACGTCTGACCCTACGGTGGTGGCGCCGTGGTTTTCCAGGAGGTAAGCGTCGTAGTTCTTCACCCACTGCCGGATCGGTTCGGAAATTTCCGGTCCGCCCGGGGTGCCGTACCTGGCGATGGGGACGGAGCCGAGGGTGATGATGACCTCGGGGAGGACGCAGTCGGTGAGGGGAATGCCCGCTACGGAGAACCCGGTGGCCGTGGGGGGGTGGGCGTGAACCACGGCTTTGATATCGGGCCGCTCGCGGTAGAGAAAGAGGTGCATGCCAATCTCGGACGAGGGACGCAGCCCGCCGCTGACCCTGTTCCCGTCCATGTCGCAGATGCAGAGGTCGTCGGGGGAGAGGGTGCCTTTGCACAGCCCCGTGGGGGTCGCCACAATGCGGTCTTCTGCAATGCGGGCGGAAATATTGCCGTCGCTGGAAGCGATGTAGCCCTTTTCGTAGAGCCTGCGCCCGGCTTCGACAATGTCCTGTTTGGACTGGTGAAGCGTCATAGGGAATTTTAAAACAGCTTCTTATTCACTCTGCGTTCAGATTGGTCCGGTCCACGATGCCCACGATGACCGACCGGATGGGGGGGCGTTTCATCCCCAGCACCCGGGCCGCTGCGGCGCCCTGCCGGAGGACCAGGACGGTCTCGCCTGCGCCTGCGCCTGCGCTGTCGACCGCGAGCAGGGAGGGACCCTGGGGGGTTCCGTCGGGCCGGATGGGCTGGACCACCATCAGTTTGGTCTGATCGTAGGCCGGATGCTTGATGGTGGAGACGATGCTGCCCAGGACACGAGCGAGGAGCATGAGAAATCATTCCCTGCTGTTTTCAGACATCGATACGATCGGCGATGCCGACGATGGTTGCATCGACGGGACCGTAGCCCCCGGGAAGGGCGTTGGGCGCTTCGTGGGCGCTGATCCAGTAGACGGTTTCGCCCTGGTTCGCACTGACGGTATCGGCAGCCACCAGGGGGCGCCCTGCCCTGTTGCGTGCGTGATCGACAGGCTGCACGATCAGCAGCCGGATTCCGGTGAGGGACGGGTCTTTCCGGGTGGCGACAACTTTTCCGATAACGTGGCCGAGGAACATCAGACGATCCTGAAGTAGTCGACCAGGGTACAGCGACGCTGGCGGGTGAAGGTGCGGGCCGAGGTGCAGCCCTCACCGGTGGGTGTGGCGATGGAGAAGGAGGTGTAGCCTTCACCTCCGGCGCCCAGCCCTGCGGCCGAGGGGCCGTTTTTGATGAAGAGGGTACACCGGCACTTTCGGGCCATGGTGGTCATGTGTTCGACGTTTTTGGAGTGCATGACGGCGGTGTGGTGGTAGCCGTGTTCCGCCTCGACGGCCATGTCGATGGCGGTGAGCGCATCGGGCGTCTGGACAATAGGCATAAAGGGCATCATCTGTTCGCGGGTGACAAAGGGGTGATCGGCCTCGACCTCGCCGATGAGGAGTTCCGTATCTGCGGAGACGCTGAGCCCGATGCGCTCGGCCAGCACCCGGGCGCCCCTGCCCACGAGTTCCCGGTTGAGGGTGTACGCCCCCTTTTCATCGCGGGGAAAGGCCTGTTTGGCCAGGGCGTCGATCTGGGCGCGGTCGAGTTCCACACAGTGGTTGGCCAGGAGGTTGTGTTTGAGTTCGGCGGCGGCGGACCGGACCACAAAGGTCTCTTTTTCGCTGGTGCAGAGAATGTTGTTGTCGAAGCCGGCGCCTGCGACGATGTGCCGGGCGGCCTTTTCCAGGTCGGCGGTTTCGTCCACCACCACCGGGGGATTGCCCGGACCGGCGACGATGGCGCGTTTGGGCGAGGAGAGGGCGGCCCGGGCCACGCCGGCGCCCCCGGTGACCAGGATGAGGTCTATTTTGGGATGGACAAAGAGGGCCTGCCCGGTCTGGATTGTGGGCTCGCGGACAGCGGTCATCAGGTTGGGGGGGCCGCCTGCTTCGACGATGGCGCGGTTGAAGATCCCGATGCCGAGGGCCGAGACGGTTTTGGCCCCGGGGTGGGGGTTGAAGACCACGCTGTTGCCTGCGGCGATGAGGCTGATGGCGTTGTTGACGATGGTGGGCACCGGGTGCGTGGAGGGCGTGATGGCGGCGGCCACGCCGAAGGGGGCCTGTTCTACCACGGTGAGCCCGTGGTCGCCCGACCAGGCCACGGGCTGGAGGTCCTCGACGCCGGGGGTGAGTTGGGTGACGATTTCGAATTTTCGGATTTTGTGGGGTACCCGGCCCATGCCGGTCTCTTCAACGGTGCGCTGTGCAAGGCCCTTGGCGTGGGCCATGCCGGCCTGGCGGATGGCGGCGATGATGGTGCGGCGTTCCTCCAGAGTGCGCGCCTCCAGGGCCCGCTGGGCCTCGGCCGCGGTCTCGACGGCCTCGTCGAGGCTTTCGAAGATGCCGTCCTGGTCCTTTGAAGGTTTGGGGAGGGGGACCTCCGCGGGGGTGGACCTCTGCGGCGCTAGGCTGCGGACCACCTCTTCCACAACGGACCGGATGCGGGCTTCGTTCAGGTTCAAGGTGAAACTCCTTCCGCCCTCCGCTATGCTGACTCCCGGATGCCATATCGGGTGGTGGACGGGAGCGGGGTGCTATCCTTTCCGGTAGATTTCCCTGCCTTCGATTTCGCAGGAGTCGACGATGGCCACGATTACGGCGTCGACCGGGCGGTCTTCGGTGGTGCGGGTCATGCGCGCCGAACTGCCGCTGGTGCACAGGACGATCTCGCCGATTCCGGCCCCCACGGCGTCTACGGCGACCAGGGCGTCTGCTCCGGCCTTCAGGGTGGGGATGTCGACACTCTGGACGATCTGGAGTTTAAAGCCGTCCAGGCCCCTGTCTTTTTGGGTGGCAACGACGGTCCCCACCACTTTTCCCATAATCATCTGATGCGCCCGGGGTTCAGGATGAGGTTCCGATGGGGAGCACGTCTTCCAGGCTGGTGTGCGGACGCGGAATGACGTGCACGGAGACGAGTTCGCCGATCTTGCCGGCGGCAGCGGCGCCGGCGTCGGTGGCGGCCTTAACGGCGGCCACGTCTCCCCGGACGATGGCCGTGACGTATCCCGCGCCGATTTTTTCCCAATTGACAAACTGGACATTGGCGGCTTTAACCATAGCGTCGGTGGCTTCGATCATGGCGACCAGACCCTTGGTTTCGATCATGCCGAGGGCTTCACCCATGTTGCGTATCCTCCTGATGAGGGGTTCGTGTGGTTGATATGGGGTTGTGGGGTCACTGTGGAATCGCACAGTTGCGCGTTTACCCCTTTTTTCTCCGATAGAGGGCCAGCCGGTAGGGTTCGTCCGCATCAAATGTCCGCACCCGTTCGTAGCCTTCCTGAAACCAGGCCGCCGAGGCGATCGGACCTTCCAGGGAAGTCCAGAGCGGATCGTGCAGCAGCACGTAGTCGGGCCGGTGGGTGCGAATCGGCCAGGCGATATCGCCGGAGGCCATGTGGGGGCCCACTCCGGGTGTGATCAACCCGCAGACGTCTACCACCCGGCGGTTGCTGTAATAGCCTACGATGCCGATCTCCACCAGGCCCACCGAGGCGTCATGCGGGGTTTCCGACGCCAGCCACTTTCCAACGGTTCGGTAGGCCGGGTGCCGGGGTTCGGGTTGCTCCCCGATCTCCCGGAGCGTGGGAACCAGGAGGGCGGCCAGCAGGGGGATGAGCACCCCGGCAACCGCCCACCCACGGCACCAGGTCGGCCATTGCGCCACGATCCGGTCGGTGAGATGCACCACGCCCAGCCCCGATACCACCATCAGCACCGGCACCATCCCGGCGTAGTAATTGAAGCCTTCGGGGATGCCCATTGCGGTATAGGCGACAAACACCAGGCCCGTCCACCCCACGATCAGATAGATGCGTCGGTCGATTTTAAACAGCTTCGCGCATCCCAGCACCCCCACGACAACGAACCAGAGGTAGAGGGGGGTCTGCTTCAGGTAGAGGTAGCCGACCCGCAGCGCCCCATGCCAGTAGGGCCGCCAGAGCCCGCTTTCTCCCATCGCCCGCTTGACGGCCAGCGTATTGGGGAAGGGCGACCCGAACGTCCAGATCGCGTAGGCCGCCCATCCTCCCACGACCGCTCCGTAGATCAGCAGGGGCATCCAGGCCCGATGCCTGTGTTTCCAGACCTCGTAAGACAGGATCAATCCGGCCGGCACCAGGCCGTCGCCCCGGGTCAGCGTGCCCAGCGCAAGCAGGAACGCGGCCAGGTTGGGGCGGTCCGAAAAGGCGGCCGCATAGGCCCCCAGGATGAGCGCGAGAAAGAGGTTGAGCTCAAATCCGAGGGCGTCTCCCAGGAGGGGATTGAGCACCACCAGGACCGCAGCGATCCCACCTGCCGCGGCCTGTTTCAAGGCGGCCAGGATGCGGTAGACAAGCAGGCTGGAGATCCCCAGGGCGATTCCGCTTACCGTGCTGCTCAGGAGGGGGTAATTGTCCGACAGCCGTCCCATCAGGGCCAGCATCAGGGCGTAGAGCGGTGCGGTGGTTCCCAGGACCTGCTCACCCGGATTGTAGAGAAACCCCCTCCCTTCGGACAGGTTTCGGGCGTAGCGGTAGGTGATAAAGGGATCGTCCATCTGCACCCGGTGGTAGCAGATCACCATCGGGGGCGTCAACGCCAGGACCAGGAGCAGCACCCGGATGTTGAGCGAGTCGAGGAAGCGAATGGAGGCTAACCCTTTCGGTCGTGCCGTTTCACAGTTCAATATGGATGGTGTCGCTGCAGACGAGGTCGGCGGCGTTGGCGTCGTCGGTGTCCAGGTGGAGTTCCGGGATGAAGCTGTCGTCGATTTTCAGGCGGACGTTTTCAAAGATGAGGCCTTTCTCGCCCTCCACGCGCACCCGGACAGCCTGGCGCCCCTCCAGCCCCAGGCGGGCGATGTCAGAGGGGCTGAAGTGGATGTGTCGGGCCGCGCGGATGGCAACAGGCTGCGTGATCGCCCCCCCGGGTCCGACCAGCGTGATGGGCTGCGCCCCTTCGAGGTCTCCGGAATCCCGAACGGGGGGATCAAGGCCCAGGCCGATGGCGTCGGTGCGCGCCAGTTCCACCTGGGTGTAGCCGCGCATCGGACCCAGGATGCGCACCCGTTCAATGGCGCGGAGCCGGGGGCCGACCACCGAGACGGTCTCTTTGGCCGCATAGGCCCCGGGCTGGTAGAGGTCCCGGCAGGGGGTCAGTTCAGACCCGGGGCCGAAGAGGACGTCCATGGCGTCGCGGTTGAGGTGACAGTGCCGGGCGGAGACGCCAACGGGGATTGGAATCCCCCCTCCTGCCCGAACGCGACGGACCACCTCCTGGACGATCTGATCGATGGGAAAAGACCCGTTGCCCGGTGTGGGGGACTGCCAGCGCTTGCAGAGGCGGCAGTCGGCACACTCAGAGGCAGGTTTGAAGCCCTGGGCCATCGTATGCGATCCGGGATTGAGGAAGGGGACGGTCTCGCCTGCAACGTGCGAAAATAGCAGGTTGCCGGGGCAAAGTCAAGGGATTTCAGATCTGCCTCCACTTGACAATTCGTCCGGTTGTCGTATAATAGCGCTGGTAGACGGACTGCCGTCCGTCCGCCCCCGGATGCCCGAAGAGAACCCACCTGCCTATCGGATCTGGATGTGAAACGCTTATTTTTATTTTTTGTCTGTTTTGTCTTTCTCGTCTCCGCTGTTTCCGCCGATGATCCCACATCCGATGTTCCGCTTTCGCACAGGGTCTACCGGACCCTTGACCGTTTTGAGGCCCGGGGCTGGTTCGACGCGCCCGCCTCCGGCGTTCGTCCCTACACGCGGCGTCAGGCGGCCCGGTTTCTGCTGCGGATTCTGCGACGCGCGGATTCCGGCGCCTCCCTGTCGCAGACCGAGCGTGGAATACTGGACAGGCACCGGGCCGAATTTGCGGGGGAGCTGGCCAGGCTGGGGTATGCGCGGGCGTCTTCGCCTCCGAAACGGGAGATGGTGGGACGGCTCTTTGGGGGAGACAACCTTTTCGCCTGGCAGGACTCGGTTGCGAGCGTTGCGATCGATCCGCTTTTTCGGCAGCGCGTACTCCTGGTGCGGGGTGGGGGACGCACTGCTGAGACCGTTTCGCAGACCTATGTCGGCGGGATCGTGCGGGGGACCTTCCACAACCGCGTGGGGTTCCGAATCCGCCACTTCGAGGCCAGAGAGTGGAGCACCCGGATGCGCACCTCCCGGGGGGACGTTGTCGCGCGGCCGATCGAGGATGTGCAGCTGAAAGGCAAGACCGTGGATTTTCGGGAGGCGGCTTTCCAGTTGATCTGGGCGGCGCCCTGGTTCGACCTGGACATCGGCAAGGGCAGTCTGGACTGGGGGCCGGGCAGGACGGGCAACCTGTTTCTGACAGACCACGCGCCGCCCTTTGGCCTGGTCCGTCTGAGGGCATCTTACGGCCGGGTCGGCTTCACCCACGTTGTGGGATTGCTCAGGGCGCGGCCCGGGCTGATCGACAGTGCCCGCACCCGCATGGACAACGGGCACGTGCGCACCTTCCTGCGGTCCAAACACCTGGTCGCCCACCGGGTGGAGATCGCGCTTTCCAGACGGGTCTCCCTGGGCCTGCAGGAGGCGGTCGTGTACGGCGACAGGCGGCCGGAATTCCTCTACCTTCCCCCTGTGACGGTGCTCATCGCCGCTCAGACTTACATCGGCGATCGGGACAACCTGATTATGGGCCTGGACCTGTCTGCGCGTCCGGCGCGCAACCTCAGGGCCTATTTCGCCCTCTTTTTCGACGATCTGAAAAAGTTCAGCCCCGGCGCTTTTTCCAATAAATTCGCATTGCAGGTCGGTTTTCTGTGGGTCGATCCCTTCCGTCTGCCCGACACCGATCTGCAGATGGAGTACATCCGTCTGGAGCCCTTTGTGTATTCACACCATTTTGACATCAATACCCACGAACACTTCGACGCCCTGCTGGGCTATCCCTCAGGGCCGAACGCGGACCGCATCTTCGGTTCTGTCACCCACCGGTTTTCGCCGGCCCTGTCGCTCAGGGTTGCGCTGGACCGGGAGCGGCAGGGGGAGAATATCCTCAATCCGGACGGTTCGCTGGTCAATGTCGGGGGCGATGCCGAGCAGGGCCAGCGCCCGCTGGACCCGCTGACGAAGCGGTTTATGGACGGCATCCGGGAGACCCGCACCCGGCTGGGGGTCGGGGTTGTGTATGAACCGCTGCGGGACCTGCTTTTCACCTTACAGTATCGGGCAACCGCCGCGGGGAACGTTCTGCTGCCGGGGGGAAACCGGGGAGACGGACGCATCCACACCTGGACGGTGACGGCGGATTTCAACTTTTTTTAACAGGAGGCAGCGGTATGCGTGCGGAAACAGGGGCGGTGCGCCGGGCGCTGCCGGGCCTGCTGGCGCTGGCGCTGGCGCTGCGGGTCGGGTTTGGCCTGACGCAGGAAGGGCTGACGGCCGCTTCGGACGAGCGGAACTGGGACGGCGTGGCCAGGGCGTTTCTGGTGTCGGGCGTGCTGCATCCCGGGACCTACTGGCCGCCCCTGTACCCGCTGATGCTGGCCGGGACCTATCGGGTCGTGGGACCCCATCCGGGTACTGTGCGGCTGTGGCAGGCGCTTCTGGGAACGATCACGTGTATGCTCCTTTACGGCATCGGCCGGCGGATCGGAGGCGCGCGGGTCGGGCTGGTTGCAGCGGGCCTGGGGGCGGCCTATCCGCTGTTTGTCTTCTTTACGGGGGTGCTGATGGCCGAGACGCTGCTGGTTTTTTTGACGGCCGCGGCCCTGCTGCTGGCGTTGCGGTTCGAGGCGGCATGTTCGACCGCACGGGCTGCTGCGCTGGGGGCTGTGCTGGGGCTGGGGGCGCTTTGCAAGCCGGTGGTGCTGGCCTGGGTGCCGCTGCTGCTGTGGGGATGGTGGCGCCGGTGCGGGCTGTGTGCGGGACAGCGGGTCGCGCGCGTGGCGGCCGTTGTGGGGACAATGGGGCTTGTGATTGCCCCCTGGACGGTGCGCAACGCCCTGGTGACGGGTTTTTTTGTGCCGATTTCGTCGAATCTGGGGATGAATTTGATGGTTGGCAACGAGCCGGGGGCGAATGGGCGCTACCGGAACGGCGTGGATTACATCGCTATGTTCGACCGGCTGACCGGGTCGGGGCACCCGGTGGAGAGAGACCGCAGGGCGGTTCGGGTGGTGCTGGGGTGGGTGGCCGAGGCGCCGGCCCGTTTTACCGGGCTGGTGTTTCGCAAACTCGCCTGGTTCTGGAGCCCGCTGGCCCCGGACGAGCCGGCCCACCGGAACCGGGTGGCCCTCTTTTCCAGCGGGCCCCTGCTGGTCCTGGGCCTTCTGGGCACGATCAGGCTGCGGGGCCGTCCGGAGGCCCGGGCGGTGGGATCTCTGTTGCTGGGGCTGTCGCTGGTCCATGCGCTCTTTTTTGCCCACACCCGGTTCCGTTTGCCGATTGACGCGGCGCTGATGGGGCCGGCGGCATGGGTGCTGGTGCGGGGTTGGGACGGGTGGAGGCGGCGCGCAGGGATGTGAAATCAACAACAGGGGAGTTGCTGTTTGCCGCTTGCCGCTTGCAAATCGACCTCCCCCCCGGTCCCCCTGTCAAAAGGCGCGTTCGTTTTTGCGCTGGCCGTGTGCGGGTCGATTCTGGGGCTGGGGGTGCTGTCGCGGTTTTCCGCGGGGGCTGTCCTGGACGACGCCTTTATGTTTGTGCGCTATGCAGACCGCGTGCTTTCAGAGGGCAGGATGGCGTGGAACCCCGGGGGCGAGGCGACCTACGGGCCCACGTCCTGTCTGTATCTGGGCGTTGTTGTGGGGGTGCGGATTTTCGCACCGGGCAATGCCGCTTTCACCGCCGGACTGTCCAGCCTCATCGCCGGGGTCTGCTTCCTGGTCTTGCTGGCCGGGCTTTTCAGGCGGTGTACGGACGCCCCCCGTGGGGGGGAGCGCCTTTTGATTTTGGCGGCCTTTTTTTTCATAGCGGCTTCGGCATACGATACAGCCAGCCATTTTGTCAGCGGTATGGACACGACGTTTGCGCTGGCTTTTCTGACGGCCTATCTCTGGATTGGAAAATGGCACGAATGCACACGGAGCAGGGCAGGGGTGCTGTGGATGGGGCTGTGGGGCGGGCTGGCCTTTTTTGCCAGGCCCGATTTGCTGATTTATTCGTTTCTCATACCCGCTTCGATGGTCGTCTTCGGGTCGGATTCCAGGATGGTGCGGCATGGGGTGTGGATTCTGGGGATCACGGCCGTGGTGGCCAGCGGGCAGGTCTGGTTGGCCTCGGCCTGTTTCAACTCCCCGCTTCCCCTGTCGTTCTACGCAAAGGGGATGGGGCTTTACAGCGATTTTCTGGTTGAGCAGTACCGGCTGGTCCCGCTTGTGGAAGGGCTGTCCTACCTGGCGTCCTACTGGTATCTGTTTCTGATTATCGGCGCAGATCTCGCGTTCAATTTTGACGCGTGGCGGTACCGGGTTTCTGCGGTTGACAGGGGGCTGCTTGTGGCCACCTGTCTGTTTCTCCTGTATTATCTGTTGTTTGTCCTGCAGATTATGCCCTCGCCCCAGCGATTTTACTATCCGACCCTTCCCGCGCTGCTTTTCCTGGCCGCGCAAGGCGCTGTGAGGCTGGTGGAGAGGATGCCCGGGGCCATTCGACGGGAGATTTCGGGTACGTCCAAATCGGTCCGCATCTTTGCGGCGTTCCTGCTGCTGGGCTGTCTCTTCCCGGGCGCGTTATCGGTATGCAGGGCCGTGGGCTCACAGGTTTACAGGGGAAATCTGTTGAATTTTGATATATTTGACAATTATGAGAAGCGGTTGTCCGCCTACTGGTTCGGGCTGGATGCTTTTTCGCGTTTGCCCGACGATCTGGTGATTGCGACCACAGAGGTGGGACGCCCCGCAGCGATGAATCCGGAAAAGCGGATTGTGGATCTCACCGGTTTGAATGAGACGGGGTTTGCGCACGCAGGATTTTCCGCAGATCGGCTTTTTCAGACCTGCCGGCCGGATTTGATTTATATGCCGCATCCCCATTACAGGGGGATGATCAAACAGATTGCCAACCACCCCCATTTTGTGGAACACTACGCGCATTTTCCCGCATCTACGCTGGGAGCGGTGATGGGGGTGGCGCTGCGGCGGGACAGCGAATATTTCTCTTTGATGCACAATATTGTAAACAGAGGGATAACCGATGGCCGTGCGGACCAGCATTTTTGAGCTTCATCCCTCCAACCGGCTGCTGCTCACAGCGGTCTGTCTGGGACAGGTCGGGCTGATGGTTCTGTCCTTTCTGCGCTACGGCGAGACGGGGCCGCTGCTGATGGTGCTGGTCCTCTTTTCGGTTGTGACGCTGGTGGGGTCTGTGACCCTTGCGGTGTTTTACCTCTGTCTGGTTTCGGCCGTGATCCCCACGCAGTTTTTTGACGACCGCCTGCTGCTGCCGCTCGATTTCAAGTTTTACGAAGGGCTGTTTATGGTCGTGTGCGGCGTGGCGGTGCTCTGGTGGCTGCAGGGGTGGTGGCTGTTGTGGGAACGCCGCACCCGGCTCGACCGGCCCGTGCTGGTCTTTCTGGGCTTGCTGGTGGCCTCGATGGGGTTGGGGCTGTATTACGGTCAGTCGGTGTCTCAGATGCTTCGGGATGTGCGTTTCCCGCTTTATTACGTCCTCTTTTTTGTGGTGACCGGTTTTTTTGACCTTCGCAGGGGGCGGACGTTTCTCTCATTGGTGGTGGTCTGCGCAGCGGTTGTGGGAGTGGAATACCTGGCCGAGTTCCTGGAGATGGTCAACCTCTCGATTTCAGGGTCTTTTTACCGGGTGGCCCGGACCGAGGGCCTGATGCTGCCGATCAGCATCCTGGTGTGCGCGGCGGGCCTGCTGTACGACCCCTCGCCGGTTCGGCGGACGCTGTTCAGCTTGGCGCTGATCCCGATCGGCCTGGCCTTCGTGCTGACCATGGGACGCGGCATGTGGATCGCCTTCTTTGCAGGGCTTATTGCGATGAGCGGACTGGTGGTTCTGGACCGGCGGGCGGGTGGGCGCCGGGGGCGGCAGATTCTGATTCTGATCCTGCTGCCCCTGCTGGTGGCGGGGATGGGCTACTTCTTTCAACGGGCGACCGGCACAGGCGTGGGAGAGATGGCCCTCAAAAGGGTGAGGCGTGTGGTGTATTACCAGGAGGATACCACGATTCTGGGCCGGTTTCTCTCCTATGGGGTCGCCCTGGAGGCGATCCGGCAGCGCCCCATGCTGGGCGGGGGACACGGGGCGACGGTGACCTATCTGATCACCGACCAGGGCGAGCCTTTTATGCAGACTGCAGGGAAGGTGGACAACCTCTACCTGACGCTGATGCTGCGCATGGGGGTTGTGGGGTTGGCGGCCTTTCTCTGGATTTTCATCCGGGGGATGCGGACCGCTTACGGGCTGTTTCAGCGGACGGGAGACGTTTGGGTGAAACAGTTTTGTGCAGGCTTTGTTGCGGTCTACGGGGCGATGCTGGTCTACGGGATGGCCGATGCCACGCTGATCGGCAACCGGCTGATCTTTTTCCATGCGACCTTCCTGGGCATTCTGGCCCGGTTGGAGAGGGAGGCAGGAGATGGCGCCTGAGGTGACGGCGGTGGTTGTGAACTGGAATGCGGGCGAGCACCTGGTTCGGTGCGTGGAGGCGCTGCTGGCCGAACGCGGACGCCTGGACCTGGAGGTGATCGTGGTGGACAACGCCTCGTCGGACGGCAGCCTGCAGGGGCTGGACCGCTTTGGAAAAGGCGTGCGGCAGGTCCAGACCGGGGAGAATCTGGGGTTTGGGCGGGGGATCAACCGGGGGGTGGCGCTGTCGGAGGGGGCCTATGTGGCGG
>JAAXHW010000015.1 GCA_012270675.1 Candidatus Latescibacterota bacterium | reverse complement strand
GTGCGGCAGGGGCGGGGACGGTGTTTTCGTTCAACGGGGTGGGAGACCCCGTGCGGCGGATGGACGTTCGGTCCAGGGGGATGGGGGGGGCCGGCCGGGCGTTGATTGACGCAGGGCTTTTCGATCAGGGCAATTTCAGTTCGGCAAATCCGGCGCTGCTGGCGGGGTTCGCCCGCCCTGCGGTCAGTAGCCTGTATTTCGTGCATCGCCGGACGTTGAACGACGGGCGACGCACCCATGCGGTTTCCGATGGGGACCTGGGCGCTTTTCAGGTGGCCCTTCCTTTCTGGCGGAGAACGGTCGTGGGGGTGGGCGTGGAGCCCCTTACCGATCTGGACTTCGGGCTGGTGGATACGGTGGGGACAGGGGATCTCCGGTACAGGTTGAGCGTGGACGGCACCGGCGGGATTCAGGCTGTTTCGCTGAAGCTCGGGCAGCGGGTCGGACGGAGGGTTTACCTGGGCGCCCGGCTGGACGTGATTATGCTTGGCACGATTACCGAGACGTGGAGCAAGGATTTTGACAGCGAGGCTGTTCTGGATGCTGAAGATCGGTTTGTGGATACGTTCAGCGGTTCGATCCTGCAGGGGGGGGAGACCCGGACGGTATCGGATTCGGAAGATCGGATTGTGCGCACGCACCGGGGCGTTGTGCCGGCGTTCGGCGCGGTCTATACGCCGTTCGACAGGTGGCGCGTGGGGGTTGCGGCGCAGCTCAAGCGTACGGTGAGACAGACCCGGCACCTGCGCAATTTCTGGGCCGAACGGGGGTTTGAGGAGGAGGTGGTTTCAAAGACCGATATCATGCTGCCTGCCAGTTTGGGAGGTGGGATTGCCTATTCCACGGGGTATAAGTGGATGGCGGCGCTTGACGTGGAAAAGACTTTCTGGTCGCAGACGGGGAGCGGCCGATACGATACGCTGGAGCTTGCCGGAGGGGTGCTGTACCGGGCAGGGCAGGCGGATCCTATGAGTCAGGCCAGGCGGATCGAGTGGATGGGGGGGATGCATTATCGCTCCCTTTATTTCCCAACCGCCAGTGGGTCCCGGATATCTGAGGTTGGCGTGAGTCTGGGCATCGGTGTGCCCCTTCGCAATCGGGTGGGGAAGTTCCGGTATGTGCTTGAAATCGGCAAGCGGGGAGATGTGGGCCGGCATGGGGTGTCGGAGCGTTTTATTTCACAGATGTTCTCGTTTTCGGGTTGGGTGAATTGACGGGTGGGCGAGTCGGAGATCTGCGCGGAAAAGCCCATCCCCCCTCATTACTCCCCCCTTGAGGGGGAGTCGCAGAAGCCGAGCCGAGAGGCGACGGCTGATGCGGTGGGGGGGCGTCATCACCCCCTCTCCCCAGATTCCCATTCCACCACTGCGTAGTGGCCTTGATCCCCCCTGGGAGCGCGGGCGTCTCGCCCGCATGTTGGTGGAAGCGTTCGTCCGCCGCCGGGATACCTGCCGGAGACCGGGTGAAGGTGTCAGAGTGTAACGGTTTTTTCTGACATGGCTTCTATTGTAACTATAATTCCTGTGTCGTACGCGTTTTTCCGCTATATCGACACAGGCCGTGCATTAGCATTTCCCATTCCACCACTGCGTAGTGACCTTGATCCCCCCCGGGAGCGCGGGCGTCTCGCCCGCATGTTGAAGGTATGGTCGGACAGGGCCGTCATGCTCCTGGGAGCGCGGTTTTCGAAAGGAAAGGCCATGAAGTTGCACTACTATCCGGAAACCGATAGCCTGTATGTCGAGTTCAAATCCGGACCGGGGACCGAAACGCGGGAGGTCGCGAGCGGGCTGAATGTCGACCTCAACGCCGACGGAGATGTCGTAGGCTTCGACATCGACAGGGCTTCCAGGCGCCTCGACCTGTCTACGCTTGAAACGGAGGCGCTGCCCGTACGCGCTTACAGGGCGGGGTGATCTGTCTGTCGCCGGGATACCTGTTGGATGATGGGCTGGAAAATCGTACGCGGATGCGTACAATGCCTTGCATAGTGAACAGAATTTCACTATATTTGATGCATGACAGCGGCGAAACCAGCTCAGAAGGAGAACCACAATGGGCGCGACCTATGTTGACGTAACGATCCGCAATCCTGCAGATCCGCAGCGAAGCTGGACTGGCAGATTCCTGGTGGATACCGGCGCGTTCGACTCGCTCGTGCCGAGGTCGCACCTTGAAGCTATTGGACTCAAACCAAAAGGCCATCGGCAATACGTCCTTGCGGATGGAAACAAGGTCGCCTTCGACATCACAACCGCTGACATTGAGTTTGAGGGGGAAGTCGTAGGCGGGACCATCGTGTATGGGAACGAAGGGGTGGAACCGTTGCTTGGCGTTACTGCCCTGGAGTCCGGTGGATTTGAGGCTGACCCACGTAACGAAGAACTGAAGCGGCTGCCGGCCGTTCTGTTAAAGGCATGCGGGTAGTAGCAAGGAACTGGCACAGTGTCTGGCGCCTTTGTTGACGCCGGAAAGCTGGCATATTCTCAGAGGTCAATTGTGAACCATTCATACGTGATCGGTTAGGGATCAA
>JAAXHW010000014.1:15188-22855 GCA_012270675.1 Candidatus Latescibacterota bacterium | reverse complement strand
GTCCTCAGCGCGCGCGAAAAAGTGCTGGACAAGGCGGGAAACCCCACCCATATCCTGTGATACGGGTGGGGTTGACCAACGCAGACCAGTGCTTTTGCAGCCGCGATTGAGGCCACTGGGGATTTTAAGACAGCTTCTAAGGAGGCCGGCTGGTGACGCCTTTTCAAGCGGCGCTGCTGGGGCTGGTTCAGGGGCTGTCCGAGTTTCTGCCGATCAGCAGTTCCGGACACCTGGTACTGGGGCAGGCGCTGCTGGGCGTCCGGACAAGGGACATTACGTTTGAGGTAATCGTCCATTTCGGGACGCTGCTGGCGGTGGTGACAGCGCTCCGGGAGCGGGTCTGGGCGCTGCTGCGGGGCTGTTTCAAACAGGACGCCGCTGCCCGGCGGATGGTGCTGGCGCTCGGGATCGGTACGGTTCCGGCCGCGGCTGTGGGAATACTCTTCAAAGATGCCCTGGAAGCGGTTTTCTCCAGTCCGGCTGCCGCTTCGGGGTGGCTGGTGGTAACCGGCGCGGTACTCTGGAGTACCCGATTCAGAAAAGGCGACCGACAGGAGGTCCGGGTCTGGGACGCGGTCTGCATCGGCGCGGCGCAGGCGTTTGCGATCCTGCCGGGAATTTCCCGGTCGGGGATAACCATCAGCACAGGCCTCTGGCGCGGGATGGACGGCCGGGAGGCGGCGGCATTTTCATTTCTGCTTTCCATTCCGGTAATCCTGGGGGCAACAGTACTGAAAATGGGCGAACTGGCCGCGCACCCGCCGGCCCGGGGGACGCTGGCGTCGCTGGTGGTGGGCATGCTGGCCGCCTACGGAGCGGGCGTGGTTGCCATCCGCTGGCTGCTGGCGCTGCTGCGGGGCGGACGGCTGGACCGGTTTGCATACTATTGCTGGGCGGTTGGCCTGATGGGGCTGGCGGTCTTCTGGAGATAAACAGGGGGTCAATATGGTGGTGAGGATGCTTTTGGCGATCGCGCTGGTGCTTTGCGGTTGCGCGTCCAACCCGATGGACCCGGACAACAGGGAACTGTCCAATATGCTGTCTCTGTCCAATCGGGTCAAGCGGCCGATTCAGGACCCTGCCGATCCCTCCCAGATTATCGCGCTGCAGGTGGAGGTGGATATCATCAATGTAGGGGACCTGACCATTACCGTGCCTTTTACCATCACCTGGTCCCTTCTGGACGGGCAAGGAAAGATTTACGGATCGGCCTCCAGGAGGTTGGAGGGGAACATGGCCCCGGGCGCGAAGAGGCACGTCTCTTTGACTTTGAACTTTCCGGCAACGCCGAGCCTGGAAGGGTTCAGCGACGCGGTAACATTCGATCTGGTGACCTGACTCCGGAGAGAGGGATATGGAACTCTATCTGATCCGACACGGGGAATCCTTTAACAACGCGCTTGAGGATGTGACCCAGCGGGTGTGCGATCCCCCGTTGACAGAGAAAGGGCAGGCGCAGGCGCAGCGGGTTGGAAAACACTTGAAAGAGGCCTCCGCCGGTCCGGAACAAATGACCCCGGCAGGGGCATTTCAGAATCGGTCCGGGTACAGGATTACCCGGATCTTTTGCAGTGCGATGCTACGGACCATGCAGACAGCCGCACCGATCGGAAAAGCACTGGGCATCCATCCGGAGGTGTGCATCGACATTCACGAGCAGGGGGGGATCTGGCTGGACCACGACGATGGGAGAGGGCCTGTGGGATATCCCGGCCTCACGCGGGCCGAGGCCGAGGCGCAATTTCCGAATTATATCCTGCCCCGGGGGATGACGGAAGCAGGATGGTGGAACCGTCCCCAGGAGACCGAGGCGGAGTGGCTGGATCGGGCCGCCCGGGTGGCCGTCCGGCTTCGTGAGCGGTTTGCAGGGACGGACGAGCGGATTGCGATGGTGAGCCACGGGGGGTTTGGCAACCACCTCATCCAGGCACTTGTCAACGGCGGGAAGGTAGACGGTATATATTTTGCCCACCAGAATACGTCGATCAGCCGTCTCGACTTCCATGGGAATGGACATATTGTGGTTGTTTATACGAACCGGTTGGAGCACCTGCCGGTGGAACTGGTGACATAAGAAACCGTCTTAAAATTCCGCGCAGACCCCGCTCCCCCATCTCGCCTCCCCCACCTTCGCTGCGGGGAGGGGGTTTAGATGATGGAAACCCAAAGCTTATTTTCCAGGCAGCAGCTTCTAACGTTCAAAATTATGGACTCAGGAGGTATTTGATGGCCAACCCCGAAGTCATTCTTTCCGGATTTGCAGACGAAGGACCGGTGAGCAAACGGGCCGAAGAGCAACTGACGATGATGTCCGCCCTCGGACTTTCGTATTATACGATCCGGTTCATCGATCTTGGCAACGGCGTGAAGAACGTCATGGAACTGTCCAACGAGGAGATCGGGCGACTCAAGGACATGCACCGCGCGTTCGGCATTTCGATCTCCAGCATCGGGTCTCCGCTGGGCAAGGTGAAGCTGATCGACCAGGAGGACGGCACACAGAACCGCTACATTCCCCTGAAAGAATACCTGGAGAACGATGTGCAGCGGGCGATTGAACTGGCCCATGTGTTCGATACCAAACTGATCCGGGGGTTCAGTTATTACCATCCTCACAATGAAGACCCGTGGGAGTACCTGGACCGGGCCGCCGACCAACTCGCGCAGATCGTTGAGGCCTGCGCCAGGGCCGAAGTGATCTACGGCCTGGAGGTCGAAGGGGATCTGGTGGGGGCAGACGGGCATACACTGATTGCCCTGTACGAGAAAATCAACAGTCCCTATGTCTGCATCATTCCGGATGTGGGAAACATGGAGGCCAAAGGCCACAGCCCGGACAGCGTTTATGAGCATTACGTCAAAATGAAACCGGGCGTGGGCTGGATCCACATCAAAGGGTTCAACAATCCGGCGAACCAGGCGATGCTGAAAGGGGCCGAAGACCGGGGGCTGACCCGGTTTATCCCCGTGGACCGGGGCGATGCCGGACACGAGCAGGTGCTGCGCGATTTCAGGGAGTTGGTACCGGAAATTCAGAACCGGCTGGCTCCCCTAGGTGTACCGGGGGTGTTTGTGGACCTGGAGCCCCACGTGAAGGGAGGCGGACAGTTTGGCGGTGTGAGCGGTGTGGACGGTTTTGGGGTGGCTTTCCGAAGTCTGTGTCGGCTGCTGGATTATCTGGAGTACGACTATCATCTGACCGGCTACGAAGATCTTTCCAATCCCACCCCTTGAAATTCCGTGAGCGCGTGCAGGGGTGCGATTTTCGCACCCCTGATCTTTCGAGGAGACGCAATGTTGAATGGCGGTGCATGCAGTCTGGATATCACGCCGCCGCTGGGGACGTTAATCCCGGGGCTGTTCCACGAGCGGCGGGCGGAGGTGGTCCACCATCCGCTGCAGGTGCGGAGTTTTGTGCTGGAACGGGCAGGCGAAGGGATCGCGGTTGTGGTGTGCGATCTGATCGGGGTGAAACGGGTCTACCTGGACCGGGCGAAGGCGCAGATTGCGGAGGCTGTGGGACTTGCGCCCGAGCGGGTGTTGATCTGCTGCACCCACACGCATACGGGGGCCCAGACGGGAGAAGACGCGTACACGGAATTTTTGATCGGACGGATTGCGGATGCGGTCCGGCTGGCGTGGGAGGAACGGCAGCCGGCCCAGGTCGGCTGGGGACACCGGGACGAAGACCGGGTGGTGTTCAATCGCCGCTACCGGATGAGGGACGGGTCTGTGCGCACAAATCCGGGCCTGAAAAACCCGGAGGTGGTGCAACCTGCAGGTCCGGTCGATCCGGAAGTAGGGGCGCTTTGCCTGCGCCGGACCGGGGGTGAGACGATCGGACTGCTGGCCAATTACAGCCTCCACTACGTGGGGGGAGGAGACCACGAACGGGCGATTTCAGCGGACTATTTCGGTTTTTTTTCAACCTTGATCCAGAGGATGCGGGGCGAGCGGTTTGTCGCGGCGCTTTCCAACGGAGCCTGCGGGGATATCAACAACCACGATGTGATGGGCGGGACACGACCCGCGAACGACCGGTACCAGCACACGGAACGGGTGGCCGCGCTGGTGGCTGCGGATGTTTTCTGGGCATGGAACGAGATGGCGTTCACAGACGATGCACCTCTGGGAGCGACGATGGAGGAGGTGGTGTTGAAACGGCGGGAGACCCCCTCGGAAGCGGACCTGACCCACGCCCGGGAGATCCGGCAGCAGGACAGGGCGACAATGGGCGAGCGGGCATTTGCCCGGCGCAACCTGGAGCGGATTCACGAGGTGCCGGAAGAGGCGTCGACCTGGGTTCAGGCCCTGCGGGTGGGGGACCTGGCCCTGGTGACGGCACCGGGGGAACTCCTGGTGGAACTGGGGCTGGAGATCAAAGCGCGGTCACCGTTTGGACAGACAATGGTGCTGGAACTGGCCAATGACAGCGTGGGCTATTTGCCCGGCCGGAAGGCCTTTGAAGAGGGAGGCTACGAAGCGGAGGCAAGCGTTTTCCGCCCGGGCGTGGGAGAGCAGATTGTGAAAACGGCAGTGGGGCTGCTGGACCGATTGTACAGCGAGTGAGACAGAAAGGAGCGCGTGATGTCTGACAAAATTCGTATTGGTATCATCGGGGCAGGAGGAATCTTTCGGAGCCGGCATTTTCCCGGGCTGGCAAAAATTGAGGACGCGGAAGTGGCGGCGGTCTGCAACCGAAGCGAGGAAAGCGGGAAAAAAATTGCCGGAGAGTTTGGATTGCGTCCGGATATCATGACGGACCCGCACGCGCTGATCGCGCGGGAGGATATCGATGCGGTGATGATCGGGACGTGGCCCTACAAGCACCATCCGTTTGTGCTGGCGTCCCTGGATGCGGGAAAGCATACATTCGTGCAGGCGCGGATGGCGATGAACCTGCGGGAAGCAAAGGCGATGTATGCGAAGGCTCAGGAGACCGGGCTGGTGACGCAGATCTGCCCCTCGCCGATGGGAATGAAAGGGGACTGGTTTGTACAGCGGCTGGTCCGGGAGGGTTACCTGGGAGAGATCTACAATGTGTACAGCCGGTCTTTTAACGGCGATAACTGCAATCCGGACAAACCGTTGCACTGGCGCCAAATGGATCGATACTCGGGATTGAATGCGCTGAACATGGGGATTCTGGTGGAAACAATCCATCGCTGGGTGGGATATATGAAGACAATTTCGGCGCAGACGGAGACGTTCATCAAAAAGCGCCCACTGTCCGGTGAAGAAGGAAAAGGACCGGTGGAACGGCCCGATACGGTGAGTGTTCTGGGCCGGATGGAGAACGGGGCAACCGCAGGGCTTCTCTTCTCAAGTGTGGCGCGGTTTGGTACCGATTCCCAGGTGGAACTCTACGGAAGCGAGGGGACGCTGATTTACAATCTGGACAGCGATACGATTCTGGGCGGAAAAGCCGGAGATAAGGGGCTGTCGGAGCTTCCGATTCCAGAGGACGAGGCACGGGAGTGGACTGTGGAGCAGGACTTTGTCAGCGCGGTCCAGGGAGGGCCGCAGGGCGATACAAGCTTTGAAGCGGGAGTGAAATACATGGAATTCACCGAGGCGGTGTCCCGGTCGGTGGAACGGGGCGCAACAGTGACGCTGCCGCTGGTGGATTAGAAGCCGCTTAAAGATCGGGAATTTCAAAAATCCAAATTTTCGGGGTTCTGGACATGATCCGACTGGTGGCATTCGACCTGGACGGGACGGTGTTGAACGGGATAGGACAGGCTTCCGAAGCGTCTGTCGAGGCGATTCGGGCGCTTGTGGATGCGGGGGTCGCCGTTGCGTCGATCAGCGGGCGGAATACGGAAAAGAGCCAGGCGCCGTTTGCCGGAGTGCCGGAACTGGCAGCGGCGATGTACATTGGGAGTTATAACGGGGCGGTGGTGCTTGGCCCGGCAGTGGATGGGTCAAGACGGCTTTTGCACGAACAGCGGTTGTCGTCCGGGGTATTTCAAGAAGTGGTGGATTATATCGGCGAGCGTGGGTTGAGTTTTGTTTACTGCCGGTATGAGGTCGCAGAAGGACGCATGCAGGAGGACTATATGACGGACCGGAACACGGCATCGGTACAGGGGCTGATGGCGTTGACCGGAGTGCGGTTTGTGATCAACGGCAACCTGCTTTCCCGGATCGAAGCGGGGGAACTGGGACCGCCTCCCAAGCTTATTGTGATGCCCGGACCGCAGCGGCGGGATGTGGTACTGGAAGAGATGCAAGAGGTTTTCGGACAGCGGCTCTATCTCGCACGAACCGGCGACGACCGTGTGGAGGCGATGCACCCGGAGGTGAACAAAGGTAGGGCGCTTCGGACGATCTGCGAGACATGCGGGGTGTCGCTTGCCCAGACGCTGGCAGTGGGAGATGGAGATAACGACCTGCCGATGCTGCGGGAGGCAGGCGTGGGGGTGCTGGTGCAGAGTGCGGACGAGCAGACAGTGCGGCTGGCAGCCGATGCCGGGCTTGAGATGGCGCCGTCGCTTGAGGCGGAGGGATTTTCGAAGGTGGTGGAGCAGTATGCACTGGATGGGAGGTAATGCCTGCGTCCCCCGGACAGAGCGCTGGCATACCCGACCCGCCTTTTCACTCCGGATCGTCTCCAGCGTTTTCTGTGACCCGCGTCTGAAGGTCAACGCTGCTGGAGAGGATATGTTCACTCATGGCCTGCCGTGCGCCCTGGGCATCACGGGTTTGGAGGAACTGCAGGATTTTTTTGTGTTCGTCCAGGGACATTCGGGCGCGTATTTGCATAGTATGCGTTGAGGGGTCTTCCAGGCTGTTCTTGATCCACTCCTGGAGATAACTGCGGATCATGCTGAGGAGATTGTAGAGGATCGAATTCTGCGTGGACCGGGCGATGGTCAGATGGAACCGTAAGTCATATTCCAGGAATTTCCTGGGCTGATCCAGAGAGGCTTCGATTCCCCGGATGGTCTGCTGGATTTCCCGGAGGTTTTCTCTTGTAGCCCGCTGTGCGGCCAGAAACACGGTCTGGGATTCCAGCATGAGGCGGGTTTCGATGAGGTCCTGCACCCTTTTTGTGTCCAGCAGCAGACCCCATTGCAGGGATTTTTCCAGGTACTTGCTGCTGTTGTTGCTTACAAAGGTGCCTTCGCCGACCCGACCTTCCAGAATGCCCATAACAGCGAGGGAACGGAGCGCTTCCCGCAGGGAGGTGCGGCCCACATCGAATTGTTTGCAGAGTTCTCTTTCGGGCGGCAGCCGGTCTCCCGGTTTGAGCACGTCCCGGGAGATCAGATCGATGATCTGGGCAACGATCTCGTCGCTGAGCGAGGTTCGCGTGACCGGCTTCATCGCTTCGAATGCCGGGTTTTTCTGTTTCTGCGTATCGAGATCCATTTAGAGTTTCTCACATAAGTTTCTATTTTTCATTCAGATATATATGGTTTTCGCTGAAAAGCCCGATTTTTCAACTCAACCCCCGAAATTTCGCTTTACAATTCCCCGATTTTGGGTTAATCTTTATTGTTACAATTGGTCAGACCATCAGCACACTGTTGACTAAAAATAGCTGACCTGGTTCAGTGCTGTCAAGAAAAATATAGACAGCTTCTCAGAAGCTGTTTTAAAATTCCGAGTTCCCGAGCGCGAGCGAAAACGTGGTGGTCAAGGCGGGAGAACCCGCCCGTATC
>JAAXHW010000014.1:8048-15173 GCA_012270675.1 Candidatus Latescibacterota bacterium | reverse complement strand
CTGGGGATTTTAAGACAGCTTCTCAGCAGAAAGTGTGATCAGAGGATCGCGTTATGGGACAGACAGTGGATATCGGCAGGCGGATTGAACTGGTCCCGATGGACCCGCATTTCCACAATATTACGATCGCGCTCTACCGGCAGGAGCGGGATGGAAGACCGGCGTACCTGGTCCATACCTACAGCCATCTGGAAGGGGCCGGGGGTCGGATTGCGTCTGTGGTGAAAACGATGGAGGCGCTGGGCGGGATGGAACAGGCGCCGGAGGGGCTGCTCCGGTTTCCCTGCGGGGCGGAGCACGAACTGGCCTGCAAGCGGATTTTCTTGGAGGCGTGCAAACTGAGTCCGGACAGCGAGACCGAAGCCCGGCCCCTGGGCATCCTGGATAAGAAATCCGGACTGAAAATAACGGTCTCCAGCCTTGGAGACGGGGGCTATCAGGTGGGCGCCGAAGGGGAGGGGAAGAACAGAGAGCGGCGGATTTCGGCGATTGCGGGCGGGTTGATCAAGCTTGGAGAGATGCTGGACCAGAGTGTGGACAGTGTCGCCTTTTCTTGCAGGCACGCCCACGATGAGATGGTGGGATTGCTGCTGGTTCGAGCACCCAACGTTCGAGCGGCGGTGCGGGAGCAGGAGATGACGGCATCCCGCGGTGTTCTGGCGGCACCAAGCCAGCAAAGGTAGGAGCGCACCGGGATGTAAAAACAGGAGATCACACGATGAATACGCAGCCTGCACAACCGATGACCGGCCGAGAACGCGTCTTGGCTGCGCTGAACAGAGAACCGGTGGACCGGACGGCGGTCTGCAATCCCACATCCGTGGCGACGGTGGAACTCATGGACCTGGTGGATGCGCCGTTTCCGGATGCAAATCGAGACCCGGAGTTGATGGCCCGCCTGGCGGCTACCGGACATACCGAGTTGGGGTTTGATACCATTATGCCGGTGTTTACGATTATCCAGGAGTCTTCGGCGCTGGGGTGCAAGATTCAATGGGAACAGAAAGACAACTGGCCGACGGTGAAGATGCGCGAACCGATCTGGGAGGATGTGGACGATATCCGGATTCCGCCGGACCTTCTGACACACCGGGATACGAAGTGCGTGCTGGATGCGATCAGAATGCTCAAGAAAGAATTCGGGGATGAGGTGGCCGTGATTGGAAAGACCATGGGGCCCTGGTCGCTGGGCTACCACTGTTTCGGGGTGGAGCCTTTCCTGTTGATGTCCCTGGACGATCCGGACAAGACAAAAGCCTGTCTGGATAAGATGAAGGAAGCGACTGTGGCGTTCGGGGTGGCGCAGATCGAGGCGGGCGCCGATGCGCTGACGCTGCCGGACCACGCGACCGGGGACCTGGTGAGCGGCGACTATTACAGGCGGTATCTACGCGACCTGCACATTGAGTTCGTGGAGCGGATTTCGATTCCGCTGATTCTGCACATCTGCGGGCGGACGGTGGACCGGATGGACTACATCGCCCAGACGGGGATGGCGGCGTTTCATTATGACTCCAAGAACGAACCCCGGGAGTCCATGCAGGTGGTGAAGGAGCGGATTTCCCTGGTGGGCAATATCAACAATCCCGAGACGCTGTTTTCAAAGGGGCCGGAAGAGGTCCGGCAGGAGGTCTACAAGAATCTGGACGCCGGCGTGCAACTTGTCGGCCCGGAGTGCGCAATTCCCCTGCAGACCTCAATCGAGAACCTCAAGGAGATTCCCAGGGCGGTGCAAAGCTGGCATAAGGCGCATGTGGCGAATTGAGCCAGGGAGAATCTCGCCTCCTCCACCTGCGCTGCGGGGGGGCGGAAGGGGCTTTTCCGCGCAGATCCCCTAGCCCAAAAACGCCCAAAACGTCCGCTGGGCACAACCGCCTGCTACCACCACAAGGGCAGTTNNTGAGCGGCGCCCTTCTTTTTCGGCCTTTTTCTTGAGCTTGGGCGCGGGTGAAAAAGGCCTCGCCGAAGGCATGGGGTGTGGAGGGGTTGGGGATGACGGAGACCCAAAGCTTATTTTCCAGGCTGCTTCTCAGAAGAACGAAGGAAATAATGGCCAAAATTACGGATATCGAAAACGAATTCATACGCGATGAGATTGAAGAGTTTCTCGAGCGGGAAGACGAGCGGGAGCGGACGATCACCACGTTTGCCGGCGTCAGTCCGGCGATGCAGACAATTGCTGCGGCGCTGATCGACGGAGACCATCACACGGTAGATGCGTTGACCAGAGCGGCCCTGGAGGGAGGCACCGAAGCGCTGGAGATCATGGACGACGGGTTGATCGCAGGGATGGGGATCGTCGGGATCAAATTTCGAGAGAACTTTATATTTGTTCCGGAAGTGCTGGCCTGCGCCCGGGCGATGAAGGCCGGCATGGCGCATATTGAACCGATTCTGTCCGCGTCGGGCGTCGAGCCGATCGGTACGGTGATTATGGGCACGGTAAAAGGGGATTTGCACGATATCGGAAAGAATCTCTGCATTATGATGCTTCGAGGCGCCGGGTTTGTCGTCCACGATCTGGGGGTGGACACGTCGGAGGACGAGTTCATGGATGCGGTGGAGGAGCACGGGGCGCCCCTGCTGGGGATGTCCGCGCTACTGACGACGACCATGCCCAATATGGGCAAAACGATCGAGGCGTTTATCGATACGGATATGCGGGAAGATGTCAAGATTATGGTGGGCGGCGCGCCGGTGACACAGGAGTTTGCGGACGATATGGGCGCGGACGGGTACGGCAAGGATGCGATGGCGTGCGTGGCCCTGGCCAGGCAGTTGCTTGAAGAGATGGCGGAAGAGGCGAGCTCCCATTCATGAAATACATGAAAAATAAACACGGCGTGTACAGGGCCGCAATCTGCCCCGGCGAGGAAGTGGGATACCCCGCATGAAAAAGATCGACAAAGAAGAATATCAGAAGCGGCTGGATAAAATTACGGAATTGTTCGCCGGCATGGTGGCCCATGCCGATGAACTTTCCACCCGGCGATGCCCGTACAAAAATCGCTTCGACGAGTGTACGGCCCGGTTTGGGTGCAGGAATCAGCGGAAGCCCCGTCCGGGTGCGGAACTGCTGATGTGCGGTGGAGACGACAAGCTGGACTATCGCAACGCCTGGGAGGTGGAGGCAGGCGAGGGCGCCTTCATTGAAACTGGGGAATAGACCGTCGCATGGGTACGATATCTTACGATGGCAAGACATGTGACCTTGTGGCCGGGAAGACGGTTTTTGACTATGCGGATGAACTGGCGGTCCAGGTGCCCACCTCGTGCGGGCGCACCGGGCACTGTCACGAATGCGTGGTTGAGATCAGACAGGGCATGGAAGCGCTGCGCCCCCGGACCGATGCGGAGTCGTTTTTGCGGGAGAACTACCGCCTTGCCTGCCAGGCGGTGGTTGAAGACGCCGGGGGGAATATCCAATTCTCGCCGCTGAGGCGCACGCCCAAGATTCTCTCCAGAACTCGGAGAAAGTCGGTTGATCCGGCCCCCCTGGTTACACGCCGGGGGGATGTTGTTTTTTATAATGGCGAAGCCGTTGACAGGTACCGGGGCCACCTGTACGGTATTGCGATCGATTTGGGCACCACAACGGTGGTGGTGGACCTTGTAAACCTGGAGACGGGCCAGAGTGTTCACGTCAGTTCCTTCGAGAACCCCCAGCGGTTCGGAGGCAGCGATGTGATGCACCGGATTTCTTACGATGGGGAGTTTCAGGGGGAACTGCAGAAAGCGGTTGTGAATGCGCTCAACCACGAAATCCTGGAAATGGAGAAACGCTTCGGGTTTGTCCGTCAGGAGATTTACGAGGTGGTCGTGGCGGGCAATTCCACGATGCGCGATATTTTTTTCAAACTGGATGTGCAGAGCATCGGTCAGAAACCCTACAAGTCCGGCGTGGAGCATGCGTATCTTGCGGGCGAACGGGAGACGACATCGCTGCTTGAAGGCACGCGGCGCCTGGGGCTGCGGGCGAACCCGAAGGCGGTGGCCTACGGGATGCCGCTGATTGCCAGCCATGTAGGGGCGGATACCGCAGCCGACCTGGTAGCGATGGATATGGCGTCTCAGGAAGGTGTGGTGATGCTGGTGGATGTGGGGACCAACACGGAGGTGGTGGTGGGACACCCGGGCCGGCTGCTGACGGCTTCCTGCCCGGCCGGGCCTGCGTTTGAGGGGGGGCTGATTCAGTACGGGATGCCGGGTTATGAGGGGGCGATTGAGTCGATCCGGCTGGAGGACGGCAGATTTGTATACCATACCATCGGGCAGGTGCGACCGGAAGGGATCTGCGGGTCCGGGTTGATCGACCTGCTGGCGGAACTTCGGCGGCACGAGCGCATGGAGCCAAAGGGAATATTTACGGATCGATCCTATGAGATGGCGGTTGTACCCGAGTACGGGATCACGTTGTCCCGGGAAGATGCCAGCAATTTGGCGCAGGCCAAAGCGGCGAATTATTGCGGTCAGTTTATCGTGATGCGGCATTTTGGCATCAATCCGGCGGATATCAACAGGCTCTACCTGGCCGGGGGATTCGCCAATTATGTGAATGTTCAAAACGCGATTGAGATCGGGTTTCTGGTCCCGGTGGCCGAAGACCGGGTTGTGAAAATCGGAAATGCAGCGGTTCAGGGAGCCAGAGAGGTGCTGCTTTCACGGCAGAAACGGGCGTCTATTGAGGCGCTGGTCAAAGAGATCGAACATATCGAACTGGAGACCACACCGGATTTCTTCGAGGTGTTCGTGGAAGGGTGCCAGTTCAAACCGATGCCCACGGGATTTGTGCCATCGGCCGTGTCTTAACCATCGACTCCGATTGCGGTGTATGCGAACCTGAGCCTGCACTATGTGGGTACGTCTCAGGGGCGTTGGGTGTCTGCGCTCTGTCGACACGTCCGCGCGCCAAAAGGGACCGCAGGGCTGTGGGCCGATACCAGTGTCGAGTTGCTTGAGACACTGACACATTGTGAGGCGTGATGCGCCATGCAAATCAGCCGAATTGCCGTTTATCGCACGGATCTTCCATATGTCGGGGGGACTTACACGTGGGGGCCCGGGCGCGTTTTTGAAGTCGGCGATACAACGGTGGTCACCATTGAAACGGACGCCGGTGTCTATGGGTGTGGCGAATGCTGCCCGATGGAAGGCAATTACGCAGAGGCATACCCGGAAGGCGTCCGGTCTGCGGCGGCGCGGTTGGCCCGGGCGTTACTGGGACAGGATCCGCGGCAGATCGGGCGGGTCGAGCGCATGATGGATGAAGCTCTGAAAGGGCATGGATACGCCAAGTCCGCCTTCGACGCCGCCTGCTGGGATATTCTGGGCAAAAGCACGGGGCTTCCAGTCTACATGCTCCTGGGAGGGAAACTCTCAGCGCACGCACCGATGTACCGGGTGGTTCCCCAGGCTGCGCCCGATGCAATGGCGGGCGAGATGCAAAAATACCGGGAAGCCGGGTACAGGGTATTCCAGATCAAGGTGGGCTCGGATCCCGATGGAGACATCGAACGAATTCGCGCTACTGTTCCCCACCTGAAGCCGGGAGAACGCGCATTTGTGGATGCCAACACGGGTTGGCGCATGGATGAAGCCGTCCGCGTTGTGCGTGCGGTGCAGGACCTGGACTTCTATGTAGAACAGCCCTGTCTGACCTACGAGGAATGTTTGCATGTCCGGCGCAGCACGAGCCATCCGATGAAACTCGACGAATGCGTGGGGAATATTCGAATGGTCGAACGGATGATCGCAGATCGCGCCGCAGAGGTCCTCAGCATCAAAGTCTCAAGGGAGGGTGGACTGACAAAGTCTCGCCGGATTCGAGATCTGTGCGTGGAACATGGGATCGCGCTGGTGATCGAGGATGTATGGGGGGGAGAAATCGTAACAGCTGCGCATGCACATCTGGCGGTTTCCACGCCACAGGAGCTTCTGATGAGCTCGACGGACCTGCACAACTATACCACAGTCTCCACGGGCTGTCCAGGCCCGGCAGTCGAATCGGGAAACCTCTTTGCACCGGAAGCCCCCGGCCTGGGTGTTGAACCCAGGTTCGATATTCTGGGGGAGCCGGTCCACATTTATGAATAATGCAGCGTCTCAGGCCTCAGGAATCGCGCCCCAACCGGTGAAGGGCCTCCACCACATGCAACGGCAGGGGCCCTGCCGCCGAGCGCCGGGCGTTGGCCCGTGCGTGATCGGCATCGGTGGTGCCGACGATGGCGCTGTGGATGACGTCGTGGGACAGGGTGAAGCGCAGGGAGAGTTCCAGTGCATCCTCCCAGACGCCTTCCTCTGCCAGCAACTTCCGCACCGGGTCCCAATGCCCCCCTTCGCGGAAGTAGGGAGAACCCATATTGAGAAGCTGGGCGTTGGCGATGGGGCGCTTGGCGATTACGCCCATTCCGGCCCGCTCTGCCGCCGGCAACACATCCCCCAGTGCCACCTGGTTCACCAGGTTGAAAGTCACCTGGAGGGCATCGAAAACGCCCATGGAAATCGCCTGCAGGGCGTCTTCCCCGTCGCCGCTGTACCCTGTGTACCGCACCTTGCCCGCTACCTTCGCCTGCAGCAGCGCCTCAACCGCCTCACCGGCGCGCAGCACCTCCGCCGAGCAGGTGTGGAGCAGCACCAGGTCAAGATGGTCAACGCCCAGTCGCTGCAGGGAACGGTCGATGCTCTCGGCGATGATGGATCGTGAATAGGGTTCGCCCCTGGCCCCGTCGGTGATGCAGCCGCACTTGGTGGCCAGAACGCACCCCTGCAGACGACGGCCGAGGATGCGGCCGATCAGCGCTTCGCTATTTGCATAACAATCCGCCGTGTCAATAAAGGTGATACCCAGATCAAGGAGGGTATTGAGCAAGACTTCCACCCGATCGAGGGACACGCCCTGGCCAATCCGGGCAGCCCCGAATCCCAGGCGGCTCACCTGGAGATCGGTTGTGCCTAATGCCGTGTATTGTTCCATAAAGCGCCTCTTTTCGCCAGTGGTCTGCTGCTGATAAAATACAACATTATGTTCATTTGGACAAAGGTAATATGGCTTGCTGAAGTTTGTCTAAGAAGTTGTTTTAAAATTCCGCGTTCCCCAGCGCGAGCGAAAACGTGGCGGTCCAGGCG
>JAAXHW010000014.1:0-7958 GCA_012270675.1 Candidatus Latescibacterota bacterium | reverse complement strand
GCTGGGGATTTTAAGACAGCTTCTCACACAAGGAGGCTGTTCGATGACGCCCGAGGAGATATTGTCTCACAAGCCTGAGGTACTCACCCAGGCGCAACGTCAATTCTACTTTGATAACGGATACCTGCTTGTTGAACGCATTGTGCCGCAGGACTGGGTTGATCGTCTGATCGATGTCACGAACGAAATGGTGCAGCGCAGCCGTTCCGTGAGCAAGTCGGACGCCGTGTTCGATCTGGAGCCCGGTCACACGGCGGACAATCCGCGTCTCCGCCGGTTGAGCAACCCTGTGGAACACCACCCGGCCTACTGGGATTTCGCTTCGCAGTCCATCATTGCCGACGTGGCAGCCGATCTGGTGGGGCCGAATGTGAAATTCCATCACTCCAAACTGAATTTCAAATGGGCAGAAGGCGGCGAGGAGGTCAAGTGGCACCAGGACATTACGTACTGGCCACACACCAACTACAGTCCGCTCACAATAGGCCTTTATCTTTACGATGTAGGCGGCAATCAGGGTCCGCTTGGCGCCATCCCGGGCAGCCACAATGGCGAACTCTTCAACCAATACGATGCCAGGGGTCAATGGGTGGGCTGTATAGGCGGTGAAGACGTCAAACGCATCGATACGGCGAAGGTCCAGTATCTGACGGGGCCGGCCGGGTCCATCACCATTCATAACTGTCGTGTCATTCATGGCTCCAGGCCAAATCTTTCTGACAGGGGGCGTCCCCTGCTGCTGAACGCGTATTCGTCTGCCGATGCATTTACTTACACTCCCAATCCACTACCCAGTCAATATGAAGGAACCATTGTGCGGGGTAAACCTGTACGCTGGGCACACCACGATGACCGCCCCTGCCTGATTCCTCCGGACTGGTCGGGCGGTTATACATCGCTGTATGCATTGCAGCAGCAAGAGGAGTGGGATGAAGACCAGCTTGAAACGGTGGCCAGGCAGACGGAGCAGATTCGCAAGGATGGGTGATTCCTCAGGACGCAAAAGAAAGGTTATTTTCTAAACATATCGCTATGGCTCCATCCCCTGAAAAAACGAACCGCGGCCTGAGCGCCTGGCAGAAGCACTCCTTGCGCCATCTGCTTCAGGAGACGGATACGTTCGTCACCTGCGTGGAACTGGTCAATTCTCGCGGCGTCATTACCGAGCGCCGTGGGCGCCTGGTGCTAAAGCTTGCGCGAGAGCTTGCCGAACATCCCCGGGTGCACGCCCTGAGCATCACCGATAATCCAGGCGGCAACGCCATGATCAACCCGGATACCATGGGGACCGACCTGCTGGCCCGGGGGCAGGAGGTCATCATTCACCTTTCCTGTAAGGACTGGAACCGGAATGCCCTGCTGGGCAGAGCCTGGCAACTCGCCAGCGAAGGGTTCAACAACGTGCTGGCACTGTCGGGCGACTATCCCATCAGCGGGTACCATGGACAGGCGGGCGGTGTGTTTGATACCGACTCGGTTGGCCTGTTGAAGATGTTCCTTGAGATGAATTCCGGTATGCGGGTGGACAGCGGCAGGGCCGGTCAGGTTCTGGCGCCCACGCATTTTTTCTTGGGCGCAGTGGTGAACAACCACAAGCGCTACGAACGTGAGGTGATGCCGCAGTATTTCAAGCTGGCCAAAAAGATTGAAAGTGGCGCTGCGTTCATCATCAACCAGATCGGGTATGACGCGCGCAAACAGGACGAGTTGCTGAAGTATATGGCGCTTCACGATCTCCAGGTGCCGGTGCTGGCCAACGTTTATGTGCTCAGCCCGGCTGCGGCCCGGTTTTTTCACGCGGGCAACATCCCTGGAGTGATCGTAACCGATGAACTGCTTGCATTGACCCAAAAGCACGCCCGGTCGCGCGATAAGGGCAAGGCCTTCTTTCTGGAGTTCGCCGCAAAGCAGTGCGCCATTGCCAGAGGACTGGGGTATCGCGGTGTATACCTGGGGGGACACCTGAAGTACGAGGACTATGAGCGGATTTTAGAGATTGCCGGCCGCTTCGGCGAGGAGGACTGGAAAGACTTTGTTCAGGAAGTCCTCTTCCACCAGCCCGGGGAGTTTTTTTTCTTTGAGCCCGATACGACGACGGGGCTCAGCTCGACCAGGATCAACCGCCAATACCGCCATTCGAAGCGTCCGGAGGTCTTGAAGGCCTCCGGACAACGCGTTTCCCTGGGTTATAAAATCAACCGCTCGGTGCACAACAGGATCTTCGAAAAGGGGCGCCTGGCGTTTCGCATCGGCAAGAAATTCTTCCAGGCGGTCGAGCGCGCCGGGAGAGGCCTGCAGAAGGCCGTACACGGCGCGGAACAGGCGGTGAAGATACTGTGCTTCGATTGTCAGGACTGCGGCGACTGCTCATTGCCGGATATCGCCTTTCTCTGCCCCGAGTCGCAATGCGTTAAAAACCAGCGCAACGGCCCCTGCGGGGGGACGCGCCAGGGGAATTGCGAGGTGGGAGAGAAGGAGTGCATCTGGTCGCTGGCCTATGAGCGGCTCAAGGTATACGGAGAGGAAGAGAAGATGCTGGATAGACCGGTGGTCTTCAAGGATGGCGCCCTGAAAGGCACCAGCGCCTGGGCGAACACCTTTCTGGAGCGGGACCACCACGCCCGGACGAGGGGGACACGGTGAGAATAGACGGTCGAGAAGGTGAATTTATCGTTATCGGTGAAAACATCCATACCACCCGGGTGGTGCTGAGAAAAGGAAAACTTGTCACGAAGAATCCCGATGGGAGGGAGGCGGTCCGTTATTACGACACCCGGAGGAAACGCCGCTACCTCGTGATTCCCGAAGAGGTCAAGCGGACGCAGGATTACCAGGAGGGGCGTGTCAAATACGTCAAGATCGCCGTGCAGGCCGCGATGTCCGGACAGGAGCCTGATGCCAGTGAAGGACTGGCGTACCTGCACCGGCTGGTCCAGCGCCAGGTGGATGCCGGGGCGGACTTCCTGGATCTGAATGTGGACGAAATCTCACTGCGCCTTGAAGAGCAGAAGGAGGCCATGCAGTGGCTGGTGCGCACCGTGCAGCAGGTATGCCCGGTTCCCCTGTCTGTGGACTCCTCCAACATCGAGACGATCCAGATGGGGCTTGAAGCCTGCGACGGCAGGGCAGGCCGGGCGCTGCTGAACTCGGCTTCGCTGGAACGCCTTGAGGCCCTGGACATAGCCAAACGCTACGACTCCCGCGTGGTTGTGACGGCTGCCGGCGAGAGCGGCATGCCGCAGAACAGCGAGGAACGGGTCTCCAACGCTTCGCGCATGGTCGACGCGGCCCTGGCCAGAGGGATCGCGGTTCAGGATATTTACGTCGATCCTCTGGTATTCCCGATCTCGGTAGATTCGGAATTTGGCAACCACTGCTTCGAGGCCATTCACCGGCTACGAGAGAAGTACGGGTCCAAAATCCACATTGTAGGTGGATTCAGCAATATCTCTTTCGGACTGCCGTGTCGCCAGCTGATTAACGACGTTTTCACCATTCTGGCTGTTGAGGCCGGTTCGGACAGCGGGATTATCGATCCGGTGACCAGCAACCCCCAGCATGTTTTCTCCATTGACCGGGAGTCAGAACCCTATCGGCTTGCCGAGGATATGCTCCTGGGGAAAGATCCTCTTTGTAAGAATTTTCTGCGTGCGTACCGCAAAGGAGAACTGGAAATTCGTTGAGAACCGTTTACCTTTCGCTTCACATAACGCCCATCGCCATCCCGCTATCGCCCGGGTCGGCGCCTCCGTCCAGGGCGCCCGTCTCCGGGTTGACGACGATTCCGTGAACGGACGCGATTCCGCCGTAGCTCGCCAGGCTGCGGTTGATATCGTGTCCGATTTCTTTTACGCGGTCACACACGGAGGGAGGGATGCGGGCCTGCGCGACGATGACGTCGCTCTGACAATCGAAACGGGGCCCTGCAATGGCCTCCGTGGCGGTCATGCGGTGGTCGATGACGTTGAGGATGGCGTGCAGAATTCCGGTCACGATCCGGGTTCCGCCCGGCGCGCCAACGGTGAAATAGGGTTTTTCCCCGACCTTTACCAGCGTGGGCGCCATTCCTGTGATCCTGGATTTCCCGGATTCTATGGAGTTAACCTGACCGGGCACCGGGTTAAAGCAGTTCATGCAGTTGTTGTACATAAATCCGAGCCCCTGAGTGATGACGTCGGCACCCGAGCCCAATGAGTGCGTCAGACCCACCACATTTCCCCACGGATCAACGACAGAGAGGTGGGTGGTGTCGGACGATTCCTTAGGGTGCCAGCGGGGGATCATGATGGTTTCACGCGCATCAATGACCTGCCGCCATCGGACCGCCCGGTCTTCGGAGAGGAGGTCTTCGATCGAGACATCTACAAAGGCGGCGTCTCCCACCAGATTGGCCCGGTCCGCCCAGGCAGCTTTCATCGCCAGGGAGACGGTGTAGACGTATTCCGGGGTGAGATAGCCCATTTGCGCGAGGTCGTAGCCTTCGAGGATTTTGAGCGTCTGAAGGATGGTGACACCACCGCCCGGGGGCTGGTTGGAGGCGATTGTATAGTCCCGGTAGTCCGAATAGATCGGCCGGGTGACGGTGACTTCGTAGCGGTTGAGATCTTCAAGCGTGACAAACCCGCCGCCGCGTTCCATGTCCTCCGCAATCTGCTCGGCGAGGTCCCCCTGGTAGAAGACTTCCGCGCTGCCTTCGGCGAGGATCGAGAAGGTTCTGGCCATGTCCAGGTTGGCGATCAATTCCCCCCCTCCCTCATAGGGAGATTTCCCCACGCCGACCCACGGCGATGTTTCTGAGCCGACCGGCGTGCGTTTCCAGGCCTCCGCTGTGCTGCTGGCGACTTCAAACCCTTCGGTGGCGACTTTGATCGCAGGCTGAAGCACCTCGCGCCACGGCAGCGTGCCGTATTCCGTCTGAGCTTTGTAAAGTCCGGCGACCGTGCCGGGTGTGGTGATCGATTTGTACCCGCGTTCGTTGACCTGGTCCTGGAGCATGTAGCCGTAACCGGTCGGGTTCTCCCGAACGATCCGGTCTTCCCACATAGCGGGTTCCACCTTCGCGCCGGCCTTGCCGTGAAAGTCAAGCATGATCTCCTGCCCTGCGGTGTGGATGTTCATCATGCCAAAGCCGCCGATGCCGCAGCTGCGCGGGGTGGTGACCATCTGCACGAAGGCTGCGGTGACCGCGGCGTCAACGGCGTTTCCTCCATCTGCCAGCACATTTGCGCCGACGTCCACTGCCAGTGGCTGGGGCGCGGTGATCATGCCTTTCATGGACCTCTCCTCAGGGTGTGGGTGAGGTGGGATCGGACGCCCTGAACACGTACTTGTACAGAAACCGGATGGCGCTGACCGCCTGGTTTTGGTACGACCGGGAGACCCCTTTCCGACCGGCCAGACCCAGAAGGTAGATGCGAACCTGCCCGGGCGTAATGTCCCGGGAAGTTTTTTTAAGATGCAGGAAAAAACGTTTGATGTGCAGGGTGTAGACTTTAACGGTTTGGGGGCTGTACTTTCTGGCGTTCAGTTCGTTTTCAAGCGCCCTGAGCGTATCCCGGGCAAAACCGGGGGATACCCGGAAGGGCGGGCGCTGACCGGCATGTTCCGGTTTCGGAGTACGGAGCGCCGGATCAACCTCGACCTGATCGCCGGAGAAGAGCGCGAGGAGGCGTTGAACCGTGCGGGCCGTGCGGGGGACCGTCCAGCACCTTTCCCGGAACTCCCAGCGACTGCCGGAGACGGTTTTGATCCGTGCAACGCGGTCTTCTGTGTAGGGGAGGACCACGGCGACCCGGCCGGCTTTTCCCGGCCGAATCCGGATGGGCTGGAGGGGGGCCTCCATGGGGCCTCCGATCTCCGGACAGGCTCCGGCGGGCTATTCCACCCTCACCGTGCCGTCATCCTCCACGGTGAGGAAGGGGACTTCACCCCGGTGGTTGGAGTAAGGGCCGTACATGACAGCGCGCTGTTCTTCGGTCATGCCTTCCACCAGTTCCTCTCCCCAGTAGATTTCAGGAGGCGCAAACTCCCGGCCGCTGCGGATGGCCGTCCGGCCCGCATATTTGAAGAGAACGGAGCGGCGGGCAACCTCGTGTTTCCAGGGCAGGGCGCCGTGGGACTGGGCGCTGTCCATAAAGAAGAGCACGTCTCCAGCCTTCAGTTCCGGCTGGACGATGAGGCCCATGTCGTTGTCGCCGGTGCTCACGCCTCCGGGCATGGGGAAACGGGATTTGTGGCTGCCGGGCACACAGGCGAATCCCCCCATGCCCCTGGGGCAGTCGCTCAGCTGCCAGGCAACGGTGACGCCGCCGCAATAGGTGACGCCATTCTGATGGTGGTAGGCCACGTGGGGCCTGTGGGGTTGCCCCGACCCGTGCATCTGGTGGCCCGAGGTGCCTTTTGGGCTGGTGATGACCCAGGGGCCGTGGTCCAGGCGGAAGCCCGTGCCACACATCGTGTTCAGACGCTGGACCACAACCGGGTGGACCAGCATGTGCCGGAAAGGCTCGCAGTAAGGTTTTTCAAATTCGAGCATGCCGGTGAGCATCGGCCGCCCGGTGCCCTTCAGCCGCTCGGACCCCCCGGCCAGCGCGTTGTCTTCGCCCGCCTGGATGTGGTCCGTATGGCGTTCCACGGTCTCATTGGCAGCGGCGATTTCCTCGGGGGTGAGAACGTTCCGGACCACCAGGTATCCGGTGAGGTCCCAGAAGTAGCGTTCGCGTGCGTCCATCGTTACGCTTCCTTTCAAAAATTTCAACTTACCCTTTCACTATCTGTGCCCTGCAACCCGGGTCTTCTTTCCGTCGGACGCCAGGATGGGAAGCACACCGCTTGAGTGAACGCCCGGGCCGTAGAGGACGGCCTGCTGTTCGGGAGTGAGATCGTCTGTCCACTCGCCGTGACGCTGCCGGGGCGTGAAGAAGCGTCCCACAGCGCGGGCTGCGGCCCGGGAGGCGTATTTGTAGAGCACGGAGCGCCGCTCCCCCTTGCCTTTCCACGGAAAAGTACCGTGGGTGGCGGTTTCCGCGAAAAAAAGCACATCGCCTGCTTTCATCGCGGGCTGCACCACCAGACCCATGGAGTCCTCTACGCTTTTGACCCCACGGGGAGTGGGTTCACAGGCTTTGTGGCTACCCGGAACGATCGCAAAGCCCCCGTCGCCCGCGTTGACATCGGCCAGCTGCCAGGCCACGGTGATACCCCGACAGTCGATCCGGCCGTTCTGCTGGTGGTACCAGACGGCCGGGCTGAAGGGCTCTCCCGCCCCGTGCAGCTGGTGGCCTTCGGTCCCGCTTTCGGCCCCGATCAGGAGGGGACCGTGGTCCAGGCGGAAGCCCTTTCCGGAGAGCGCGTTTAACCGGGAGACCACCACCGGGTGGACCAGGAGCTTTCGGAAAGGCTCCCGGTAAGGGGGAGGCCAGCCGAGCATGCCGGTGAGTTCCCTTCGGCCGGATTGGCCCTCAAGCGCGGATGAACCGCCCGCCAGACTTCCTTTTTCCACAGAGCGAACAGCGATTTTATCGGCAAAGCGGTCAATGGCGCGGTTGCACGCATCCACCTCTCCAGCCTCCAGCGCGCCCCGAACGATCAGATAGCCCGTGAGGTCGAAGAAGTATTTCTCTTCTTCGGACATGGTATGCTTGCTGTTTCCCATCACACCTCCTTTGATCATGAAAAGCGTTGCGTTGACAGACACGCCCGCTCACCCGTCTCGCCTCTTGCGCTGCGGGGTGGTGGGGCTTTTCCGCGCAGATCCCCCCAGCACCTGCGGACTGACACTCCCAACTTGCCGACGCCTCCGGTCTAGGGCGGGAGGGATGGGGCTTTTCCGCACGGTTCCCCATCATCCGTCCCCTGGTGGGCAACCACGAGGGTTGCCCCTACAAATGCTGCGGGGGGGAAGGGGCTTTTCCGCGCAGATCCCCCAAGCACCTCCGCCCAAAAACGCTCAAAACGTC
>JAAXHW010000013.1:10556-30356 GCA_012270675.1 Candidatus Latescibacterota bacterium | reverse complement strand
TATTAAAATTTTGTCCGACCCTCTTAAATAATATATTGAAATCTCAGATTTTAGTCCTATTTTAAGGACAATAAATAAGGAACTTTTTCTGATTCCCCATCGTTCAATATGCTATATGGATGGGGTGGTTTTTACCTTGACATATATATTTCTATTCATTATCATTAGATTTCGACCTTTCCGAAGACTTCAGACCCCTTAACAATAGGACGCTTACAGCCTTAACGGACCTTTTTCAAACAACGTCCAGGATGGATCGGTCATTGGGGAGTGTAAACGCAATGAAACCCAAAATACGATTTGGGCTGGTCAGCCTTTGGTGCGGGCTCCTGATTCTGGGAGGCGTCTCATTGGTCGCGGCAAAAAAGAAAGAGAAAGAAAACGCCGAGCCCAAATTGACGGCCGCCGATTCGACCAAGCTATCCAGCCAGCATCTCTTGTTTGGCCACAGGTATTTGACGAGCAAACAATATGAAGATGCGGAAGTACAGCTGACCAAGTCCTGGAACTATAGCCAGAAAAATGCCAAGACGGCCTTTTACCTGGGCAAGCTTCATAATGAACTCAAGCATGATGACCAGGCAATCTCCTGGTTCGAAAAGTCAGTGGAGCTGGCGCCTCAGAGCAAAAATACCAGGATTGCCTACAGGTATCTCGGTGAACTCTATCTGGTGAAGGGAGACCGGCCGGCAGCCATTAAGGCATTCAAGCTCCTGCTTGGCTTATCTCCCACGAAAGAGCAGGAGGTCCACTACCTGCATCATCTGGTGAGCCTCTATGTTGAAGAGGGCGAGTACGATTTGGCCCTGCAGCACGCCCGCCGATGGGGCGAATTGGAACCGGACAACTCCGAAGTACAGGATACGATCGCAAAGCTGGCCCTGCATACGGGAGAAGAGGATGAAGCCCTGAAGCAGATGGAGAAGCTCATTGAGATGGACCCGAAGGATTTTGTGACCCTTGAGACGCTGGCCACTATGTACCAGAAGCGAGAGATGATTCAGAAGGCACTTGACGCTTACGAAAAACTCCACGCCCACGACCCCAAGAATTACCTCTACCTTGAAAACCTTCTCACCCTCGGAAAAAAACTGAACAAGTCCAAAAGATCTCGGGTCCAGATCTTAAATAAAATGCTCCAGCTCCAGCCCGACAACCTGGTGCTGATTGAACAGCTGGCCGATGAAACCGGGTCCATCGCCATGGTCAACCGGGGCCTCAAGCTTGACCCGGCGAATGGAAAACTCAACTACATGATGGGCAGTCACTTCTTCGACCGTTGGAAAAAATCCGGGGCCAAACAAGACTCCGTTCAGGCCCTGAGATGGTATAAGAAAGCGAAACGCGACCCGCAGTGGAGCGGAAACGCCCAGCGCATGCTCGACGAGATCAATCCACCGCTGACAGAAGAGCAGAAAAAACTGCAGGAGTTCTTCAAAAAGAAAAAGAAAAGCAGCGAAGAAGTAGACATCAAGGGGAAAAAATAACGCGTTACACTTTAGCGTCCGTTCTGTGGCCTTATGGAGAAAGGATATGAAGAATGAATAAAGAAAATAACGACTCTACAACAATTGCTGCACTTCCCGGAGGGCCAACGGTCTCCGAAGTCGCGAACCTCATTCAAACTCAGGGACTGGTGCCAGCGGCCAACCAGCTGGGGGTTAAACCTGCCGTTTTAGACAAAATCAGGATAGGATACGAAATCCAGGTTAAAATCCCGGAAAACCTCTCTGGACAGGGAAAATCCTCGGCAGTTCCGGACGAAATCAAGAAATGGAACTGGGGCGCCTTCTTAATGAACTGGATATGGGGATTGGGCAGCGGAACCTATATTGCTTTGCTCTGTCTGGTCCCTCTGGTCGGCATAGTGGCCGCATTGATACTGGAAGCGCCCATGGGCGCTGTAATAGCTGCTGGTGTGGTCTACGTAGCAATAGCAGCGCTAATAGGAGCAAGAGGGAGTGAGTGGGCATGGCAGAATGCGCGGTGGCACAGCATTGAACACTTTCGAAGTGCTCAGCGGAAATGGATCTGGTGGTGGTTTTGTCTGGTGCTGATCGGAATTCTTATAGTCCTCATAGAGATGGTACTGGATTGGTTGGCTACGCTGTACTGAAAAATTTGGACAGGCTTCGGCTTATCCAGCCTGTCTGACCGCCGGGCAGGCAGGACCTTATCCGTCAAACCCGGATATATCGGAAGGTCCGTCCCGGCGTCCAGCGCGCAGGATGATACCAGTGGCTGTTTTTCGGAAATGGTGAGACAGCTGAAAGATGATAACTGTTATACGCATAGGGAGGACATAACGGTATGCTCGAACTGTTTGTGAAAGGTGGACCCTTTATGGTGCCCCTGGCGCTTATGCTGTTATTTGGGATCGCAGTCGGCATAGAGCGCCTCTGGACGCTGACCTGGGCAGGGATCAATGTGAAGTTTTTTTTTATAGAAGTTCAGCAAGCGTTTAGATGGGGGGGGGCGGAAGGCGCTGCAGAGGTCTTTTCCAACACGCGAGGGCCGGTTGCGTCCGTGCTCCACGCCGGTGTTCTCAGCCTGGACCGGGGCCTCGAACACTCGGAAAAGGCCATTGAGGAGTCGGGCACCATTGAGATGGCCTTCCTGGAAAGGGGCATGGTCTGGCTTTCCACGGTCGCCAACATTGCCCCTTTGCTCGGATTCCTCGGTACCGTAAGCGGGATGATCAACGCCTTCGAAGCGATTGCCGACGCCGGTGACGTGGAGCCCAGCATTGTGGCCGGCGGTATCTCCGAAGCGCTGATTACGACGGCCTCCGGGCTTCTCATCGCAATTCCAATCCAGGCGCTGCACAACTTCTTTGTCTCCAGGATCGACAAAATCATCATCGACATGCAGGAGAGTTCCAACCAGTTTATTGATGAGCTGATTCAGGCCGGCTACAGCGGTGAGGAGAACGGAGAATAGACCATGGCAGGAAAACGCGCCCTGGCAAGGCGGAACAAGTCCAATCCCGAGATCCCCACTTCATCAATGGCGGATATCGCCTTCCTCCTGATCGTCTTCTTCCTGGTAACCACCACGATGAATCAGGACAAGGGGATCGGGATGCAGCTCCCACCGGCCGGAGAACAAAAAAAGATTCAGAAAAAGAACATTTGCAACATCTGGATCAATGCGGTTGGGCAGATTCTCATCAACCTGGAGGAGATTTCGCTCAACCAGCTCCGCGCCGATGTCGAACGTCGCCTGGAGGAAAACGACAAGCTGATCATTTCACTCAAAGCCGATGAAGAGACGCCGTACACCGATTTTATCGACGTTCTGGACGAAATTAAGCTTACCGGCGCGGCTCGGATCTCCCTTGCCTCGCCCGAATAACAGGCCTGTTCGAACCAGGAGACGCGTACATGCCTGATTTTAGCAAAAAATCGACCATAGGGACCTCCATCCCCACCAGCTCGATGGCCGATATCGCATTTCTTCTCCTCATCTTTTTCATGGTCACAACGGTCTTTGTGCGCTACCGGGTAAGCGGTATCGTCCTGCCCAAGGCCGAAAAGATCGAGGAGATTAAATTGCGCCGGCACATCTCCTACATCTGGGTTTCTGCCGACCGCAAGGTTTTTATCGATGACAAGGACGCCAGGGTCGAACAGGTGGCCGGGATCTTTTACGATCGCCGTGTAAAAAACCCCCGTCTGATTGTCTCGCTCAAATGCGATCGCAGGGCACCCTACGGACTGGTTTCCAAAGTCCTGGAAGAATTACGCAAGGCAGACGCCCTCCGGATCAACTTTGCAACCGACAGAGAGGGGTAACCCTATGGCAATAGTCCGAAGGAAAAATCCGGCTGCCGACCTCAAGAGGAAATACCCCAGAGTCTTCTGGACCTGTACAGCCGTCTCGTTCGGCCTGCATATCCTGTTGGCCGTTCTCTACCCCGAATTTGATATCTCGGCCACCGCAGGCAGAAAAGACCAGGTCATCATCCAGATGGATGATATTCCGGAAACCCGGCAGATCAAGCGGCCGCCTCCGCCCCCACGCCCGGCGGTCCCAATCGAAACCGAGAGCGAAGACGTGCCCGATGACGTCACAATCGAAAGTACCGACCTCGACTTCGACCAGGCCCCGGTAGACCTCCCGCCGCCCCCGCCCCCGGGCGCCACGGCAGCCCCGGAGGAGGAAGAGGTCCTTGAGTTCTGGAAGGTGGAAAAAAAACCGATACCGATCAAGAAAGCGAAACCTGTTTACCCCGATCTTGCCCGCAAAGCCGGCCTGGAGGGCAAGGTCTTCCTCAGGTTCCAGGTGGGGAAAAACGGGCGCGTCAGCAGGATCCAGGTCCTCAAGGGTCAGGAAATTTTCAGACAGGCCGCCATAAACGCGGTAGCGCAGTTCGTCTTCAAACCGGCCATGCAAAACGACAAGCCGGTCAGTGTCTGGATGACTCAGCCCATCACGTTCACCCTGAACAACTGATCTCAGGCAGGATGCCGCATCCGGATCAGGGCCACCGCGTATCGACGTCTGAAATGCACGGTGGCCCTCTGGCATGTTAAAACCCTTGACAGCGTGCCGAAAATTCGCAATATTATGTTGCTGTACAGTTCCGTTCCGGCATGAACCCTTTCCATAATCTCTATGGAGTAACACCATGAGGGAGCGTTCCATAAAATGTTTAACGGTTCTCCTCTCGTCTCTGTGCCTGATCACCCCGGTCACGGCCCAGGTCTCGCCCGAGTCGGCCGAAAAGTACAATTCAGGGGTGGAACTGGTCAATAAGCGCCGGTTCCAGGAAGCCCTTGTGGACTTCGAAGAGGCGGTGCGGCTCGACGGCAAGAATGCCCAGGCCTACCGGGCAATGGGGAGTACGTACAAAAAGATCAGGAATTACCAGAAATCCGCAGAGGCCTACCGGATGGCCGTTACCGTAAAGCCCGACTATGCCGCGGCCTACTTCGAGCTGGGACAGCTTTATCTCACTTTCTTAAAAGAATACGAAAATGCTCAGAAAAGCTTTCAGAAGGTCCTGGAAATCGATCCCCAACTTGCCGATGGGAAGTCCAGGGAATACCTGAAATTCGCCTATCTGCAACAGGGCACCCATTACCTCAAGCGACGCAGCTACAAGAATGCCGTCGTACAGTATGAAAACGCCACGCAGTTAGACCCCACCGATGCCACCACATTTTATAACCTGGGGTTGGCCTACAAAGGCGCTCGGAACTACAGAAAGGCCGAAGAGGCCTACACGACCGCAACAGACCTCAATCCCAAATATGCCAGGGCATTCAGCGCTCTGGGCAACCTCTACAAAAACACCAAAAGAAACAGCCAGGCGATTAGAGCCTATCGTAAGGCGATTGCGAACGATCCTAAGAATATTCTCGCCTATCGCAATCTGGCGCAGGTATACCTGCAAACAAAACAGCCCGCAAAGGCGGTAACCACCCTGAAGCAAGCGCTTGGCGTTGCACCCAAAAACACCCAGGTGCTTGTGAACCTCGGCCACGCCCATGCGCAGCAAAAACAGTACAAAAGCGCCATCAATTCCTATCAACGCGCAATCCGGCTCAACGGCAACAACCCCGAGGCCCACTACCGCCTTTCCGATGCCTATTTTGCAACCAAGCAGTACCAAAGGGCAATTTCGAGTGCGAAGAGGGCGACCGGAAGTAGGAAATACGCGGTTCCGGCACATGTCATTATCGGCGACTCGTACGAGGCGCTCAAGCAGCCGGGCTGGAAAGAGAAGGCCGTTTTCCACTACAAAAAAGGCCTTAAAGATCGTCGGTACAAAAAATACTGTGAGGACAAGATCGATCGCATACTCAACCCAATGGATGACGGCGAAGGGGGTGAAGACCAGTAGCCGGCCGAAGCGGTCTTGATATGCGAGGGGGCTCATCCGAGTCCCCTTTTCTGTTATTTTAGCTGCTGCTTGCCAGGCTGCCGCCTTGCCACAACCGCCATCTCGAAGCCTCCAGGCGTTGGGGCCCTGCGCCAGTTGTACCCCGAGCACGGCGTCAGGGCCTCCCACAGGGCCAAATTGAAATTTTTTTCAAAAAGGACATTGGCATGGCAAAAGTATATTATGAAGACGACGCAGACCTTTCCCATATCTCGGGAGAAACCGTGTCGGTCATCGGTTACGGCATCCAGGGGCGGGCACAGGCATTGAACATGAGAGACTCGGGCCTTTCCGTTATTGTGGGCAACCGAGATGATGACTACCGCAAACGTGCCCGGTCTGAGGGATTTGACGTGTACGACATCCACGCTGCCGCCGAACAGGGTGACCTCGTTGTCATATTGATCCCGGACGAGATTCAGGCGGAAGTGTACCGGGAACAGATCGAACCAAACCTGAAAGACGGCAATGCCATCGTCTTCGCGCACGGATTTGCCGTCCGCTACGGTCTGATTTGGCCTCCCCACGCCGTGGATTGCCTCCTTGTTGCCCCGCGCATGCCGGGTGGATACGTCAGGGACTTCTTCCTGCGCAACGATGGCGTTCCGGCCTTTGTTGACGTAAAACAGGACGCAACCGGAAAAGCGTGGCAGCGAACGCTCGCCCTTGCAAAAGCAATCGGCGCAACGCGGGCCGGTGCAATGGCAATCTCCTTTGCCGAAGAAACAGAACTGGATCACTTTTCCGAACACTTCGTCTATCCCCTGGTCATCGGCGCTTTGGCGCTCGCGTATGAGGTACTTGTTGAAAATGGGTACACACCGGAAGCGGCCGTGATGGAACTCTACGGATCGAGAGAGCTGGGCGAAGTGCTCATTGAAGCCGCAAAAATCGGCCTCTACCAGATGGTTGAAAAACACGCCTCCCCGGCGTGTCAATACGGCATTCACGCCTACGCACGCAAACTCTTCTCCCAAAACACACAACAGCAAATCCAGACCATTATCGACGAGATTAAGGATGGCAGCTTTGCAGCCGAACTGCTTGATGAACAGCGCACGGGATATCAGAAACTCGAACGCATGATGGTGGAATCGCGTAACAGTCCGATGGCTTCCACAGAAGCCAGACTCCAGGAAATCATTACCTTCAAAACGTGATGCACACATACAAACGGGTCAGCGTGTGGATACAACCGATCTGTGCTATTTATCAGCCCTGGAATTACGTACCCTGTATCAAAAGCGCGAGGTGTCGCCGGTTGAGGTCACCGGGGCGGTCCTGAGCCGCATCGATCGGCTCAATCCGAGCATCAACGCCTTCATCACGGTAACGCCGGAACTCGCGCTCAGGCAGGCACGCGCCGCCGAAGGGGCGTACGCGAAAAAGGAATTTCCGCCGCTGCTGGCGGGCATACCCGCTTCGCTCAAAGACCTCACGCCAACAAAAGGCATTCGCACAACCCGCGGCTCCCTCGTCTATAAAGACTGGGTGCCGGACTTCGACGCGCCCATTGTCGAACGACTCTACGCAGCGGGGGGGGTGATGCTGGGCAAAACAAATACCCCCGAAATGGGCTGGAAAGGCGATTCGGGCAACCGCATTGTTGGTCCAACGCACAACCCGTGGAAGCTCGGCCGCACAGCCGGTGGGTCAAGCGGGGGCGCAGCAGCGGCAGTCGCCTCTGGCCTGGGACCGCTGGCGCAGGGAACCGACGGCGCCGGGTCCATCCGCATACCCGCGTCCTTTTGCGGCCTCTACGGTCTGAAGCCGTCGTGGGGGCTCATCCCCCAGTATCCGGCCAGCGTTGTCGAGCTACTCTCACACATCGGTCCAATCACGCGAACCGTGCGAGATGCAGCGCTCATGCTCACCGTGATGGCCGGCGCCGACCCGCGTGACCGCCTCTCCCTTCCCGTCCAAACCGACTTCTTAAGTGCGATGGAGGGAAGCATCGCGGGTCTGCGTGTGGCCTGGTCGCCCGATCTGGGCTACGCGGCCATCGACCCGGAAGTGCGCGAAATCGCTGCTGCGGCCGCCCGGCGCTTCGGTGAGCTGGGGTGCCACGTTGAAGAAGCCCATCCAGGGGTACAGGACCCATGGGACTTTGTCAACCTGATCTGGGCATCCGCATTTGCGGGTCTATACCTCCACAACCTGAACGAGGTCCGGGACCTCATAGACCCTGGCCTTCTGGCAGTGATGGAACAGGGGCAACGGTTTTCTGCGGCAGAACTGGCCTCGGCCTACACACGACGGAATGACTACTACCACAATTGGCGTGCATTCATGCAAAACTACGACTTCATGCTGACGCCTACGCTCCCCGTAACCGCCTTCACGGCCGGCGACGATCACCCGGCACGGATCGACGGCCGTCCGACCACTTACCTGGGCTGGACCGCCTTTACCTATCCGTTTGACGTCACCGGACAGCCCGCGGCGACGCTACCCTGCGGCTTCGCCAGCAACCGCCTGCCGGTTGGCCTGCACATCGTCGGGCGCTGGCGCGACGATATCACCGTGCTTCGCGCGTCCGCTGCCTTTGAGGCCCTTGCGCCCTGGGCGAATGCGCGGCCGCCCACAGACCCGGGAGTTGCCTGAATCGAGGAAATCCTATGCCCTCCAGACCTGCCGCCATCGTTCCCATTGCCGTCTTCCTCAGCGTTTTGCTCGTCCCCACGGAATCCGAGCCCCGATTCGATCTACCCTATGCCAGGGCAGGCCTTACGAACAGACAGGCCGCCGCCTGCCTCCTGGAGCGGTTTGCCTTCGGCGCCCGTCCCGGCGACATCGACCGGGTGGTCGAAATAGGGCTGGAAAAGTGGCTGGACGCGCAGCTTTCGGGCAGCCTGCCCGATCCGGAACTGGAAAAACGGCTCTCGCGGTTCAAATCGCTTTCCCTGTCCGCGCGTGAAATCGTCAACACCCACCCCCGGGACGGGATTGTGCGCAACCAGATGGTACGCGCAGGCTCGCTCGACCTGGAAAAGATGGACAGGCGTAAAATCAGAAAAAAGATGAAAGCCTACCGGGAGGAAAAGGGCTACCGTTCCCTCCGCGAACTCAACGGTGACCTGATGGCGCAAAAGCTCTGCCGGGCCGTGTACAGTGAAAACCAGCTCGTTGAAGTCCTCACCGACTTCTGGTTCAACCACTTCAACGTCACAATCCAGGACGGCCAGGCACGCGCCTGGGTGCTGTCCTACGAACGCGATGCGATTCGTCCGAATGTGCTGGGACGCTTCCGGGACCTGCTCGGAGCCACCGCCAGGCACCCGGCCATGCTCTATTATCTGGATAACGCGCAGTCCAGGGCTTCGCCCGGACCCGGGAAAAGGGAGAATCGGAGTAAAAATACAACCCGCGGCGAGATGGCGGTAGGCGGCGAGATGATGATGCCTGAAAGCCCTGGACGCGGGATCAATGAAAACTACGCCCGGGAACTGATGGAATTGCACACCCTGGGGGTGAACGGCGGGTATACGCAGAAAGACGTGGTCGAAGTCGCACGGGCGTTTACGGGTTGGACGGTCTTCCCCCCCGGAAGGGGCGCAGAGAGAACCCTCAGGCAAATGAAACGCAGACCCCGTGCCTTTGTAAGAGAAGGGGACTTTTTATTTCGGTCCGGCGTTCACGACAAAAGGGGGAAAATCATCCTGGGGCAGAAATTCCCGCCCGGCGGAGGGATCGAAGAGGGAGAACGCGTGCTGGATATGCTCTCCAAACACCCCTCAACCGCCCGTCGGATCTCAGACAAACTCGCCAGACGCTTCGTCTCGGACAGCCCGCCCGAAGCCTTGCTGGACCGCCTGACCCGGACGTTTCTCAAAACGGACGGCGACCTTCGCGCCATGGTGCGCACCCTTGCCGCATCGCCCGAATTCTGGATGGAGGCCGTACAGCGGACCAAAATGAAATCGCCCTTTGAACTGGCCGTCAGCGCCCTGCGGGCCCTTGATGCGGACGTGGTGACCCCCCGTCCTGTACTTCAATGGGTGGCGCGCATGGGGCAACCCCTGTACAGGCATCTGTCCCCAACGGGCTATCCGGATAGCGCTGAGGCGTGGGCAAATGCAGGAACGCTGGTGTCCCGGATGAACTTTGGGCTCAGGCTTGCGATGGGCCGTATAAGAGGGATACGGCTGACCCTGCCCTCACAAAATGGAGGAGACCGGACGACGTCTGCCGATCAAATCCTCCAAACCTGTGCGGCCCTCCTCCTTCCCGAACGGAATGTCACAACAAGACTCCGGCAGCTGACGGTCATGATTCCCGAAACATCAAAGCGCAAGGAGGCCCAGATCGCAGGCCTCATCCTGGGCTCGCCGGAGTTTCAATATCACTGAGAAGGAGCAACCCATGTGGACGCGCAGAGCTTTTATGAAGGGCAGCGGCCTGGCCCTGTTTTCATTTTCATTTGGCGGGGTCCCACTGTTTCTGAGCCGTGCTGCCGATGCAGCCTACAACCCCGGTGCGTTTCAACGGCGTAAAGTGCTGGTTACGATCTTCCAGCGGGGCGCCATGGACGGGCTGATGGCGGTCACACCCTTCGCCGATCCCATGCTGCCAGGGCTGCGTCCGAACCTCTTCATGGCCCCGGACAAATCGGCAAAAAGCGCATCCCCGGTTGACCTGGACGGGAGATTCGGGTTTCATCCCGCGCTTGCGCCACTATCACCGCTTTTTAAAGAGGGGCGTCTTTCCATCGTGCATGGGGTGGGATCACCCAACGCGACCCGGTCTCACTTCGACGCCCAGGACTATATGGAGACGGGCACACCCGGGGTGAAGCGCACCCACTCGGGCTGGCTCAACCGGGCCGTGGGCCTCCTCGGCCACGAAGGCACCCCCTTCCGGGCGGTTGCCATGACGACCGCCCTGCCCCGTTCGCTGCATGGAGGTGCCCCGGCCCTTGCCATCGACAACCTGGAGGATTTCGGAATCCGGGTTCCGGGCAACAGGCAGATGTCCCGGAAAGCGAAGCTGGGATTCGAAACGCTGTACGCGAAAAACACAGGCGCCCTGCTTCGGCGGGTGAGCAGAGAAGGTTTTGAAGCCATCGATATGATTTCGAAGATCGACGTTGCAAACGACAAACCCGCTGATGGGGCAAACTATCCCGATTCCCCCCTGGGAAATCGCCTGCGGCAAATTGCCCTGCTCATCAAATACGATGTGGGGCTGGAAGTCGCCTTTACCGAATCCGGAGGATGGGATACCCATGTCCGGCAGGGCACCGCAAACGGCTCTTTTGCGCGGCGTGCGCAAGACCTGGCCCGGTCGGTTGCCGCCTTCTGGACCGACCTGGGCTCCTGCCAGGACGACGTGGTATTGATGACAATGACCGAGTTCGGCAGGACAGTCCACCAGAACGGATCGGGCGGGACCGACCACGGACGCGGCTCCTGCCTCTTTGTGCTTGGCAACCACGTCAACGGCGGCAAGGTCCACGGAACGGTCCCCACGCTGGCCCCCGAAGCCCTCGAAGACGGGCGCGACCTGCCCGTCACAACCGACTTCCGTGCGGTCTTCGCCGAGGTGGCAGGCAAACACCTCCGCATCGACGACGACCAGGCCCTCTTCCCCGGATGGACGGGAGAGCGTTTACCCCTGATCGGGTAATTGTAACAAATGTCCGGTTCAAGCAGGTCTATGGCCTGACAAAAACCCGGATGGACGTCATCTCAGAAAGATCAGGCCAGAGGCATCCACCCATAAAACGCGGAGAGCACAGACCATGGCCGAACAGAACCGTGAAGAGATGCTGGTCTATGTTGGAACCTACACAGGAAAAGAGGACCGGGGCGAAGGGATCTACGTCTATCGGATGCACCCTGCTTCCGGCGCTTTAGAATTCGCCAGTTCGGTTTCGGACATCGTCAACCCCTCTTTTCTGGCCATCCATCCCCAGAAGCGCCGCCTCTATGCGGTGAACGAAGTGGATGACTTTGAAGACAGTGCGGGCGGCGCTGTGAGCGCGTTCTCCATCGACCCGAAAACGGGGGGCTTGACCTATCTGAACCGCCAGTCCTCGCAGGGCGCCGGGCCATGCCACTTAAGCGTCGACGCCACGGGCAAAGCCGTCCTTGTGGCGAACTACAGCGGCGGCAGCGTGGCCGCCCTCCCCATACGGGACGACGGAAGGTTGGGCGAGGCGACCGCCTTCATCCAGCATCGTGGCTCCAGCGTCAACCCCGGGCGGCAGAGCGGTCCCCATGCCCATTCGATTACCATAGACCCCACCAACCGCTACGCCTTTGCAGCGGACCTGGGAATCGACAAAATCCTGATCTACCGGCTCGATGCAGACCGCGCAGCCATAACGCCCAACGATGAACCCTGGACGCAGGTCCACGCCGGCGCCGGACCGCGCCACTTTGCCTTCCACCCCAACGGCAAATATGCCTACCTCATCAACGAACTGGACAACACCACCGTCGCCTACACCTACGACGACGCGGCCGGCACCCTCAGAGAGGTACAGACAATAACCACCCTCCCCGAAGATTTTTCAGACACAAGCTACTGTGCAGACATCCACGTCTCCCCATCGGGCAAGTTCGTCTACGGCACCAACCGCGGCCATGACAGCATCGTCATCTTCCGAATCGACGGTGGAACGGGCCAACTCACCTGTGTCGGCTATGAATCAACTCAGGGAGAATTTCCACGCAACTTCGCCATCGACCCGACCGGAACCTTCTTATTCGCCGCCAACCAGAACACCGACAATATTGTCGCCTTTCGAATCGACCAGCAGACGGGAGCGCTGACGCCAACGGGCCACGTCACCCACGTGAGAGCGCCCGTATGCGTGAAAATCATTTAGAAGCTGTTTTAAAATTCCCGGTGAGTGATCGAAACGCTAGACGAAGAGACATCGCCGGATCCGTCAGCCTGCTTTCCCCACACCCCGATTGAACACCCTGTTCCACCTCACCCTCCTGTTCTGAAAACCCCTTGCACCCCGCCTGTGCCTTCCTTTGCGCTTTAACAATGGTATCTCTCATTAAAAATAGTCACTTATATTAAAATACCTCCCCTGGCATATCCTTTGCCTTCTCGAATCGACAGCGCAGTTCCCCGCGCCCTCCGCGTCTCTGCGGTTCAAAAAGATGTACCGATTCAAGGAGGCCCTCCATGATGTCCCGCGTCCTCAGCTGCGCCACCCTCGGCATCGACGCCTATATCGTCCGCATCGAAAACGACCTCGACCGTCAGATCCCGGCCTTCTCCGTCGTGGGCCTGCCCGACAACGCCGTCAAAGAAAGCAGAGACCGGGTCATCGCCGCCATCCGCAACTCCGGAAGGGTCTTCCCCAACCGCCGCGTCACCGTCAACCTGGCTCCCGCCGACATTCGCAAAGAAGGCTCCGCCTTCGACCTCCCCATCGCCATCGGCATCCTGGCCGCCGATGGCGCCATCTCCCCCGAAGTCCTCTCCGGCTACGCCATCCTCGGAGAACTTTCCCTCGACGGCGGCGTTCGCCCCGTCCGGGGCGTCCTCCCCATGGCCGTCGAAGCCCGCCGGGCCGGCCTGAAGGGTATGATCCTCGCCAGAGAAAACGCCCGGGAGGCCGCCATCGCCGGGGGCCTCGACATCCATCCCGTGAGCGACCTGATGGAAGCCCTCGAATTCCTCGAAGGCTACCGCACCATTGATCCCCTCCAGATCGACATCGACCGGATCTTTCGCCAGGCACTGGACTACCGCGTCGACTTCCGGGACGTCCGGGGGCAGGAACACGCCAAACGCGCATTGGAGGTCGCCGCCGCAGGTGGACACAACATCATCATGATCGGCCCCCCCGGCTCCGGCAAAACCATGCTCGCCCGCCGCATCCCCACCGTCCTGCCCGACCTCACCCTGGACGAAGCCCTCGAAGCCACCAAAATCCACTCCGTCGCAGGCCTCCTGCCCCCCCACACCGCCCTCATCGCCGTCCGCCCCTTCCGCTCCCCCCACCACACCATCTCCGATGCCGGCCTCATCGGAGGAGGCCCCCACCCTCGCCCCGGCGAAGTCTCCTTAGCCCACCACGGCGTCCTCTTCCTGGACGAACTTCCAGAATTCAAGAAAAATGTCCTGGAAGTCCTCCGCCAGCCCCTCGAAGACGGCTTCGTCACCATCGCCCGGGCAGCCATCTCCCTCACCTACCCCGCCCAGTTCATGCTCGCCTGCGCCATGAACCCCTGCCCCTGCGGCTACTTCGGCGATCCCAAAAACGAATGCACCTGCTCGCCCCCCTTCATCCAGCGCTACATGTCCCGCATCTCCGGCCCCCTTCTGGACCGCATCGACATCCACATCGAAGTCCCCGCCGTCGACTACACCGAACTCTCCAGTGAACCGGCCGGTGAACCCTCCGAAACCATCCGGGAGCGCGTCAACACCGCCCGCCAGCTTCAACACCACCGTTTTCGCAACAGGAAACCCCTCTATTGCAACGCCCACATGGGCACCCGGGAAATCCGCGACTGCTGCCAGATTGACAGCAAGGGAGACGAACTGTTAAAAATGGCCATCACCAGGCTGGGCCTCTCCGCCCGCGCTTACGACAGAATCTTGAAAGTCAGCCGCACAATCGCCGACCTGGAAGGAGAAACCGACATCAAACCCCAGCATGTAGGAGAGGCCATCCAATACCGAAGCCTCGACCGCAACCTCTGGATGTAATCTAAGATTTCAGATGCAAACACGCTTTTTTTATCTTGACATTGCAGAAGCTTTGCACCATATATGGTTGAGAGTAAGTCGAGCCAACCTTCAGTCCTCAATCCTCAATTCCTATGAAGATCGCCGACCTGCGCGTCCGGGAAATCTCGGTCCCGCGCATCTACGAAACCCATGCGGCAGACCCCGGACGGCTCCACGCCGATACCGACCACAGCCGCTCCAGGTATCAGGTCCTCGAAATCTTCACCGACAATGGCCGGGTGGGCCTGGGTGAAGTATCCGACATCGCCGACCGCATGCACCCCCTGCCTGCCGCCGGCCTGCGCGACCTCCTGGCGGACGTCCTGCTCGGGCAGGACGTAAAGCGCTGGAGGGCGCTCCACGAACGTACGGCTGAGGCCCTGCCCGCTGCCTTCCACCCCGAATTGAGAAATCTGACCCTCTTCGGCGTCGAAATCGCCCTGCTCGACCTGGTCGGCAAAACCTGCGGTGCCCCACTCTACGAACTCCTGGGCGGCCGATACCACGACTGCGTGGACATCTGCTGGGTCGCCTACCTCCGCGGAGATATTCCGCTGGAAGAGGAACTCGCAGCTTTCGGCGACGAAATCAGAGAAAAGGCCGAAAAAGGCCTGCGGGCGTTCAAACTCAAAGTGGGCGAAGACCACCCCAGGGACCTGGCCCGCATCAGACTGTTCCGGGAGATCGTGGGTCCCGACCTCTATCTCAAAGTGGACGCCAGCGGCGCGTGGGAAGAGGACGAGGCGATTCAAAAGGTCAAGGACATGGCCGGGGCGGGCGCAAACGCATGCGAAACGCCGGTCGTCGCCGTGAACCGGGCCGTTGCCAACGACAACCCGGAGCAGATCAACAAAAACGCGGACGGGGCGGCCATGTCCCTCGCCCGCGTCCGGACGGCATCTCCCATCGACATCATCGAACACGTGGCCGACCTCGACGACCAGTTCTCGGCGGCGCTCGTCCGTCACCGCGCCGTGGATGTGATCAACGTCATTCCCTCGCAGGCCGGAGGCGTAATGCGCGCCCAGCGCCTCATTCACCTCGCCGAGGCGGCCGGCATCCCCGTCCTGCTCGGCAGCACCATCGAGATGGGTCCCGGCACAGCAGCCTTCGTACACCTGGCTGTGGCGTCCAGGAACGTAACCGTGCCCTCCGACCTCATCAGTCCCGAACTCCTCATCGACGACATCTGCATCACCCCGTTCAAATTTGAAAACGGCTCGCTTCACCCCTTCCAAAAACCCGGCCTGGGTATGGAACTGGACGAGACGAAAATGGAAAGATGGGCAGTCTGAACTCCTTTCCACAGGCCGGGACAGATTGAACGTGAGCGATGGAAAACATCGCCGGTTGGCTCACATGGCTTAGAAGCTGTTTTAAAATTCCCGGTTGTTATACCGTACATAAGCAGTCCCTTACGCACCCTCTGATAGCGGGCTTCAAAAGTGGCCGTTAGAGAAATTCTGCAGCTTGGAAACCCCAAACTCTATGAGAAATGTGAGCCTGTTCAAGAAGCCGAACTCGCACACATCCAATCCGTCGTCGAGGACCTGCACGACACGATGATGGAATTCAGAAAAAAATATAACTGCGGCCGGGCCATCGCCGCGCCGCAAATTGGGGTAATGAAACGGCTGGTCTACATGCACATCCACGCACCGGTCATCTTTCTGAACCCTGTGCTGCATCACAAAAGCGCGGAAATGATGGACCTCTGGGATGACTGCATGAGTTTTCCCGACATCCTGGTAAAAGTATCCAGACACAAAACATGCAGAATCACCTACCGGGATGAAACCTGGGCAGAACAGCACATGTACCTCAAGGAAGACCTCTCGGAACTCCTACAGCACGAAGTCGACCACCTCGACGGTATCCTGACCGTACAGAGGGCCATCGATGATAAATCGTTTGCCCTCAAGAGCCAGAGACAACACTTACGGTGAGGGCGGGGGAAATATCGTTCGCCCTCAATCTCCCCTGGGCGCCCATGCCCCAAACAAGGACCGAAATCCCATGAGCCAAAAAACCTATTGTGCGGGCATCATCGGACTCGGATTCATCGGCGGAGCCGATCAGGTCTCCGGAGACGCCCTGGGACAGCAGGTTGGCCATCTGGACGGCACGCACGTGGGGGCCCTGTCCAACCATCCCCGCGTTGATCTGATAGCCGGCAGCAGCCGCGACCCCGGGCGGCGGGAACGCTTCACGCAACGCACGGGCGTCCGGACCTATGCCGACTGGAAAGAGATGCTCGCCCGGGAAGCATTCGACATCGTCAGCGTGGCCACCTATGCCCCGGTCCACGCCGAAATCACAGTCGCCTGCGCTGAACGAGGGATTCGCGCCATCTACTGCGAAAAACCGATCGCCACCCTGGTTTCGGATGCAGAGCGGATGGTGGCTGCGTGTGACAATGCCGGGGCCATCCTGGCCATCAACCACAACCGGCGGTTCAACCCCACCATGCGCCGGTTGCGCGACCACATCGCCTCAGGGGGCCTGGGTGACCTGACCTCCGCCTCGCTGCAGTGGGGGTCCGGCCGGCTGGGAAACGTCGGCACCCACATGATCGACACGGTCCGCATGCTCACCGGCCGGGAAGTCCGGGCCGTCTCCGGTAGCCTCGATCTTGCCGGCAGACCCGATTGCCGTGGACCCCAATTTCGCGATCCCGGCGGCTGGGGCATGGTGCGGCTGGACGGCGGTCTCATCGTCACCGTAGATGCGGCAGACTACGCCAGGGTGCCGGGACAGCTCACCCTCAACGGCACCGAAGGCCGCGCAGTCGTCGGCTCCGATGTCACACTCGAATACTGGGACGGACGTCAGGAACACTGGCCCGAACCGGACGACGGGATATCCTCCATGGACCGGGCCGTGGAGGATATCGTCGCCTGGCTCGATAACGGCGCCCCTTTCCTGTATCCCGGCGTGGAGGCCGCTCGCACCTTTGAAGCCATCGTCGCGTTCCACGCCTCACACGCCCGCAGCGCCGCCTGGACCGACCTCCCGCTCAGCGGAGCCGACCGCGAAATCGAAGTACTCAGCGGATGATTGTCTGATAACGCATTGCCACGCTTCACATGCCTATGATCATCGACTCCCACGTCTACTGCTTTGAACCCGGCGACGCCCCGGCCGGATTTTCCAGCGGAGAGGAACACCTTTGGTGGGTGCAGTCCGCGCAGGCCAGGCACCACCAGCCCGCCTGGCGGATCCGCGACCGGGCGCCCGTCCCGGCAAGCAGCCTCGTTCCAGAGGGCCGCCTCGACCTCTCACGCCTCCCCGACGTAAACTTTCGCATCAACCATGAAAAAGGCCGGGTCGTCTGGACAATCGATGGCGAGGACTGCACCAAGCAGTTCTATCCGCCCAACCTGCGCAACCTCGAATTTACCCCCCACAGCATCATCGCCGAGATGGACTACGCAGAAGTGGACATGGCCCTGATCCACACAAACCCTATGCTGGGTCGAAACAGCGCATTCCTGGCCGACTGTGTGCGGCGCTACCCCGACCGCCTGCGTGCTATGGCGCCCGTGGACGAATGGCGCATCACAACCGAAACCGACATCGTGATTGAAGCGTTGAACACCGCCATCCATACCCATGGGCTGCATGCCATCAAATTCAACGCCTATTCCGCCTATCTGGGGTGCACCGATCCCTGGGACGCCTGCCGGCCCTTCTGGGACGCCGCCACCGCCCTCAACGTCCCCATCTTCTTCACCCTCGCCTCCGGCCCGGACGACCTGTATGGAAAAGACAGGCCTGTCGCCGATCAGCGCCGGGGCTACATCGAAGAACAGAAAATCCTCATCCGCTGGATGGAGCGTTATCCGGAGGCCGTGGTCAACCTCACCCACGGCTTCCCCTGGCGTGCCTTTTTAGATGGAGATGGCATCACCCTGCCCGATGACGTCTGGGCCCCCTTTCAGAACCCGAACTGCAACCTGGAAGTCTGCTTCCCCGTCCGCATCGGCGACCTCTTCGACTTTCCCTACCGCGAAGTCTGGCCGACCCTCGAACAAATGGTCGAACGCGTCGGCCCCAACCACCTGAACTGGGGCACGGACATGCCCTTCCAGAACCGCTTCTGCACCTATCGTCAGTCCCGCCGCTGGATCGAAAAATACTGCGCCTTCCTCGGCTCCGAAGATCTGGCCATGATCATGGGCGGCACCACAAAACGTATCCTCGGGCTTTAGAAGTTGTTTTAAAATCTCTGGTGAGTTCCCGAGCGCGAGCGAAAAAGTGGCGGTCCAGGCGGGAGAAACCGCCCGTATCCTGGAGATACGGGTGGGGTTGACCAACACCGACCGACGCTTTTGCAGCCGCGCGAAGACCGCTGNNTGGGGATTTTAAGACAGCTTCTTAGATTGCGGCCTGGAGAATATCAGTCCCAAACCCACATTTCTTCACCCGGAGTCAAAATGGTCGACCTCACCGTTGAAAACGGAATCGGCTATCTCACGCTCAACCGTCCGGAGGTATTAAACGCCCTCGACCTGGCGAGCGTCCGCCAGCTCACAGCGCACCTCACTGCGCTTCGAGACCGAACCGACGTCCGCGTTGTCGTCACAAGGGGGAAGGGGCGCGCCTTTTGCGCCGGCAGCGACCTGAAGGAACTTGCTCCCCTCTCACCGGCCGATGCGGCCGAAGCCGAGCGCGAACAGGCCGACGCCTGTGCCCTGTTCGACGCCCTGCCGCAACCCACCATCGCCATGCTGCACGGCTACGTGCTTGGTGGTGGGATCTTTCTTGCGCTCTACCACGACATCCGCATCGCCTCGGCCTCGGCGCGATTCGGAATGCCCGAAGTCGAACTGGGGTGGACGCCCCCATGGGGGATGGGCCGGCTGGTGGACGCTGTTGGCGGGACCAACGTCCGCTGGCTCACCCTGGCCTGCGTGCGTGTATCCGGTGCGGAAGCTAAAGAACTCGGCCTGGTCAACGAAGTCGCCCCCGACGAGCACCTGAGCGAACGCGTCGATGAACTCGCGCGCAAACTCGCCGCATTCCCACCCGCCGGGCTGAGCCATACCAAAGCGCTGCTCAATCGGATGTCGCCCCTGCGGAGCGCCGCATGGGACGCAGCCGCCTCCGAAGCGTTTGAGGCCTGCTACGCGGCCGACGAGGCGCGCGCAAACATCGCCGCGTTCCTCTGCCGGCGCAAAACCTGAGAAGCTGTTTTAAAATTTCCGGTGCGT
>JAAXHW010000013.1:0-10482 GCA_012270675.1 Candidatus Latescibacterota bacterium | reverse complement strand
GCTTTTGCAGCCGCGCGAAGACCGCTGGGGGTTTTAAGACAGCTTCTGAAAGACGCCGCGATGGACATCGCCGGAAACCGTACGCTCTATTCCATATTCGCCGCCTGCACCGCGCAGCAACCCGAACGGGAGTGGCTCGTCTACGAGCGCGGAGACGGCCGGGTCTTCCGCTGGACCTGCGCCGAGTTCTTAGACAGTGTCCATCGAGCGGCAAACCTGCTGCGCTCCCTGAGCATCGGGGCGGGAGACGTCTTCAACCTCCACCTGTCCAACCACCCCGCCTACCCGCAGCTCATCCTCGCCGCGTCGTACCTCGGTGCAGTCGCCATGCCCTCCAACCCGGTCGGCACTCCCGACGAACTGGGCTACCTCGTCGAGCACTCCAACAGCAAAATCATCTTTACCCAGGCCGACTGCCTGGACGTCGTCGGCGAAGTCACCGCCCAGCTGACCGGACGCCGGGTGCTGCTCTGCCAGACGGACGCCGATCTGCCCGACGACCTCCCCCTCTACGAAACCGAACTGGCCGATCAGCCCGTTGACCCGCCGCCGGGGCAGGGCGCGTCCGAAAGCCTGGTGCAACTCCTCTACACATCCGGCACCACCGCCCGCCCCAAAGGCGTTATGCTTACCAATGCCAGCTTCGTCTACGGGGCGGAAGTCTTTCGCGCCTCCACCGGCCTGCGGCGGGAAGACCGCCACCTGATCGTCCTGCCCCTCTTCCACGCCGGCGCACAGTGCCACGCCCTCTGGCCCTCGCTCATCGCGGGTGCAAGCGTTGCGATCATGTCCCGCTTCAGCGCCAGCCGCTTCTTCGATCAGGCAATCGAATACGGCGGCACCATGGCCGCCCTCTTCGGCGCCCCGCTGCGCATGCTCCTCAACCAGCCGGCCCGCCCCTCGGACAGCGCCCATGCGCTGCGTAACATCACCTTTGCGCAGAGCCTCACCCCCGCACAGTACAAGCAGTGGCACCGCCGGTTCCGCGTCCCCCTCCAGCAGCTGTGGGGCATGACTGAAACGTGTGGCCTGCCGGTCATGAGCCCCCTCACCGGCGAACGCAACCTCCCCGCCATGGGCCGGCCGGTCCTGGGCTATGAAATCAAAGTCGTCGACGAGATGGGGCAGGAGGTCGCGCCCGGCGAGCAGGGCCAGATCATCGTGCGCGGCATTCCGGGTCGCACCCTGATGCTCGGCTACCTCAACAACCCCGAAGCCACCGCCGAAACCCTTCGCATGCACGACGATGGCCCCTGGCTGTATTCAGGCGATACCGTCTACGCCGACGAGGACGGCTTCCTCTACTTTCTCGACCGCGGCAAAGACCTCATCAAACGCTCGGGCGAAAACATCTCCAGCATCGAAGTCGAAGCCGCGATCCTGGACTTCGTCGGCGTACTCGACGCCTGCGTCGTGGGCATGCCCCACGAAATCCGCGACGAATCCGTCGTAGCCGTCATCGTCCAAAAACCGGACGGCGACCTCACCGCCGAAGCCGTTCAGGCCCACTGTGCACAACGCCTCGCTCCCTTTAAAGTCCCCGACCGTGTGGAATTCACCGATGTCCTGCCCCGCACATCCGTAGGCAAAATCCAGAAACAGATTGTCCGCGAACGATTCGGCGGTTCACACGAACGGTCCGAAGGCTCTCCCTGATGTCCAAACGCAAAAAGATCGCCGCAGTCATCACCGAATACCGTCCCGGCTCGCATGCGGACGTCATCGTCACCAAATTCCTCAAAGGCTTTCCCACAGACGGCGGATTCCTCTCACCGCGCGTCGACATCGCCTCAATCTACATCGACCAGTTCCCCGAAAACGACATCGGCCGGGCCATCGCCGCCGAACATGGCGTGCCGATCTATCCCAGCATCGTCAAAGCCCTCACCCTCGGCGGCAGAGACCTGGCCATAGACGGCGTGCTCCTCATCGGAGAACACGGCGACTACGCCTGGAATGAGAAGGAGCAGCACCTCTTCCCGCGCAAGTACTTTATGGAACAGATCTGCGGCGTCTTCTCCACCAGCGGCCGGGCCGTCCCCGTCTTCAACGACAAACACCTCTCCTACAACTGGCACGACGCGAAGTGGATGGTCAACCGCGCGGCCCAACTCGGCGCTCCCTTCATGGCAGGCTCTTCCCTCCCGTTCAGATGGCGCAACCCCTGGCTGGAACACGAACTGGAGACCCCCATCGAAGGTGCGATTGCCATCGGCTTTTCTGGCCTGGATATCTACGGCTTCCACACCCTGGAGGTGCTCCAGTGCATGGTCGAACGCCGCCCCGGCGGTGAAACCGGCGTCGCCGCCGTTACCTGCCTGGAAGGCCGCGCCGTGTGGGAGGCCGCGAAAACCGGCCTCTGGTCCCACGACCTGGCCGAGGCCGCCTGCGGCACCATCGAAAACAAACCCCCCGGGAGCATGGAAGAACACTGCAAAAACCCCGCCCTCTTCCTCGTAGAATACCGCGACGGCCTCCGGGGTTCGGTCTTGATGCTCAACGGCTACGTCACCGACCTGGCCTACGCCGCCCGCATCGGCGGCGAGACCTGCGCCACCGAATTCTACGTGCAGCACGAACCGCCTCACGCCCACTTCAGCTACCTCAGCCTGAACATCGAAGAGATGTTCCTCACCGGCAAGCCGACCTGTCCGGTCCAACGCACACTGCTCACCTCGGGCATCCTCGAAGCCGCCTTAGACTCCCGCTACCGCAGCCATACCCGCCTTGAAACCCCGCACCTCGACGTCACCTACCGCGCCCCTGAGCAGATCCCCTGGCAGCCCACCGGCAGGCGTCCGTCGGGCGCTTCCCTCAAACCGCTGCCTTCCTCTACCGGCTCATATTGACATTTACGCAAGTTCGTTTACATTATTCATCACACGCCTGAACCAGAACAGTTGACGCGCTGCGTACACGCCCTCCGAGCCTCTCCCATGCAACCGACCGACTTCATCACCAGCACGCGCTACCAGGGTCTGCCCGCGCCTGTACGGGAGCACCTGTCCAAAATCGTCCTGGATGCATTTGCAGCGATGATTGCGGGGTCGGCTGTGCCGGCCACACACATCCTGGCCCGGTACGCCGCTGAAATCCTCCCGGGAAAAGAGGCCACCGTCGTTGGAACAGGCAACGTCTGCAACCCCGCCGGCGCAGCGCTCGCAAACGCGTGCGCGGCCAACGCCCTGGACATCGACGACGGCTTCCGCCCGGCCAAGGGGCACCCCGGCGCCGTCATCCTTCCGGCCGCCCTGGCGCAGGCCCAGGCCATCGATGCCAGCGGCAGCAACTTCCTCACCGCCGTCGTCGTCGGCTACGAAATCGGCCTGCGCGCCAGCCTCGCCTGGCACACCCATCCCCATCGGGCCCCCAGCTACCACGGCTCGGGCTCCTGGGGCCGCCTGGGCGCTGCCGCAGCCTGCGCGCACCTCCTGCGCCTGGACGCGGACCAGACCGCCATGGCCTTGGGCATAGCCGAATACCACGCCCCCATCGCTCCGATCCTGACCTGCGTCCAACATCCGGCCATGGTCAAAGACGGCGTCCACTGGGGCGCATTTGTCGGCGTCACTGCAGCCCGGCTGGCTGCGCAGGGCTTTACCGGCATCCCCACCATCCTGAAATCGCCCGAACAGGCCCGCCACATCCAAAGCCTGGGAAAAGAATGGTGGATCGGGCGCGTCTACTACAAATTCCACCCCTGCTGCCGCTGGACCCAGCCTGCAATCGCCGGTGCGCTCGCCCTGCGCAAACAGCACGGCCTCACGCCTGAAACGATCGCCTCGGTCCGCATCCACACTTTTGAGGCCGCAACCCACCTCTCAACCCGGCGTCCCACCACAACCGAACAGGCGCAGTACAGCCTGCCCTACCCGGTAGCGTGCGCTTTTGCGCGCGGCCAGGTCGGCACGGTAGAGGTCACCGACCTCTCCGACCCTCATATCCTGGCCCTGTCCGACCGTATCGAAATGGAAGTAGACCCCGAAATCGAGTCCCGTTTCCCTGCCCAGGCCCTGGCGCGCGTCACCGTTCGAACCACCGGCGGCAGAAAGCTGTGCGCCGGCCCACTGCCTGCGTCCGGCGATGCCGGCAGCGGCGTCACCTTCGACGACCTGGCGCAGAAATGCCGGCGTCTTATCGGCGAACCTCACACCGCTCGGCTGATCCACCGTGTCCTCACCTGCGCCGACACGCCCGACGTCGATCCCCTGGCTCAATGCCTGGCAACAGGAACAACCCCGTGAAAATCGCCGTACTCCTCTCCGGCGGCGTCGACAGCTCCGTCGCCCTCAACCTGCTCGTGAACGAAGGCCGACACGACCTCACCGCCTTCTACCTCAAAGTATGGCTGGAAGACGACCTCGCCTTCCTGGGCGACTGCCCCTGGGAAAGGGACCTCCACTACGCCCGTGCCGTCTGCAAGCAGGTGGGCGTACCGCTGCAAATCGTCTCCCTCCAGGCCGAATACCTCGAAAAAGTCGTCACCCATTCCCTGACCGAGTTGAAGATCGGGCACACCCCCAGTCCCGACGTCCTCTGCAACCGGCAGATCAAATTCGGCGAATTCGTCGCCCGTATCGATGAAAGTTACCACAAGATCGCCTCCGGACACTATGCTCAAACTGAGGAAACAGGTGGAAAGTCTGTACTCAAAAGGTCTCCCGATCCGGTCAAAGACCAGACCTACTTCTTATCGGGTTTAACCCAGGCCCAGTTAAAGCAAGCCCTCTTCCCCATCGGACATCTGAACAAAACAGAAGTCCGTTCACTCGCCCGGGAATTCGACCTCCCCAACAAAGACCGCAAAGACAGCCAGGGGATCTGTTTCCTGGGAAAAATAAAATATCCCGACTTCGTCAAATTCCACCTCAGCGAAAAGCCGGGAAACATCATCGAACGCGACTCGGGCCGCGTCCTGGGCCGCCACCGCGGATTCTGGTTCTACACCATCGGCCAGCGCGGAGGGCTGGGTTTAAGCGGCGGCCCCTGGTACGTCGTCAAAAAAGACATCCAAAAAAACATCGTCTACGTCACCCACAAAACCCACAGAAATCGGCAGGCCAGAGACCAATTCACCGCCGCCGACCTCAATTGGATCTCCGGCCCGCCCCAAAAAAGCGTCCTTCAACTCAAGCTCCGTCACGGCCCCGAACTGATCCCATGTCAGATCGAACCTATCGACGAAACCCGCCTCTCCGTCAAAATATCCACCAAAGACCCCGGAATCGCCCCCGGCCAGCATGCCGTATTTTACGACGGCCAGATCTGCCTGGGCGGCGGCGTTATCGAATGAAGCCCTCATCCCCCAACCCCTGCCTGATGCCGCCACCCATTTTTCAAATTCAATCTTGACATATTGCAACATGTATACTATCTTTCTACGTGCTCAAATGGATACAAAATTTGAAGGGGGTGATCTTATGTATCGCAGAACATCTGAACGTAAGATTCCGTTTAACTGCTACTTAACGCTATCGCAACTGCAAGAATTAGACCATGTATCAGAAGCAGAAGGAAAGCCAAAGGCCGAAATCGTCCGGGAAGCCATTGCCGAATACCTGGGAAGGAAAGCCAACCAAAAACAGCAGCCACAACTTCCTGTAACCCCTTAACGGCTCCGTTGGTTTGGGTAGAAACATAGTAATAGAGAGTCCATGGTTTTAACCGTGTGATGAATCTGATTTTGGAGTCAGAAGTCCTTCACATTACCTGCCATTCCGATTTTCACCCAAAAGGCACTGGCATTGAACATCATAAATATGATTGAGAGTTCGCTATGGCATCAAAAAAGATTGCTTTCGGTTGGTACGGAGGCAAATACAGTCACTTAGATTGGCTGCTGCCACTGCTACCAGAAACCATTCATTATTGTGAACCTTTTGGGGGATCTGCTGCCGTTCTGCTCAACCGAACTCCTTCACCTGTAGAAACATACAATGATATCGATGGTGAGGTGGTCAATTTCTTTCGGGTTCTTCGTGACAAAAAAGAGGAGCTTCTTGAGGCTATTGGTTTAACCCCCTTCGCCAGAAAAGAACTCCGAAGAGCTGTCAATGGTTCAGATAGTAAAATCACAGATGTTGAGCGTGCAAGACGGTTTTTTGTACGCGCTCGTCAAGTTCGTACAGGACTTGCCCAAACAGCAAGTGAGGGACGTTGGGCCCATTGTAAGCTTACGACTCGTTCAGGCATGGCTGGTGCAGTATCTCGTTGGCTTGGTAGTGTTGAAGGTTTAGCAGAAATAGCCCAACGGTTACTACGTGTCCAAATTGAAAATGCGCCTGCTGGCGAAGTAATCAAGCGTTACGATAGCGCAGAAACTCTTTTTTATTGCGATCCTCCGTATGTTCACGAATCGAGGTCTGACGCAAAAGCTTATGCCTTTGAAATGACTAACGATGAGCATTGCGCTTTAGCAGAGATTTTGCATAGCGTCCAAGGTAAGGTCGCACTGTCTGGATATCACTGCAAGCTGATGGATGAACTCTATAGTAACTGGAGTTACATAGAAGCTCCGGCTAAAAAAGCACATTCAACGAATACGCGACCAGATAATCTCAAACAACATCGCATTGAAGTTCTTTGGGTCAACTATTCCCTATATGAATCCGAAAAATCAGAAGAGTCTACAGAATGCCAAGCCCAGATAAAATACTCGAAGATTCTCTCCAGATAGCCCAAAGCAATCTCGATCAGCCGATTATTACAAATGAAGCAATCCTTGAACGGGTACGATACGTAGCACGTTGTTTGACTAACCGTTCCGGCGTTCGGATGTTGATAACTTGTGCCCTTGCTAAAATTCACCGTCCTTCTGTAGATATTCGTAAGCCCTATACAGAAATAGGTGGTCCAGATGTATTTTCTGGACGTAATGATTATGACGAGGCGTATATATGGCCTTTTGCCTCAAAATATGGTTTACCGGTGAATTCTACCACTGCATTTTTGACTCCAGGTTTTCGGACTATGAATGTTCCGTTAGCGCCGCCTTTAGCTATAAGTGGACGGCCCAAACGAATGTACTCGAATACAATTCAGTTATTGGATGACACACACCAGGGCAAGCTTACGCCCCAAGATTTGCTTTCTGAAACATTACGCCAGCTTCTTATTCTCAAACAAGAACAAGAAGTGCGTATGCAGCAGCTTTTGGAAGAATTGAGGACTTCTCAAAATAGCATTCCACTATCGTCTGAGGATATTGCTTCTTTAATTGAGCAACATCTCAGGAGTCCTAAGTCCAGTCGGCTTCCTGTCTTGGTAGTAGCTGCGGCTTATAAGGCAGCAGCAGATAGATTACGGGAATATCCCAAGCCCTTGTATTCACATACCGCAGCGGATCAGCAGACAGGGGCCTTAGGCGATGTTGAGATTACACTGGTTGATGACGACCAAGTTGTCACCTGTTATGAAATGAAGGCCAAAGAGGTAACCAAAGAAGACATTGATTTAGCAATAAATAAACTGGCCAATGCTGGAATACGTGTTGATAACTATATTTTTGTAACTACAGAAACAATTGAGAAAGATGTTGCTGAATATGCTGCCTCTTTATACAAGGAGACGGAAGGCATCGAATTTACCATTCTCGACTGTTTGGGTTTCTTGCGCCATTTTCTTCACTTGTTTCACAGGTTACGGCTGGCATTCCTGGATGCGTACCAGGAATTTCTACTATCAGAGCCTGACAGTGCTGTTAGTCAACCCTTAAAAGAGTTATTTTTGGCTTTAAGACGAGCGGCTGAAATTGACAGTAGTGCCTGACGGTTTAGCCAGTCTCAACAAAAATTCCTACCAAATTCATGAAAATCATCATCTTCGGCGCACATCCCGACGATCCCGAATCCGGCTGTGGCGGGCTTGCCGTTCGTTCTGTGCAGGCCGGTCACGAAGTCGTCTTCATCTATGCCACCGCCTTCCGGCCGGGTCGACAATTCTTCCACCGGCCGGAAAAAGAAGTCCGCACCGAGGAAGCCCTCGCGGCCTGCGAGGTCCTCGGCGTCCGGGGGATCGTATGGGACTACCCCCACGGTGGCATCGACGTCACCACCGAAAACATCGCGCGGACCACCACCGGCTTGGTTGAAGAGCGCCCCGACATCCTCATCGCCCACTGGCCCGTAGACACGCACCCCGACCACCGGTGTGTCGCTTCGCTCGCGCTAAGCGCCTACCTCAACCCTGAGTCGGACTTCGCCTTTTACTATTTCGAAGTCATGACCGGCCGGCAATCCATGCACTTTCATCCCACCCACTACGTGGATATCTCCGAAGTCGCCGAACAGAAACACCGGTCTCTGCTATGCCACAAAAGCCAGGACGGCGAGGCCGTGTGGCAAGACCATGAACGCATGCACCATATTCGAGGACGCGAATGCGGCGTCAAACGCGCCGAGGCTTACATCCGGCTCGACCGGGGAAAAACCGCGCAACCGAACCTGCCGGATCTGCTGTAGATGGTCCTGAAAATTCACCGCAGAGACACAGAGAATAGTGCTTGCCTCTGTGACCTCTGCATCTTTGCGGTTCAAAGGCTTTAAAGAGAATACCTCAAGAGCTGCCTGATTGATGTCCGCACCTGTCCGCACCGTCTCCGCCGACGATCTCAAAAGCTTCTGCGCCCGCATCCTCCGGGCCGCAGGCGTTCCGGAGACCGACGCCGACATCACTGCCCGCATCCAGGTCGAAGCCGACCTGCGGGGTGTCCACTCCCACGGCACCCGGGGCATCGTCGGCTACACCCGGCAGATCCTGGACGGTCGAATCAACCCTGCGGCAAAACTCCGCACGCTTGCCGAGGGCGGCGCTTACCTTCATATAGACGGCGGCAACGGCCTGGGGCAGGTCGTTTCGCACCACGCCATGCAGCAGGCCATCCACAAGGCCGCCGGGGCCGGCGTCGGCATCGCTGCGGTGTGCAACAGCAACCACTACGGCGCTGCGGCCTACTATGCGACCATGGCCGCCGAGACCGGCATGGTCGGCTTCAACACCACCGGCGGGCGCAGGCTCCGGGGCAACATGGCCCCCTTCGGCAGCATCGAACCGGTCCTGGGAAACTTCCCCCTTGCCTATGCCGTCCCGGCCGGAAAAGAGCGTCCTATCGTCCTGGACATGGCCACCGGCGTGGTCGCCGCCGGAAAAATCGGCATGGCACAGGCCCGGGGTGAAAAGATCCCCTCCGGCTGGGGTCTCACCGAAGCGGGGGAGCCCACCGACGACCCGGCCCAGGCCCATATTGTGGTCCCCATGGGCCCCAAAGGCTCGGGCCTCTCAATCGTCATGAACTGCATCGGCGGCATCCTCACCGGCGCCGGGTTCCCCGACACCGACCGTTCCGGGCACCTTTTCATTGCCCTCAATGTCGCCACCTTCGCCGATCCGGAGACCTTCAAAGCCGAAGTCGACGCCCGAATCGAAAGCATCCGCAGTGCCAGACCCGCCCCCGGCATAGACCGCGTCTATTATCCCGGAGAGCCCGAGTGGATCGCCCGGGAAGAGAGGCTCGCCAGCGGCATCCCCATGCTGGAAGCCCACCTCCGGGAGTTGAAGACGCTTGGCACCCGGCTGGGAGTGTTGTCTCCCTGGCCGCTGCCGGAAATGTGAAAGCAACCTCCCCCGGCGTTTTGCAAATTATGTTCCTGATTCTGACCCCCACCGCCTTCGAGCAGCAGGCCCTCCGGGACGTTCTCGGGGCCGCTGAAAGCCGGACCTTTGCACACAGGAACCAGGTCCAGGGACTACTGGCCGACCGGACCGTCGTCCTCCTCGAAACCGGCATCGGCGCCGTCAACACCGCCCAGGCCCTCACCGCGGTCCTCCAGGCCTCTCGTCCCGTCCTGGTCCTCCAGATCGGCGTCGGCGGCGCGTACCTGTCCTCAGGCCTCGGCGCTGGAGACCTCGCCATTGCCACCGAGGAAAACTACGGTGACCTCGGCGTCCTCACCCCCGACGGCTGGCAGCCGGCCGACGTCATCGGCATCCCGGTCCTCCAGAAAGACCGGGACTACTTCAACCGCTTTCCGCTGTGCCCCGCCCTGGTCGCCCGGGCAAAGGCACTGGTCTGCAACATGCCCTGGGATGTCCCCGCGCCCCGGGTCCGTTCCGGGCCCTTCGTCACCGTCCAGCAGTGCAGCGGCCGGGCCTCGGCAGGCAACCAGCTCGCCGCCCGGTTCAACGGCATCTGTGAGAATATGGAAGGCGCCGCCGCCGCGCACCTCTGCATGCTCTACGGGGTGCCCTTCCTCGAACTCCGCGGCATCAGCAACCGCGTGGAAGACCGCCGCCGTGAGACCTGGGACCTGGACCTGGCCGCGAACCGGGCGCAGCAGGCGGCCGGTTCGCTTGTTGAAAACCTCAATCTTAAAAACCCCGGTACCTCCGGATAAGAAGCTGTTTTAAAATTCCTGGTGAGTTCCCGAGCGCGAGCGAAACCGTGGCGGTCAAGGCGGGAGAACCCGCCCGTATCCTGGAGATACG
>JAAXHW010000012.1 GCA_012270675.1 Candidatus Latescibacterota bacterium | reverse complement strand
AAGATGGTCTGCCCATAGGAAAATAACCATAAAACCGGAAAAAGAAAAACAAAAATGGAGCCCAACCGTCTTCTTAGAAGTTGTTTTAAAATTCCCGGTGAGTTCCCGAGCGCGAGCGAAAAAGTGGCGGTCAAGGCGGGCGAACCCGCCCGTATCCTGGAGATACGGGTGGATTCGACCAACGCCGACAGGCGCTTTTGCAGCCGCGCGAAGACCGCTGGGGGTTTTAAGACAGCTTCTTAACTAAAAATCGGGGGGTATCCCCCCCTTGAATTCTGTTCTTCGGACGCATCCATGTATACCAGACAGTACCCGGGACCCAATGCAGACGTCCTGGAGGCGCAAGCGCGGGTCTGCACCGGTCCCCACCAGTCCAGACCGCTGGGAAAAAAGCCGTCGGACCCCCGGCCGGGCCCGATTCTTGAACTCATCCTGAAAACGGCAAAGGGAGAACTTCCTTACGACCAGATGGTTTCAAAAGCCCAGATGGGGGCGTTCTTTGTGGCCATGACCCTCCGCGAAAACTTTCCGGAAAAAACCCGATGGAGCAACGCGGAGATCGAGGCCTTCAATACATACGGTTCGGATTTAGAGCGGCTGATGGACCCGGATGTCAAATTTCTGATGCACCCGGACCGCGGGTACGAACCCGCCAACCCCCAGGAAGAGGTCGTCGTCGCATCCCTGGAGAAAATCTTAAGCGGAGCGCACCTCACCTACGCTGAAACCCGGCGGATGGGTGAAGCCATTCTGAACGGCCGGGTCGGGGACGCCCTGAAAGCCGCGGCCCTCATCGGCCAGCGCATGAACCGCGAAACCTGCGATGAAATACGCGGATACCTGGATGCGGTCCTGGGCCCCGACCAGGTTCTGACGGTCGATGTCGCGTCATTGACCCATTTTGGCGAACCCTACGATGGATCGACACGGCACTTCAGGCCGACCCTCTTTATTGCGGCCGTACGGGCCGCTTTGGGGGAGGCCTCGGTCCTGCACGGCGTCGATGACATGCCGCCCAAGAGAGGCGTCACCGAAGAACAGATCCTCAACGCGCTGGGTGCCCGCACGAACCTCTCCCTTGAAGAGGCCGCAAGCCTGCTCGAAGATCCGGAAGTCGGATTCGCCTACGTCAGCCAGCGGGAATACGCTCCCGGTGCGTACTCGGTTCGGGAACTGCGCACCCATATCAAAAAGCGTCCTCCCTGGGCGGCCACGGAAAAAGCCCAGCAACTCTTCTCCAAACCGGGCGCAAACCACATGGTCGTCGGATACTACCACCCCGGCTATGAAGCGCCGCTCATCCGGTTAATGCAGGACCGTGGATTCCAGGCCGGGCTTGTCGTGAAAGGCGAGGAAGGCACAAGCCACTATTCCCTGCGCCTGGGCAAACCTTCCACGGAGGACCGCAAAGCCGTCAATTATTCCCAGGGCTTCAGGCACGTCGGCGAACAGCCGGAAAATATTGCATTGGACATCGACCCCGGGGCATTCGGCCTGGACTACGACCAGAACCCCCGCCTGGAGACCGTAAGCGCAAAATCCTGCGCAGAGGCCGGAATCGCAGCCCTGTCCGGGCAAAAGGGCCACGTCTACGACCGCATCGTCCTCAACACCGCGCTCAAAGACCACCTCCTGGGCCTCTGTCCGGACCCGCACGATGCGATCCTGCGCACAAAAGAGGCCATTGACAGCGGCCGTGCGCTTGCGCGCCTGAAAGCATACATCCAGAGGTCGACAGGGTTCAAAACAGGGTAACTCCATTGAAAGGACCTCCCGGTGGCCCGGAAAATCTACGCCTATGGCATGGACGGCTTCATCACACCCATGATGAAAAAATTCGCCGCCGAAGGCTGTCTGCCCAACTTTGAACGCATGCTGAAGGAAGGCGTCGTCAACCAGACCTTCCCCTCTTTCCCCGTCTGGACGCCCACCAACTGGGCCACCCTCTCCACCGGCGCTCACACCGGCACCCACGGCGTCACCCGCTGGCGCGTGGAGCTCGCGCCCGAAGAACGCATCGACAGCTTCGACGGCCGGGCACCCAATGCCGAGCGCATCTGGAACGCCCTGGAACGCGCCGGACTCAAAAGCGTGGCCGTCCACTACCCGGCGGCCCACCCCTCGGGCATCAAATCCGGCTTTGTCGTGGACGGATTCGGCCACCCCAGCTACGCCCGGACCGACTACGAGGTCGCTGCCTGCCAGGCCTACACCACCGCCGGCGTCGAATCCACCCTGGAGATGGACCACGACGGCACCGCCGTCCGCCAGGCGCAAAGCAGCATCACCTCCATCCCGCCTCTCCGCCCCGCTGAAGGCTGGTCCAACCTGCCCGAAAGCCAGTCTCCCCCGCTCGAATCGAGCCTCGAAATCCACGCCCGCCTCGGCGGCGATGTCACAACCTTCCACCTCCTGGCCTTAGACGACCGTGGCAGTGGATACGACAGTCTGCTCATCTGCCGAAAAAAGGACGGCACCAGCCGAATCGCCAGGGCCGCAACCGGCGCATGGAGCGACTGGGCCATTGAGACCTTCCGCATGGAGGGCCGGGACCAGCGGGCCTGCGTCCGGTTCAAGCTGCTCGAACTCTCCCCCGACGGCGGGTGCCTGAAGCTCTACCGCACCCAGGTCACCTACGCCGACGGTTTCACCACGCCCCACGGCCTCGCCGGAGACCTCATCGAGCGCTTCGGTCCCTACCAGGAACACGCCTCCATGGTCCCCTACACCTCCGGCATGGCCGACTTCGACACCGCCCTGGAAGAATGCGAGTACCAGGGCCTCTGGTTCGCCGACGTGGCCAACTACATGCTCCGGGAAAAAGGGTGCGCCTTCTTCATCTGCCACTGGCACCTCTACGACTACCTCAACCACATCCACCTCAACGACGTCGACCCTGTCTGCCCCGGCTACAACCCGGCAAACGCCGACCGCGCCCTGGACTATTTCCGCCGGGCCTACCAGGTCGGCGACCGCATCCTGGGCCGCATCTATGAGGCCGCCGACGAAAACACCTGCGTCGGCATCCTGGCCGACCACGGCGCCTCTCCGGACGTGCGCGTTGCCAACATCCGCAAATTCCTCCACGACCGGGGCTTCACCGTCCTCAAACACAGCGCTCAGGGCGTGGAGCGCGACCAGGTCCTGGAAACGGACATCGACTGGGAAAAGACCACCGCCTACCTGAAAGACGACAAAGGCTTCGACATCTTCATCAACGCCGAACCCGGCGAGGCATTCGATAAAATCGAACGGGAACTCCTCCTTGCGCTGCGCACCTGGATCGACGAAGGCGTCGGCCGCACCCCGGTCGCGATCGCCCTGCCAAAGCGCGACGCCTACCTGCTGGGCCAGTGGGGCGACCAGTGCGGCGACGTCATCTTCGCCTGGGACCACGGCTACGTCAGCGGCTACTACGGCCAGTGGAAAGGCATCGTGGGCGGTGCCGCTGTGGGCGCTCCGGAAGTCTACGGTGCCCACCACGGCGGCTTCATCCCCACCCAGAGCGACATCTCCTCCAGCTTCGGCTCCTTCCTCTTGAGCGGCCCCGGCCTCAAAAAGGGCTACGAGCGCCCCTCCCGCACCCTCGGCTACATCCACGCCGCCGACGTCGTCCCCACCTTCTGCCACATCCTGGGCGTTTCCCCCCCGGCCCAGAGCCAGGGCACCATCGCCTATGACCTCTTTGAAGGGCATGAGATGGTCCGCCGAAGAGAAGCATAGAAGTCAGGCAAAACCGTAGCCTTATGCTCCCCAAAACAGAATCGGAGGCCGCTGCATGGATGAGACATTGCACCCCAGACGTCGCCTGGAGATCGAAGGCGCGCACAATGTGAGAGACCTGGGAGGATACCGCACACGGGACGGCAACCGCACGCGCTGGATGAGGTTCCTGCGGGCCGACAGCCTGCATCTGCTTTCTTCCGACGCCCGGACCGCCCTCCTTGACTATGGGCTACACACGGTAATCGACCTGCGACGAACAAACGAAACCCGGGCAGCGCCCAATGTCTTTGCCCGTTCGTCGAGCGTGAAGTACCACCATCTGAATATGATCGGCGACGAGGACCTGGTGCTCAAACCGATACCGGAGAATGCCGGACCATTCCGGCGGATCGCCCACAGCTATTGCGGGTTTCTCGACAAGTGCCAGGTCCAGGTGGGCCGCATCCTGGGGACGCTGGCGGATGTGGGGAATCAGGCCGCTCTGTTCCACTGCGCCGGCGGCAAGGACCGCACAGGCATCATTTCGGCCCTGCTCCTGAGTCTGGCCGGGGTGCCTGAAGAGACCATCGCCGCCGACTACGGCCTGACCGCCCGCTACATGACAGCGCCCTATCTGACCCACCCGGAGGCGGACCCGGAGATCCGCACCTGGGCGGACTATCAGCGCGTGTACTGCCCGCCGGAGACCATGCTGCTGGTCCTGGACCATCTGGAGCGTCTCTACGGTGGGGTCGAAAGCTATGTGCGGACAGCAGGGCTGTCTGAGGACCAGATCGGCCGGTTGCGCGATACGCTGGTGGAATAGTCCGCATGTTCGCGGGCGGGCGCCATCGCCTTACCGTAAAAACCGCTCACCTTCTCAAAAATCCAGAGACCTGACATAAGGAGACCTGTTGTGGATGCGGACGCCATCATCGTAGGCGGTGGGCACAACGGCCTCACGGCCGCGGCCTACCTGGCAAAAGCCGGACTGGATGTGCATATCTTCGAACGCCGCCCCTTTGTCGGAGGGGCCGCCGTCACCCAGGAGCTCTGGCCCGGCTTCCACTTTTCCACCTGTGCGCATATGACCCACGGCATCCACCCGAAAATCATCCGGGACCTGCGCCTCTACGAGCGGGGCCTGGAGATGTGCACCCGCCTGGGCGGTATCCGCATGTGTCCGGACGGGACCTACTACGGCCCTTCGGACCACGCGTCGCCCCGCAACCGCATGCAACCGCTCACGGAGGAGGAGCGGGAAGCCGCACGCAAATACGGCGAATTCAAACGCACGCTCATCGACATCTTTGTACCCTATCGCCTGCAGCCGCCCCCCACCCTGGACGACGTGCGGGCCAAAGTCGCGGGCACCCTGGCCGCTGAGGTGCTGGAACGGGCATTGACCACCCGCATCCGGGAACTCCAGGATGCCTTTCTCCCCACCGACAATCTGAAAGAGCGCCACGCGGGCGAGGGCGCCGCCGTAGGGCGCAATCCCCTTGCCATGCACTTTGCGTACGGTTCGATCAACCGACCCGAGGAGGAAACCGGCGAAGCGCCTCCCTACGGGTATCCCCGAAACGGCATGGGCGCAATCCCCCGGATGATCGCGGAGGCCGCCGGGGAGGCAGGGGTAAAAATCCACGTAAACCAGGACGTTGAACAGTTCCTCGTAGAAGACGGAAAGGTCATCGGCATCCGGCTCTCCGGCGGAACCGAAGTCCGCAGCCGGGTGGTGGTCTCCAACCTGGACCCCAAGCGTACATTCCTCAAGATGCTCGCCCCCGAACACCTGGATGAGCGGCTCCGTGCCCGCATCCAGGGGTTGATCACGCACGTAAGCTGCTACAAATTCCTGGCGGTAATCACGGAACTGCCCCAATATACCGCCTGGGACGGCGATCCGGACTGGCCCTATATGGGCTCCACTGTGATGGGGATGACGCGCGCCGAGATTGACGCAGCCTACGATGACCTGGACGCCGGACGGCCCCCCAGAACGCCCGTCGCCAGCTTCTCGGTCCCCTCCTTCGTCGACCCCAGCCTCACCCGGTCCGGATACCACACCGCGTCGATCTGGATCTTCCCCGCTCCCGCAAAGCTGAGCGAAGGCACGTGGGACGGCGTGCGCGAGCAGGTCGCGGAACGCCTCATCGACCAGATCACCGGGTACGCGCCCAACTTCCGGGCGTCCATCCGGGACTACAAGCTCCGTACGCCGCTGGACCTGGAGCGGGAAAACGGCCTCACCGACGGGTGCATCTGGCACATCCAGCACGCGGGCGAGCACCTCTTCTGGAACCGCCCCCTGCCCGAACTGGCCGCCTACCGCGCACCGCTCAAAGGCCTCTACCTCTGCGGCGCCGGCCAGCACCCCGGCGGCGAAGTCAGCGGTATTCCCGGCCACAATGCAGCGCACGAAATCCTTAAAGATCTGTAGGATCTTGAGAGACAGCTCTCAGCTTGAACCCCTGCTCGCTCAGAAACGCGTCCAGTTCCGCCCGGTTGTGAAACTGACCCGCCCGTCCGCCCACCACAGTGGTCCACCGGGGATCGGACGGATGCATTCCCTGCGACTCGTAAAAGTCCACCATCGCCTGATCGTACGCGCTTAGATACGCCCGGTGCGTTGTATCCTCCATATACTGTTCCCGGTGCAACACCGCCTCCATCGGCAGGCGCGGTTTGATCGCCGGGTGCTGCGCCGGATACCCCAGACACATGCCGGCAACCGCGTACACGAACGGCGGCAGTTTGAGCAGCTTCCCCACTGCCTTCGGGTGGTTGCGCATCGCCCCGATCATACAGATGCCCAGCCCCACCGACTCGGCCGCCACCGCCACATTCTGCATCATAAGCGCCACGTCCACCGTCGCAATCAGCAGCGCCTCGACATAGTCCCCGTCAAACCGCTCCACCCCGTGCATCTGCCCCGCCATCCGGTCCCGGTGCAAATCCGCGCAAAAAGCCAGAAAAGCCGCGCTCTGATGAATCTGAACCTGATCCGCGCACAACACCGCCAACGCCGCTTTCCGCTCCGGTTCGGACACGTGAATCACACTGTAAGCCTGCAGATTGCTCGACGTGCTCGCCCGCTGACCGCAGGCAATCAGCTGCTCCAGCAGCCCCTCTGGCAGCAGCCGATCCTCAAAGCGGCGGATACTCCGGTGTCCCAGCAACGTCTCGATCGTAGGATTCATCTCTTCTCCCCTCTTCATGCTGAATTGAAGCCAGAATTGAATATTGAAAAACACCTGCACTTCTATCTTCAATCCCGAATATGCCTTCCTCCGCCTCCCCTGTCAACCTGAAACCCCTGCTTTGCCATTGAGACGCATGGACCTCAACCGCATCCTCCTCATCCGCACCGGCGCCCTTGGAGACTTCATCGTCACCCTCCCGGTCCTGAGCGCCTTCAAAGCGGCTGCGCCCCGCGCCCGCATCCACCTGCTCGGCCATCCCAAAACCCTCGCTCTGGCTGGAGATTACGCCCACAGCATCGCCGGCATCGAGCAAGCGGACTGGGCCCCTTTCTTTGTCCCCAACGGCCGCCTCTCTCCCCGCTTCGCGGACCCGCTCAAAACCACCGATCTCGTCCTCTCCTACCTCCCCGATCCCGACGCAACCTTCACGGCCAACCTCCAGCGCGCCGGTGCACGGACCGTCCTTTCCTTCCCCCCTCATCCCCCTCCGGACGGCTCGGTCCACGTCGTAGACCACCTTCTGCGTCCTCTCTCGGACCTCCACATTCCGGTAGCCGATCCTGTCCCGCGCGTACCCCTCACCCGGGAAGACCACCGCCAGGCCGACCGCATCCTCCCACATTCTGAAGGTGCGCCGCCCATCGTCATCCATCCCGGCAGCGGAGGCGCAATAAAACGCTGGCCTGCCGAACGCTTTTCCGCCGTGGCCGACCGCCTCGCCCGGCGCACGGGCCGGCCGGTCGTCCTCCTCTCCGGCCCTGCCGATGGAGATCTGGCCGGGCGAATCGCCTCGCGCATGCAAACCGCCCCAATACGCACGCCTCCCCTTGCGCTGAGGCACCTGGCTGCCCTGCTGAGACGCGCATCCGTCTACCTGGGCAACGACTCGGGCCCCTCCCACCTCGCGGCTGCTGTGGGCACTCCGGCCGTTGTCCTCTTCGGCCCCACCGACCCTCGCATCTGGGCCCCCCGGGGCGAGGCCGTCCGCATCCTCCAGGGAGACCCCCACCTGCCTCCGGAACACCGCCTCCAGACCATTTCGGTAAACAACGTGGTTGAAGCCCTCCTGGGTGAGTTTTGAAATTCGTACGGACACCGCCCGCCTTGACGGCGCAAATACAAATGGGTATTTTAAATAATCCCGGATCCGAATTTCACACGCGTCTGAACGGGAATCACCATCGTGTCAAAAGCCTTACTCATTGTCGACCACGGATCGGTGCGCGACGAAGCCAATCGGATGCTTGAAGGTGTGGCAGAAATCCTGCGTCGTCAGCGGCCCGGCCTCATCGTCCACATCGCCCACATGGAACTGGCCGCGCCCACCATAAAAGACGGCGTTGCGGCCTGCGTGCGCGACGGCGCAACCGAGGTCATCGTCCATCCCTACATGCTCTCTCCCGGCCGTCACGCCACCAGCGACATCCCGGCCCTGGCCAGAGAAGCCGCGACCGATTTTCCCAACATCACGTACAGCGTCACTGATCCTCTCGGCCTGCACGACAAAATCGGGGAAGTCGTTCTCGAACGCGCCGGTCTCCTGACCCCCGACGCCTGAGTACGGAGCCTCCATGCCCACTTCCCAGCACCCGATGCGCCGGGTCTGGTACATCACCTTCACCCACACTGCGGTGGACTTCTACATGACCCTCTTCCCACCGCTGCTGGCCCTGTTCAAGGCCCATTTCGCCCTCTCCCTGGTCCAGGCCTCCCTGCTCCCAACCGTCGTTTCGGTCTTCGGCTCCATGCCCCAGCCCTTCATGGGCTACCTGGGCGACCGGACCAACCGGATGGCCCTGGCCGCCCTGGGCGTGTGCGTCTCCGGGATTTTCATCTCGGCCATCTGCTTCGTCCCCTCGGCCCCCGTCCTTGCCCTCTTCCTGCTCATGGCAGCGCTGGGCTCTTCCCTCTTTCACCCCATCGGGGGCGGCCTGGTGACCGCCTTTGCCCCCCAGCGCTCAAACCTTGCCCTGGCCATCTTCCTCACCGGCGGTCCCTTCGGCATGGCCATGGCCCCCGTCGTCGCCACCCAGATCGTCGAACGCTACGGCCTGGGACACCTCTGGATACTCGTCTTCCCCTCCCTGATCGCAGCAGCCCTCCTCTTCCGCCTCTCCCGCACCCCGAGCACCCGGAGGACGTCAGGCCCCCGCATCAACCTTGCACACCTCCGAACCGCAGCGATGCGCCCCCTCTGGACGCTCTACGCCATCGCCGTTTTCCGCTCCCTCGTGCACGCTGTCTACGTCAGCTTTCTCTCCCTCCTGGGTGAAAACAGGGGCTGGACCATCGGAAGCATCGGCTGGACCCTCTCGGCCTACCTTGTGGCCAGCACAATCGGCCGCATGGCAGGGGGATACATGGGCGACCGCGTCTCCCCCCGTAAGCTCCTCGCGCTTTCCAACGCCCTGTCCCCCCTCATTTATATCGGGTTCTGTTGCACAACCGACCCGGCCGCCCGTCCCCTCCTCTTCCTGGCTGCATTCACCTTCGACACGGGTGCAACCGCCAACATCATCCTGGCCCAGCGCCTCCTCCCCCAGAACACCAGCACCGCCACCGGTATGGTCATGGGGTTTTCCTGGGGGACGGCCGGCCTCCTCATCCCCCTGGTCGGCCTGCTGGCCGAAGCCACCTCGGTCGCCTTCGCGCTCGCCTGCGTCTCCGGCCTCCTGCTGCCCACAACCACGCTCGTCGCCGCCCTGCCCCCCGAACAACACCAGGCATACGGACCCCCCGTTGCCCCGGAAACCGACTGAGCCTATGTCTGCCCCACACAACACCCGGCCCTGCCCCACTGGCCCGCCCCCGCCCATCCCGTTTTCCTCCCGGGGGGACAGGGTGCGGCTTCGTGTCTTTCGCAGGGGAGGGGTAGCGA
>JAAXHW010000011.1:10912-26414 GCA_012270675.1 Candidatus Latescibacterota bacterium | reverse complement strand
AAGATGGTCTGCCCATAGGAAAATAACCATAAAACCGGAAAAAGAAAAACAAAAATGGAGCCCAACCGTCTTCTTAGAAGTTGTTTTAAAATTCCCGGTGAGTTCCCGAGCGCGAGCGAAAAAGTGGCGGTCAAGGCGGGCGAACCCGCCCGTATCCTGGAGATACGGGTGGATTCGACCAACGCCGACAGGCGCTTTTGCAGCCGCGCGAAGACCGCTGGGGGTTTTAAGACAGCTTCTTATATCACTGATCTCGAAACCACTCCACCGTCCACCGCAGCCCTTCCTCTGGACTCACCTTCGGCTCCCAGCCCAACAGGTTCCGGGCAAGGCCGATATCCGGCCGGCGCACCTTGGGATCGTCCGCCATCGCCTGCTTAAAGACAATCCGGCTCTCGCTCTCCGCAATCTGGAGAATCTTATTCGCCAGATCCAGAATACTCATCTCCGACGGATTGCCGATATTTACCGGTCCGTGGTAATCCGTTTGCATCAACCGGTAGATCCCCTCAATCAGATCACTCACATAACAGATGCTCCGCGTCTGCTTTCCGTTGCCGTGAATCGTGATATCCTCACCGGTCAAAGCCTGGGAGATAAACGTGGGAATCGCACGCCCGTCGTCTTTGCGCATCCGTGGTCCGTAGGTATTAAAAATCCGCACAATTCGCGTATCGATCCCCAACTCCCGGTGGTAGGCCATCGTCATCGCCTCCGCGAACCGCTTGGCCTCGTCGTACACCCCCCGCACCCCAACCGGATTCACATTCCCCCAGTAGGTTTCCGGCTGCGGGTGCACCAGCGGGTCCCCGTAGGTCTCCGAGGTGGACGCCAGCAGAAACTTCGCCTCTTTAGCCCGGGCCAGCCCCAGTGAATGATACGTGCCCAGCGCCCCCACCTTCATCGTATGAATCGAATACTGGAGATAGTCCTTCGGACTGGCTGGACTGGCGAAGTGGAGAATATAATCCAAAGGCCCCACGACGTGCACAAAATGGGTCACATCGTAGCGCAAAAACACAAACCCCTCCCACCCGATCAGGTGAGCAATATTCTCTGCCCGCCCGGTCAGCAGGTTATCCATCACCACCACCTCATGCCCCTTTCTTAGCAGATACTCACACAGGTGCGACCCCAAAAACCCGCCCCCTCCCGTAACCAGAATCCGCATACCTTCTCCTTATCTACAATCTCCAGTCCGAAATCCGCATTCCGCAAGATCTGTCACCATTCCTACTCATTTCCAAGCAGCCGCATCAAAACCGCCTTCTGAACGTGCAGCCGATTCTCCGCCTGGTCCACGGCAACGCACCTCGGGCTCGCCATCACCTCCGCCGTCACTTCGTATCCCTTATGCGCCGGCAGGCAGTGCATCACAAGCGCCCTGGTCCTGCGCAGAACTTTCGCATTGATCTGGTAGGGAGTAAAAACCTGCACCCGACGCTCCTTCTCCGCCTCCTGCTCCGGATCCAAAAAGAACTCCATATCCACCCAGGTATCGGTATAGAGAAAATCGGCATCCCTGATTGCCCCATTCAGGTCCAGCGTCTCCTCAAACAGGCCGGTTGAGCGCGCTTCGGCAACCAGCTCCGCATCCTCTGAAGGCCCGTTCACCTCCGGCGTCACCGCCGTAATCCGCACCCCCACCTTGGTACAGGCCGCAATCAGAGAGTTACACACGTTATTCCGGATCCCGACATAAACCAAATGCGCCCCGTCCAATTTTCCCTGTATCTCCCATACCGTCATCAGATCGCCCAGTGCCTGGCAGGGATGATACCGGTCACAGCACCCGTTGATCAACGGGACCTCAGCCCCGGCGGCAAGCTGCCGCAGGTCCTCGTGTTTCAGCATCCGGGCCATAATCCCATCGGCATATCGGGACAGAACCTGGGCCTCGTCCTTGAGGTCCGCCAGCAAAAAATTGGTCGACCGCCAGTCCAGGTAAATGGCATGCCCCCCCAGTTGGGTCATGCCCACCTCAAAAGCGCACCGGGTTCGCGTCGATGTCTTCTGAAACAGCATGGCCAGCGTCTGTCCCTTCAGCGCCTCGCCGTATCGCCTGGGATGCGCCTTCACCTCCAGCCCCTCCTCCACAGTGGCCAGAATCTCTTCCGGCGTCCATGTCTTCAGCGTCAACAGATCCATATCTGCCTCAAGGGTTCGCTTCTCCCGACGTGCCGGATTTCCCTTTCATCCGCCGTTCAACCTCTGCCAGCAGCGCCTGTTTTGCATCCGAAAGAAACATATCAAGTTGGCATCCGGAGGCCCGCTCATGCCCCCCACCGCCAAAGACCTGGGCAACCTTGTTGACATCTACGGCCCCCCGGGAACGGAGACTCACGCGGCAATGCCCCGGCTTCTCTTCTTTGAAAAAAAGCGCAACTTCAACCCCCTCTACGGCCATGGCATAATCGACCACCAGGTCCAGGTCTCCACCCAGAAGGTATGTCGTATGGTCGACAACCAGTGTACTCACCCGGCCCCCCATGTGAAGCTCTAAGGAGGACAGCGCCACACCCAGAGTCTTCACCGTCTCGTAGCTCTCCCGGGCAAAGAGCGCATCCGCAATCCCCTCCGGGTCGGCCCCCAGGTCCACCAGTTCGGCACAGACCTTCAACGCGCGCTTCGGATGCGAAAATTTGAATCGCTTGGTATCAAAGACGATACCGGCATAGATCTGCATGGCCATCTTCTGGCTGATATCCACACCCGCAGCCTGGATGAGCCTGTAGACCAGTTCACTGGCCGCGCTCGCCCCGGAGTCAACCAAACGCACGTCCCCCTCTTCGGTCCTGGCCGCGTGGTGATCGATGATCAGCACCCGGGCGTCCTTACCCAGAAGCTGGGTCACGCTCCCCACCCGTTGGGCATCCAATGTGGGGGTATCCACGAAAACGGCCCGGGTAAACGGTGGCTGACCTCCCAGTGACCCGTAGCTCTCAATGCGATCAAATCCCGACAAAAAGGCAAATTTCTGGCTCGGTATCTCGTCATCCAGCACAATCCGGTACTCCCGCACCATTGCATGCAGCATCTCGCCCAGCGCCAGGAGTGCCCCCATACCATCTCCATCCGCATTGATGTGAGTCGAAAGCAGGTAGGCCTCGTCCGGGTCGAAAAAAGCTACGGCCTCACTGTAATCCATAATCTCTGCCTCAGAAGCTGTTTATGCTCTCAATACAAAATGCACCCGATCCGACTGATCGTTTGGAGGCAACAGACCAAACCCACCGTACGCACCCTCTGCTTGAAATGAAGAAGCCTCAATCACGCGTTCGATGTCCGAAAGAGGGTAAATCCGCTGCTGGTGGACCTCCCAAACCGCCTCATGGGTAGCCGCAAAATGGATCTCGAACCGGTTAAACTGAATCCCCCTGTCATAATAACTGCGCCGGATGTAGGAGAACCCGCTCCCCCGGTCCTTATCCGTCATATCCCGGAAATAACGGAGGGAATTCGTCTCTGTGCAGATATCAAAAATAAAAAGCCCCCCCGGCTCAACCACCCTGTGGATCTCCTCCAGCGCCCGCGACACCTCCTCCAGCGTCATCAGATAGTTGATGCTGTCATAGAGGCAGAGCACCCATTCAAATCGGGACAACCCCTTCAGGCCAAGCAGACTCTTGTGATAAAAGGGAATATCGCATCCCACCATCCGAACCTTTTCCCTTGCCACCGCCAGCATCTCCTCACACGCGTCCGCACCCGCAACCTGATAGCCCCGCTTCCAAAATTCAACGGCGAGGCTGCCCGTTCCACACGCCAGGTCCAGCACCCGCGACGGGACCAGACCGTGCCGCTGGAGCAGCGATTCCACATAGTCCGTCCAGTGTGCATAATCTACATGCCGCATCACATAATCGTATATCGAGGCCAGCCTGCTGTAAGGAGGCACCTCTTTCATTTCCGACGCACGCTTCAACATCCCACTTCTACCTGTTGTGTGAATCTACCACAGCACCCTCCGTACAGCAGGCGGCAGGGTGGGGCTCCCCGGCCCTCCGCGACCGTAAGCCATGAAAAAAGGCCAGCCCATGGCAGACTGGACCCGTCGGACCCCATCTCATAACATGTCTATCCGTATGGACACTCAGGAATCGGCCGCCTCACACGCCTCGTCCTGGACCACGCGGTAGTAGGCCCTGGCCGCGGCCCTGGAGACATTCCCACGTGGGAGCCTGGAGATCTCAACCTGCAGGTATCGATCCGCAAACGCAATACCCACCCGCTGCCCCGGCCGCACAACCCGCCCCGCCTTTGCCGGCTGGTCGTCCACAGTAACAATCCCGTTGTCACACGCTCGTTTGGCCTCCGACCGCCGCCGCACAAGGCAGCATTGCTTCAAAAACAGATCCAGCCGCATAGCCAAATCCTCCCTTCAACTGTCCCGGGTCCGGGTTCCCACCGCCCGCACGCTCGTGTTCTGACCCGCTACCTGCACGCAACTACCCCTCTCCTGCCCGGATATCAACGTAGAGCTTTTTCCGGGTCTCGTCGAGAACCTCCCGGAAAAGCTTCTGCATCCGGAGCTGTTTCAGAATGTCTTCAAGAGACTCCCGGTCGTCGTTCAATTTAAGCAGGTGCCACCCAAACTCGGTCCGAAACGGGGGACTCACTTCCCCCAGCTTCATCCCCCCAACCACACCCTTAAAGGCTACGGGCAGATTCTCCACCAGAAAAGCACCGAGGCGCCCCCCTAACTCTGCGCTTCCCTGATCTGCCGAATGCTGCTTGGCCAACTCGGCGAAGTCTTCGCCCGCCTGTATCCGTTCGTAAAGCTCCAGAGTCGACTGATAGACCGCCTGTGCATCCACCTCGTCCGGCTTCATTGCAATCAGGATATGACGCACCTGGATCTGGTCGCCCCGCACCGCGTCCACCCGGATGATGTGATACCCGAATTCGGTCTTTACAGGTTCGCTGACTTCACCCGGTTTAAGGGCAAACGCCTTCTCCTCGAACTCCGGCACAAACCCGCCCCGCGCAAAGAATCCAAGGTCTCCCCCCCCCGGAGCGCTGCCTGGGTCCTCCGAATACTGACGGGCCAGTTCCGCAAAATCCTCTCCGCTCTGGATGCGCTCCCACAGGGCCACCGCCCGCTTCAGGGCCCTTGCCTGCCGATCCTCAGAAGGTTTGATCTCGATCAGAATATGGCTGATGCCCAACAGCGACGGCAGTTGCTCCCGGTACTCCTTTCGGAATGCCTCCACATCCTTGTAAGACACGGTGACCTTCTGGGCCAACTGACCATACATCGCCTGTCTCAGAAAATCCTTGCGGTACTTCTGCCGGAGCTGTTCTCGAATCTCCCTTTCCGTCAATCCATCCTGCTGAAGTTGCTGTGCAAACTGCTCTTCTCCATATTGCGCCTTGAGCCCACGAAACTCCGCCCGCATGGCCTCCTCCACCCGCTCATCGTCCACCTCAATACTGTCCTCCTCGGCCCTGGCCAGCAGGAGTTTTTCATCCACCATCCCCTTTAAGACGGTCTGAAAAAGCGCTTCGATTTCATCCGATTCCAGATCCCTGCTGCCCTGTTGCATGACCGCCAGGCGCAAATGCGTCACCACCTCCGAGTACAGCACGATCTCGTCGTCCACCACCGCCACAATCCGGTCCGCCAGTTGAGGCTTCGCACCCACCGGGGTACAGGTACCCACGATCAGCGCACCCACCCATATCACCCTTAGCAATACGACGCTGCCCATTCTATACCTTCTTCTCTTGAGCCTGTGACCGTCTGCTCACCATCATTCACGCTTCACGCCTATCGCATCTAATGCAACAGACCAGGACACCCGGTTGCGCAACGCGGTCAGCAGTTCAAACCGCCGCGCCTGCCGGCGTTCTGCTAAGATACGCTGCCGAATTTCTCCCCACACCTCCGACAGCTCTTTCACCGAACCCGTCTCACGCCGGTCCAGGACCTCAATGACATGGTGCCCCAGTCGGCTAACCGTCGGAATCTGTCGACCCGGCTTGGCCTTTTGACAGACCTCCCAGAAAGAGGAATCGACCATATCTTCGGTAAAATAGCCCAGGTCGCCACCAACATCTGCAGACGCATCAAGGGATGCCTCCCGGGCCACCTGATCGAAGAGTTCGCCCTTCCGAAGACGTTCCTGCACCCGGGTTCGTTCGCGTTGGCTCTTAACCAGGATATGCCGCACCCGGATCTCCGGCTCGTCCCGGATAAACTCTTCCTGTTGGGCCTCGTAATAGGACCGGATGTCATCTCCCGAAACATTCGCATCCCGTCTGGATTCCCGCTCCAAAAGTTCGGCAATCAGCAGATCCCGAGTCGCCCTGGAGACCCGAATGGCCACGTCCGGGTTCTCATCGAGCTTTCGACGCAACGCCTCCTGATAGAGCAACTCCTCCTCCACCCACCCCTGCACAAGACGCTGCTTTTCCAGGGCCGTGACCTTGCCTGCGATCTGGACCGGAACGTGCGAGTCAATATCCTGAAGCGTCAGCCGCGCCTCACCCACTCTCGCCACCAGCGTCCCCTTCGGCTCTCCCCCACACCCCAACAGACCATTCAGACCAGCAGCAGCGATCAGACAAGACACCGCAGCCCGATACCCCTGTCCCCATCTCACCGTAACCACCACCCTTCTTATGACCGCAGGAATAAACGGCCACCCGCACGGAACGCCAGCAACCCATCCCGACCCCACCCCCAGCACCCTGCCCTTCCCCGGGGCTGTGGGGGATGGCTCCCTGCCTTCGGGGGAGACAGGTGGAAGGGTTCCGTAGCCCTTCCGTAATACCAACTGACCAGAGATAAAAAAGTTCCGAATACCCGAAAATATACGCCATCAAATCAGGCTCTGCAACACCTTTTTCGCACAGGCCAGCCGCTCTCGCGGGCCCTTCCCCTCCAGCTCAACCTCCACACGCGCCTCCTCCCCCAGGAAGAACTGCAGGGCCAGAGGCGACCGGCCCACCATCTCCTCTATCTCCTTCCGGCTCAGCACCCGTTCGGGGGGAAACTGCATCGTCAAAGTCCCCCCCACCCGAACCGCGCTCAACCGGAACTGGCGGGCCAGGATCTTTACCTGAATGGTGTCCATCAACGCGGCCGTTGGTTCGGGCAGCAGTCCGAATCGGTCCTCTAACTCCTCCTGGATCGCCAGAATTTCCACCGTCTGTCGACACTCCCCCACACGCTGGTAAAACTGCATTTTCAGGTCTGCATCAGAAATATAGGCCTCCGGAATATAGGCCGAGACCGAAATCTGCACGTCCGGTTCAACCGCCGGCCCGGTCTCCTCCCCCTTGATCTGCCCCACCGCCTCGTCCAGCAACCGGCAGTAGAGGTCAAACCCCACCGCCACGATATGCCCATGTTGCTGTTCCCCCAGCATGTTGCCTGTCCCCCGGATCTCCATATCCCGCATAGAGACGTGGAAGCCCGAGCCCAGGTCCGAGAACTCCTCAATCGCCCGCAGCCGCCGAACTGCTGCGCGTGAAAGCGCCTTCCAGGAGGAAATCAGCAGGTAGGCATAGGCCTGCTGGCTGGACCGACCCACGCGCCCGCGGAGCTGGTAAAGCTGCGCCAGTCCCAGACGGTCGGCCCGGTTCACAATCAGCGTATTCACATTGGGAATATCCAGCCCCGACTCGATGATCATGGTCGAGATCAGGCAGTCGTACTTCCCCTCCAGGAACGCCATCATCACCTGCTCGAGCTGACGCTCAGGCATCTGGCCGTGCCCCACCCCAAACCGCACCTGGGGCAACAGGCGCTCCAAAAACGCAACCATCGCCGGCATCGATTGTACCCGGTTGTGCACAAAATAGACCTGCCCCCCCTGGTCCACCTCCCGGAGCACCGCCTCTGCGATCCGCTCCTCGTCAAAGGGCAGGACCTCGGTCATAATCGGCAGCCGGTCCCTGGGCGGGGTGCGGATGATCGACATATCCCGGGCACCCATCAAGGACATGTGCAGCGTCCTGGGAATCGGCGTCGCCGTAAGCGTCAGCACATCCACCAGGCGCTTGAGCTGCTTCAACCGCTCCTTGTGTCGCACCCCGAACCGGTGCTCTTCATCCACAACCAACAGCCCCAGGTCATGAAACCCCACATCCTTGGAAAGCAGCCTGTGTGTGCCCACCACGATATCCACCCGGCCCGTGCACAGCCCCTCGATCACGCGGTGCTGCTCTCTGGCCGTGCGAAACCGGCTCAGCACCTCCACCGTCACCGGCAGCGCGTCCATCCGCTCCTGAAAGGTCCGGTAGTGCTGCTGCGCCAAAATGGTGGTCGGAGCCAGGACCGCCACCTGTTTTCCATCGGCCACCACCTTGAACGCCGCTCGGATCGCCACCTCGGTCTTCCCGTAGCCCACATCCCCGCATACCAGCCGGTCCATCGGCGCTGGCTGCTCCATGTCCTGCCTGACCTCTTCTATCGTCTGGAGCTGGCCCATCGTCTCCTGGTACGGAAACGAAGCCTCCAGGGCCTTGTGCAGGGAGGTATCCGGTGAAAATACCGTGCCGGGTCGGGCCTTCCGGTCCGCGTACAGCGACACCAGTTCTGCTGCCATCTTAAAAATCGCCTTCCGCGTGCGTTCCTTGACCCGCTCCCACGTCGCGGTGCCCAGCTTGCTCAAAACCGGAACCGCGCCCTCCTGGCTGGCGTACTTCTGCACCCGATCCATCTGGTCCACAGGCACGAATACCCGATCTCCCTCCCGGTAAGACAGTTTCAAACAGTCCCGGCTGACCCCGTCTACCTTCAGGTGCTCAATCCCCTCAAACTGTCCGATCCCATGGTCCACGTGCACGACAAAATTTCCGCGCTGCAGCGCCGAAACCGTACGGATGGGCGTCCCCTCCTGGAACCGTCGGTACCGCCGCCGCCGCCGGTACCGGCTGTAAATCTCGTGGTCGTTGACCACAACCAACCGTCCCGGCGCATACCGAAACCCGCCCTGCAGGGTGCCCACAAAAATGGAAACCAGATTGGCGGCCTTACCCAGCAGATCCTCAAACCGGGCCTGCTGTCCCTGGCTCTCACACAGCAGCACAACCTCGTCGTTCTCCTGCCAGAACCCGCGCAGGTCCTCCTGAAACACCTCCAGGTGGCCCTCGTAGCGGCGCCCGCCCGTCCCTTTGAAATCCACGCCGACCTCCCCACTTCCCCCCAGCGTCCGGTTGAGCACCCGGCGCATCTCCCCCAGCCGGTCCAGGACTGCCCCGGCCGACCGCAGCACGCCCGCTGCCGGAAGCGGTTCCGGCTCGCCCCGACGGGACTTCTGTCGCTCCGCCGCCAGAACGAGCTTCTCCCAGAGTTCGTGCGCGGCCTCGGCCACCCCCTCCGGGTCGTCCACCACCACACACCCCTCCGACACGTGGTCAAGCAGGCACGTCCTGTCCCTGTACAGCGCGCCCAGATAGTGCTCCAGCCCGTCGAACAGCCCCTGGCCCTCCAGTGTCTCCCGCAGCACCGTCAGGTCCAGCCCGAGCGCCTGTTCTGCCCCGGCTATGTTCTCGTCGTACACCTCCGCCATCGTCCCCACCAGTACCGCCTCCCGGCAGGGCAACAACCGCACCGATGCCACCTCTTCCACCGAGCGCTGGCTCCCGATATCGAACGCCCGGATCGAGGTCACCTCATCTCCGAATAACTCCAGGCGCACCGGGTGCGCATTGCCAAACGAACATGCGTCTAAAATCCCGCCCCGCACGCTGAACTGCCCCATCCCCTCCACCAGGCTTACCCGCTCGTACCCGATCTCCACCAGGTGGTCGGCCAGCCCGCGCAGGTCCACTTCCTGCCCCTCCCGCACCTCCTGCACCGAAAGCGCAAACAGGTCAGGGGAGATCGTATGCTCCATCAACGCCCCAACAGGTGCCACCACCACCCCACCGGTGCCCTGCCCCAGCTGGTCCAGCGCCTCCACCCGCAGCCCCATCACATCCAGGTGCGGAGACCGCCCGTCGTAGGGCGACCCGCCCCAGGTCGGAAACATGCCCACCCCCTCCGGCCCCATCACCCGCTCCAAATCGTCCCGCACCGCCTCGGCCCGCTCCTCTGTGGCGCACACAACCACCACCGGTCCGGGCACCACCTCCTCGATCCAGGCCAGCGCAAACGCCGCCAGCGATCCCGGCGCCCCCCGCATCGAGACCTCCCCCTCCCTCGCCTCCAGCCGCTGCGCAAGCGCCTGGAAGGGCTCCGTATCCTTCATCCGCCTGTAGACCCGTTGGATCGACATGCAAACCCCTCTACCAGCAAGGGAAAATGCTCCACTTTTGTACACACCAATACCCACCCCTGCCGCTGCGAAATGGGTGGTAACCGACACGCGATCAGACCACGCAACCCCTGCCCCCAAACTAAAAAAATACCCGACACCTAAAAATCAAAGCGTCGAGCAGCAGAAACTCCGTAGCCCTCCGTCCATCGGGATAGGGGCAGAGCGGAGGTTGCATGATCCTCTGCGGAACAGGGCAGCGACAGGGCAGGATTCCGTAGCCCTCCGCGATTTATTGGCGGGGTAGACGGGGCTCGAACCCGCGACCTTCGGCGTGACAGGCCGACACTCTAACCAGAACTGAGCTACTACCCCGCACAGGTGCTGCAATCGGCCAGAGCCGAACGCCAGCAACGGCCTAAAGATAACATAGCGCTCATACACTGTCAAGGGTTTTCAGACAAATGTCCCGATCACGCGGTATCGCCCCTTCCACCTTTTACCCCAACATTCCCTTGTATCTCCCGGTGCTGTGTATTATCTTACCATCAGTATAAGAGGCCATATACAAAAAAGCGCGTGTGACTTATGATCCATTCGCCCGAACCTCCGCTCCGGGAAACCCGCCGCCCAACCGAACAAACCGTAGATGGGCACCGTACGGACACGGCATGCCGTAGCCCAACAATCCACGTTCACCACAGGAGACATACCCATGCGCATCGTCGCCATCGGCTGCGAGTACACCGGCAAGACCACCCTCTTCCACGGCCTCATGGCATGGGGTCATGACCGGGGCATCCACCACCACTTAGACGACCACTTTTCCATCCCCGACTGCCAGATGCTCACGTCAAAAGAGGATCAGGAGACCATGCGCGGCCTCCCCCAGATCCTCAAAGAACGCTACCAGCGTTTTCAACTCGCCTACCATGTCCGCCTCGTCAACAAATACGAGCACATCCTCCTGGGGGGCTTTCATATCGAAGAATACATCTACGGTCCCCGCTACTATTATCCCGACATCGGCCGGATCGCCGAAACCCCCAGGGCCTGGGAGGTCAACATGCCGCCCGACACCCTTCTCGTCCACCTCACGGCCCGCCCGGACGTCATCGAAAAACGGATGGAAGAGACCCCCCACGACTATCCCGTCGTCCCAAAAGCGGACATCCGGGAGATCCTCGCGCAGTTCCAGCAGGAATTCCGCTCCTCCTGGATAAAACGTAAATTCGAAATCGACACCTCCGACTTAAGCCCGGATGGACTCCTGCAGACCTTCCTGAAAGAATCGGTCGTCCACTTAAACACCCGCGACCTCCTCATCCGAATGAACACCCGGTGATCCTTCAGACCTTCTCTTCTGTGGAGAACAGCAATGGCCTGCGGACTCATTCACTACAACCTGCCCGACCTGAAGACCCTGGATGACTTTTTCGAATTTGCAGCTCAAACCGGCTTCGACGCGGTCGAACTCATGCCCGGGGACGTCTGGCCTGCGGGGGAAGAAAGCCCCGAGGCCCGCGCCGAACAGATCCGCGAACAGGCCGAGGCCGCCGGCATCCGGATCTGTGCGCTTGGCGCCGGAAACAACTTCGCCCGGCCCGACGCGGAAGAAATCCAGCGCCAGGTCCGGCGAATGGAACGCATCAGCCGGCTGGCCAAAATCCTGGGTGCCCCGGTCGTCCGCACCGAAGCCAGTTGTTTTGCCCGGGACGAGCCACCTTACGAGAAATCTATGGAAGCCAATCTCAGAGGCCTCAAACGTTGCCTCGACTTCATCGAGCGCGACCGAATCGTCCTCGCCGTGGACAACCACAGCTTCCTTACAAACGATGGGGATCGCCAGGTCCACATCCTCAAGGAAATGGATTCTCCTTACGTGGCCGCCACCATGGACACCATGAACTACCGCTTTGCCGGTCACGACCTGGACACCGTCGCCCGGTTTTACGAAACCGTCGCTCCCCACGCCCGTCACACCCATATCAAGGACGGTACCGGCGTCCTGGACGACTACCGGGGCAGGGTCCTGGGCGAAGGAGAAATCGACATCCCCGGAGCGGTTCAAACCCTCAAAAACGCCGGTTACCCTGGCGTCTGGTGCATCGAGTACGAAGGGCGTGAAGGCTCCGTCGGCTACGCGAAATGCCTCCAACGCCTCAAAGAACTGGTGTAGTGCTCTGCTCCCCGAACCGGCGCTCCGGCACCCCCTGGACCTGAATTTTCCATGTCCGATTCCAACCCTGAAATACGGCTCGCCTTTGACGAAGGCACCCTCGTCCTCCTGGATGTCGAGGACGACTTCGAACCTCCCGGCCCCTTTGTCTGGGACAGCCGGGTCGGGCGCTGGCGGGCGCTGGCGCACCGCTACCGGGAAATCGTGGAAACCCTCCAGGCCCGGGAGGTCGACATCCGGAACATCGTTCCCCGCTACAACCGCCTCAGGCTCGACCTCAGGTCCCAGCACCCCCCCCATCCCCACCAGGCCGAAGCCCTCCAGGCCTGGCGCGCCGGCGGTCGCAGGGGCGTCGTCGTCCTCCCCACTGGCTCCGGAAAGTCCCACCTCGCCCTCATGGCGCTCGCTGACGTCGCCCGCAGCACCCTCATCGTAGCCCCTACCATCGACCTGATGAACCAGTGGTACGACCTCCTCACCGACGCCTTCGGCCGGGAGGTCGGCATCCTCGGCGGCGGCTATCACGAAATCGACGACCTCACCGTTACCACCTACGACAGCGCCTACATGCACATGGACCGCTACGGCAACCGCTTTGGCATGCTCATCTTCGACGAAATCCACCACCTCCCGGGCCAGGTCTACAGCCACAGCGCCGAAATGGCCATCGCTCCCTATCGCCTCGGCCTCACCGCCACCCTGGAGCGCCCCGATGGGAGGCACCTCCTTCTGTCCGGCCTCGTCGGCCCCACCGTCTATGAAAAGGGCATCCGGGAACTCTCCGGAGACTACCTCTCCGAATACGGCACCGAACGCATCCAGGTCGACATGGTCGCCGAAGAGCGCGGACACTACGAGGCCGCCCGCGCCGAATTCACCAAATTTCTGGACAGCAAGAACCTCAAACTCGGCACCAAAAACGGCTGGCGGAATTTCGTCCGCCTCTCCGCCCGCTCCAGCGCCGGCCGCCGGGCCATGCTCGCCTACCGCCGCTACCGCAAACTCGCCCTGGGCACGACGGCCAAGCTGCGCGTCCTCGAAGACCTCCTCAAGCGCCACCCCCGCGACCGCATCCTCATCTTCACCAATGACAACGAGACCGTCTACACCATCTCGGAGGCGTTCCTCATCCCTGCCATCACCCACCAGACTCGCACCCGCGAGCGCAGGGACACCCTTCAGGCCTTCAACCGGGGCGACGTCCTCGCTCTGGTTACCTCTCGCGTCCTCAACGAAGGCGTCAACGTCCCCGAGGCCAACGTGGCCATCGTCCTCTCCGGCACCGGCTCCATCCGCGAACACGTCCAGCGCCTCGGCCGCATCCTCCGCCGCCGCAAAGGCAAACAGGCCGTCCTCTACGAAGTCATCTCCAAAAATACCGTCGAAGACACGATCTCCAAACGCCGCCGCCGCCACGACGCGTACGATGGGGCGCAGAAGGGGTGGTTTTAAGAAGTTGTTTTAAAATTCCCGGTGCGTTCCCGAGCGCGAGCGAAAACGTGGCGGTCGGCGTCCTGGTCGCCCGTGCCTCCTGCTCTTTCGTGCGCCACGACCCCCGCTGAACATTTTACCGTCGATCCCTCAGACCGGGACATCTCCGATCCGCTTGACAGAACATGGCCGTTTCAGTACCTTCTCCTGATCCGGCGCTCCAGAGGATCGCTGGATGGGGTTTAAGCGTTTATTCGTATAGATATAGAAAGGATCTCCCCATGGACCTCACGAAACAACCTCCCCGCCGACCGTCCAACACCTGCATCGCCGGCATTGTCAACCTCGCCCGTATGGCCGATAAAGCCTGTGCCTGCAATGAGGAAACCCTGGGTGAATTCGTCTACGGCGAAGACTCCGGCCTGGACAAAATCCTCCTGGACTTTCTCGGCATCTCCGCCGCCGACTTCGCCGACGCTGCCGACCGCTACGATGACGAGGCCCTCGGCCGATGGGTGCGGAAAGTCTCGGACAGGACCGACGAGGAGGTCGAGGCCTTCAACCGTCACCACCTGGGCCGCGAACCGGATGACGAGGCCGGAAAGCAGCGCCTCCGGGACCGGCTTGAAAAATACGCCCCCAAACGCACCGACATCAAAACCGTCTTCCAGTCCATCGAATTGGACGACTGGGCCAGCTTCAGAGATGTCGACCTCACCCAGCGGGCGCCCCGCACCCCGTATTGCAGGGACGTGGCCGGCGTCTACGGCCTGGCGCGCATGGCCGACAAGGCCCGGGCCGACAAAGCCGACCGCCTGGGAGAATACATCTACAACTGTCCCATAGACGAGGCCATCACCGGGTTCTTATGCATCTCTGCCGACGCCTACCGGGAGGCCGCCTACGCCAACCCCAACGACCTCGAACTGACCGCCTGGGTGCAGGAGAACAGTTCACGCACCCCCGGTGAGATCGCCGTCTTCAACGTCCGGGTCTCCGGCAAAGGCCCCGAAAACGACGAACAGCACGCCATCTTTGAAAAAGCCCTCAACAGCACCGCACCGGGCCGCACCGACATCACCACATGGTTCGACCTGATCGACTTGGACGACGAAAAAAGCTTCAACACCGTCGACCTCACGCGCCACCCGCCTCGAAGCCCCTATGACACCTCTGTCGCCGGCATCGCCGGCCTGGCCCGCATGATTGACAAGGGCCGGGCTTTCTTAAGCGACACGTTGGGAGACTTCTGGTACGGCAGTGATTCCGGCATCGACCGCTACATCCTCAGATTCCTCGGCATCTCCGTGGAGGCCTTTACAGATGCCCTCGGGGACTGTCCCACGGATGCCGACATCCTCGCCTGGATCGAAAAACAGGCCGAAAAATCCGATTCCGAAATCGCGGACTTCAACGACGCCATCTGCAAACTAGGTCCCCGAGACGACGAAACCTGGGCCTGGTACCGAAACGCCGTGGCCAGCCTTGATACTTCCCGAACCGAAGTCACCACCTACTTCGCCCTGATGCAGCTGAGCGATCATGTCAACTTCGCGCGGCTCAAAGCAGGGGTTTAAGTCACAATTCACCGGTCACGATCCACCGGTTTATAAGAAGCTGTTTTAAAATTCCCGGTGAGTTCCCGAGCGTGAGCGAAGAAGTGGCGGTCCAGGCGGGAGAACCC
>JAAXHW010000011.1:0-10896 GCA_012270675.1 Candidatus Latescibacterota bacterium | reverse complement strand
GCTTTTGCAGCCGCGCGAAGACCGCTGGGGGTTTTAAGACAGCTTCTAAGGAGACGCCCCATGCCTGACCAGGAAGTAATGCTGGGTAAACTGACGCGACGTGAGTTCAGAGAAGCCCTGGAAGTGGGGAAATTCCCGGCCGCAATTATCCCCACCGGAAGCAACGAGCAGCACCTGGAACACCTGGCGATGGAGTACGACATCGCCGCGGCCACCTACGTCGCCTGTGAGGCCGCCAAACGCCTCTATCCCCAGGTGGTTGTGAGCGTGCCGATGGCCGTCGGTATCTCCGAGCATCACATGGTCCACAAGGGCACGATCACCGCCAAGCCGGGGTCGTGGCTGGCCGTGCTCTTTGATGCGGTGGAAAGCCTGGTGCGGCACGGCGTCAAAAACGTCCTCATCCTGAACGGCCATGGGGGAAATGAAGCCCCGATGAACGGCATCCTCCGACAGTGGCAACTCTACTTCCAATCGGCCGACCCCGAGGTCAACGTCCAGTTCCACTCCTACTGGGACCTCAGCCGGGAGATCGCCGAGCAGCACTGCAAGGGAAGGGTGCCCGGCCACGCGCAGGAGTATGAGACCGCCATGGCCCTGGCCCTGTTTCCCGACCATATCCGGCACGACGCCATGCAGGACCAGGAAGACAAACAGCCCCTGGAGGCGACTGCCGAGCAGGGGCAGGTGCTTGTCGAGGCAGCTGTGAGCAAGACCACAGAATTCGTGCAGGACATGGTCAAAGGGCAGAACCGGGATATCCAGCCACACATCTTCTCTCGTGACATGTACCGGCAGCGCAAAAAACAACCCTGAGCTCCTGTCGGACGTTGAGCATCCAGCGGGTTGATGACCTCCGGGACATCGGCAACATCCTCATTTTCACCGGGGCTGGCATCTCCACCGCAAGCGGCATTCCCGACTTTCGGGGTCCCCAGGGCGTGTGGAAAACGCGCCGACCCGTCTACTATCAGGACTTCATGTAGTCCGGAGAACCTGCCCATGCCCGATCCCAGGCAACTCCCCCACCTCTTGATCCTGCTCGACGACGAATCGGAAACCGTCCAGGAAGCCGTCTCAGAGGCCTTGGCCGCCTTCGGCCCGTCTCTGGAAGCGGAACTCGCCCGGCTTCCGCATCCCCCGGACGAACACCAGATGCAGAAGGTCCGGGACCTGCTCAGGGCGCGTCAGGGTAGCGGTCCGTCTGCGACAGGGGGTGTCGAACCCCGATTTGAACCGGGCCAGCTCGTCCGGCACAGCCGGTATAACTACCGGGGCGTTGTGGTCGACTTCGACCCGACCTGCCAGGCGGACGATGCCTGGTACCTGTCCAACCGGACCCGGCCCGACCGCAGCCAGCCCTGGTACCACGTCCTGGTCCACGGCTCCAACCAGATCACCTACGCCGCCCAGAGCAGCCTTTTGGAAGACGATTCCGGAGGGCAGGTCTCACACCCGCTCATCTCCCATTTTTTCACCGAATTTCAAAACGGCCGCTACATCAGAAACCACTGCCCCTGGCCGGGGTGGCCCGACGATTGAGCACAACGATCCGATGCCTGAATCTGAATGAAAAAGGAAAATCACATGGCCACCAGAGTCGAACGCGCAAAATACGGCGCTGAGGCATCTGAAGAACTCAAAGGCAGCCTGCCTCAACCCTTTCCGCGCACGATGGGCCCCAGCTGCCTGAAATACCTCCAGGAGGTCGTGGACTCTGGCCTGACCAGCAATATGGTCCGCCGCTTCGAAGAGGCCTTCGCCGGTGAGATGGGCGTCAAACACTGCATCGCCACGCCCGGCTGCACCCCGGCTCTGGCCGTACTCGCGGCGGCCTTCGACTTCGAACCGGGCGACGAAATCATCGTCAGCCCGGTCACCGACTACGGCACCGTGCAGGGCCTGATCAGGGAGAACTACATCCCCGTTTTCGCAGATACCGAACCCGGCACCCTCATCCTCAGCGCAGAAACGATCGAACCCTGCATCACCGACCGCACCCGCGCGGTTCTGGTGGTCCACAAAACCGGTACCCTCTGCGACATGCACCCCATCAACGCCCTGGCCGAAAAACACGGCTTCATCGTCTACGAAGACGCCTGCCAGGCCGTCTTCGGCAAGTACAGGGGCCGCCTCGCCGGGGGCCTCAGCACTGCGGGTGCCTTCTCCTTCGACGCCGAAAAGACACTGGGCTCGGATGTGGGCGGCTGCGTGGTTACAAACGACGACGAACTGAATGAACGCATCCGCTTCGTCGGCCAGAGCAGGGGCGGCCAGATGAAAGAAGGCTTCGGACGCATCCACGCGGTCAACGGCTACGCCCACCGCATGACCCTCTCCACCGCCGCCATCACCCTGGCCCAGCTTGAAATCATCCGGCCCAACGTCGCCCGGCGCGACCACATGGTCCGCCTCCTCTCGGAAAAACTCGCCGATATCCCGGGCATTACCCCCCTGCCCATCCCGGATTACATGGACGTCTACTCCTGCTGGATGGCCGGCTTCAGCATCGACCCCGACGCTTTCACCTGCAACGCGGACGCATTCGCCAAACAGGTCGCCGACGCCGGCATCCCCGGCGCGGGCACCGGCAGGTACTACCTCATGCCTGCCGCCCTCCCCTTCCTGTCAAAAAAGGCGCAACAGGAGGTCTACCCCTATTCACAGCCTCCGGCCTCCCGGAAATACCGCTACAGCGCAGGTACCTGTCCGACCGCCAGGGACTTCCTGGAAACCTTCATCCGCTGGTCTTCTTTTTGCGAGAAGTATGAACCGGAACACTGCGGTCTGGCAGCGCAGATTGTGCGGGAGGTGGCGGATAAAAATCGGACCTGACCCCCCGGCCTCCCCTTCCCGACGCGGGCAGGGGGAGGAAAAGGCGCCCATCCGAACTGTGGGAGAAGCAGAATGCAGGGGCACGGCGTGCCCCATGACCCCAGGAGATACAAATGTCAGACACCCGCTACCGTGAAATCGAAGTCAGCGGCACCCCCTTCGAGATGGGTCGCCAGATCGGTGAAGCTGCCCGCGAGGAGGTCCAGGGATTTGTGGAAATCGCCCTCGACCGCGTCAACAAAACCATGCCCGTCTCTCGACAGAACGCCCTGTCCGTCGCCCGCGGCAGCCTTTCCTACGTCGCGTCCTACGCCCCGCACATGCTCGATGAGCTGCGCGGCATGGCCGAAAGTTCCGACACCCCGCTTGAAGACCTGATGCTCCTCCAGGTGCGCAACCAGCTCCGGCCCGACGGGGACGCCGGCTGCACCTCCTTCTCGATCACCTCACCCGCAGGCCAGCGGGCGGTCGTGGGCCAGAACTGGGACAACGACCCGGGCCTGGACCCCTTTACCATCGTGCTCACCCGCCGCCCTGCAGGCAAACCCGCCCTTATGAACATCACCCAGGCCGGCCTCATCGCCTACATCGGTCTCAGCAGCGCCGGAATCGGCCTCTGCCTGAACACCCTGCCGGCTCCCAGCCGTCCCCTGGGGGTGCCGCACTACTTCACGGTGCGCGCCATCTACGAAACCGATTCCCTCTCCGACGCTGTGCAGGCCGTGCGCCGGGCCACTCGCGCGATCCCCGCCAACATCATCCTGGCCACGCCCCAGGGGCCTGCTGATCTGGAAGTTACCGTAGACCACGTCCATGTCCTCCAGGGCGACGGCACAGGCCTGGTCACCCACGCCAACCACTGTGAACACCCGGACCTGCTGCCCATCAACGACGATTTCCCCGAACTGATCCAGTCCGGCCCGCGCAAAATGAGAATCGAAAAGCTCTTCGGAGAAATGAAACGGCCCCTGGCCCTTGAAAATCTCAAGGCCGCCCTGTGCGACCACGAGCACCACCCCACTTCCATCTGCCGACACCCCAACGACCACCCGACCACCGGCTACTGGGCGACCACGTTCTCGGTCATCATCGAACCCGGGGAGGGCCTCATGCACGTCAGCCGGGGCAACCCCTGCGAACGCCCCTACGAAACCTACACCCTGAACGGAGGATCGTAAGGAGCTAAAAAATGTCACCCGGACAAATCGCTCACGCCCTCTCGCGCAAACTCCTCGGCAAGCGGCACACCCGCATCATGATGGACTATTACCGGGAGAAACTCCCCCGGCTCAAAACCCCTCGAACGCCTGCCGAATGGCAGAAGCGGACCGCGAAAATCCGCAAAGACCTTCTGGAAAAAGTCTACCTGCTCGGCCACCCCCCATGCATCAACAGCGCCCCACCCGTTGTCCAGTGGCGCGGCGTGATCGAAACGGGCAGAGGCTACCGTATCCGGAAGCTCCGCTATGAAGGCTATCCGGGCATGTACATCCCCGCACTTTTGTATGAGCCCACCAACCTCAAGGACAAAGTCCCCGCCGTCCTGAACCCGAACGGTCACCATCGAGGTGGCAAGGCCATGGACTATAAGCAGGCCCGCTGCATCAACCTCGCCAAACGGGGCATGCTTGCGCTCAACACCGAATTTATCGGCATGGGTGAATTGCAGGGCTCGGCCTTTCACATGCAGCAGGCACACATCGACCTGTGCGGTGTTGCCGGCGTGGGCCCTATGTACCTGGCCATGAAACGCGGCCTGGACGTCCTCCTGGCGCACAAACATGCAGACCCCGGGCGCGTGGCCATGACCGGCCTCTCCGGCGGCGGCTGGCAGACCGCCGTGCTCTCCGCCATAGACGAACGCATCGGGGCGATCCTCCCCGTGTCCGGCCACTCTCCCATCTGGCACCGGGCGACGCTGCGCTGGCAGGACCACGGGGACCTGGAGCAGACCCCGGTCGACCTCTGCACCGTGGCCGACTTCGACACCCTCACCGCCATGTTCGCGCCCCGGCCCTCCCTGCTTATCCACAGCGTCAACGACAGCATCTTCCGCCCGGAATTCATGCGTCCCTGTCTCTACATCCCCGCCCGGAAAGTCTACAAATGTCTCGGCGCGGAAGACCGCATCGGCTTCTACGCCAACGAAGACCCCGGCACGCACAACTACGAAAAAGACATCCGGGAGCAGCTCTACAAATTCCTCAACAACGCCTGGGGCCTGGACATTCCGACCGAAGACATCCCCTGCGACGACGAGATCCTCTCCGAGTGGGAACTCAACGTCGGCCTCCCGCCCGACAACCCCACCTTCCTCTCCATTGCCCGCGACCTTGCACGCAACCTGCCCGTCAAACGGTCCTCGTCCAAAACAAAACCGCAGGACCGAAAACGCCTGAGCGAGGTCCTGCGACTCCCGTCGAAATATTCCGTAAAATCAAAAATCGCCCGCAAACCTCAGCTTGCAGGCGGTGTACAGATCAAACACCATATCCTGACAATGGACCGCTGGAACGTTCCCGTCACCGAGTTCCGGGCGGGCAGATCGAAACCGCCCCTGCTCATCCTCTCCGATGGAGGACGTGCAAACAGTAGCTCAGCAGTGCAGAACGCCCTGGATGCAGGCAAACGGGTATTCACCGCCGACCTCTTTGCCTTCGGCGAACAGGTCATCGCCGACGGGGCCTACCATTACCTCTTCATGGAATGCGTCGCCTCCGCAGGCGACCGCCCCCTTGGTATCTGCACCGCCCAGCTCCTCCCCCTCCTGAACTGGGTGCGCTCCCACGCCGAAACGGATGCGGTTGACCTCGCCGCCCAGGGGCTCTCTACCGGCCTCATCGCCCTGTGCGCCGCGGCCCTCCACCCCGGAGGCCTCGGAAACCTGCGCGTGAACGTCCCCGACACCCTCCGCAGGCTCATCGACTGGCCCGTAGACTACATCCAGAACCCTGTCCTTTTCTGCTTCGGACTCCTCAAGCAGTTCGACATCGAAGACCTCATCCTCCTTTCCGACCCGGTCGAAATCGTTATGGACGGTCGAGGGCCGATGCGCTGACAACGACAACTCTCTCTCGCACAGAGGAGCGCTCGCAACGATGTCCGGTTCCCCAACGCTCACGTTCAACGCCCGCTACTACCGCGCCCGCCCCATCGACAGCCCCGGCTACGAGCAGGTCACCTTCGACCTGCCCGTGGCGCAGACCGCGCTTGTGGGCATGCACTGCTGGAACATCGGCTGCCCGGACGGCCCCCCCCTGGACATGGACTACTGCGTGGACATGGGCTGGCCCCAGGCCACGGCCGAGGCCTGTCGCATCATGGGTGAAATCATCCGCCCGGGCATGGACGCCGCCCGTGAAATCGGCATGCCTATCGTCCATGTCGAAACCGACTGGATGGATGCGCACTACCCCCACATCCCTTCCCGACGCGGCAAGTCCAAAACCCGCAGGCCCACCAGCCGACAGAAGGAGATGCTGGACCGCGCACACGGACCGGACTACATGGCCCGTTCCCCGCTGGCAAAAATGAAACGCGCCCAAATCGTCTCCCCCGTCGGCGACGAACCCCTGGTCTTCTACACCGATACTCTGGACGAATACCTCAAGACCCACAATATCGAAACCCTCATCTACACCGGCTTTGCCGCCGACATGTGCGTGCTCAATTCCGAAGGCGGCGCGGCCGCCATGCTCGGGCGGGACTACCGCTGCATCCTCATACGCGATGCAACCGTGGGCGTGGAACGGCCCGACACCTTTGACGAGCGCCTGGCCACCCGCTATGGGGTGCACATCTTCGAATGGAAGCTGGGCTACAGCACCACCTTCGACGATTTTATGACGGCCGTCAAAGGTGTCGTATAACCGGCGCAGGGGGCTCGCCCCTGACATTTGACAAAAGGACCATACCATGCCCCTCACCATCTGCAACTGGAAACACGGCAAACGCTGGGTCTACTCCATCACCTACGACGAGGCGCTCGTCGAGCTGCACAAATTCGCGGTCCCCATCCACGAGGAATACGGCATCCCCGGCCACGTGGAGGCCGTTGCCGGACACATCGGAGAGGTCCGGAATATCGGCAACTCCAGCTATAACGGATTCCGGCACATGAGCGGGGAAGAGATGCGGGACCTCATCGCCCGGGGCTGGGGTGTGGGCAACCACTCCTGGAGCCACCAGAACATCGCCCCCGACATGGTCGACCGCGAACTGCGACAGGCCAGGGAGGTCCTGGAGGAGGCCATCGACGGCCCCGTGGACCTCTACTGCTCTCCCGGCAACAACACCAACATGGCCGACCACGTCCTGGCCGCCTGCCGGGACTACGGCTACCTGGGTGCCATGAGCCTCACCGACGCCCTCAACCGCCCCGGCGGGGAACTCTTCTGGCTCAACCGCACCGCCCTCCACGACCACTACTACGAGCCCTTCCACAGCGAGTTCGATCCCTACCGGAACATCCGCCACGCCCAGGAGGACGGCGGCTGGGTCATCGACTACTGCCACTGCCCCCTGGAAGAGCCGGTCCACCCCAACAAAGACTGCTCCGAGGCCCAGCTCCGCAGACGGTTTGAAACGGTCCTTTCCGAAGGCGGCGACGTCTGGTGCGCCGTACCCGAAGAGGCCCTCTTCTATCACCTCACCCGCCGACACACCCAAATCGAAACCCTCGCCGATACCCCCGAAGAAAAGCGCTACCGACTCACCCTCAACGGCCTGTCCGACCGGGTCACCTGCCGCACCCTCACCCTCGACACTGAGATCCCTGCCCCCTGGTGCCGCAACCCGGTGGTCAGTGTAAACGGCAAATCACGCCCCGCAACCCTGTTAAAGCCCGGTATTTTGCGCGTTACCGTAGACATTGAAAATGGGATGGAACTGGGGTTTTCGGGATAACCCCAACCCCTTCTCCCGCACTTGGGAAAAGGGAAGCCGGTGTCCCCGGGGGAATGCCGGTACGGTCTTACACAGGGCCAAATTGGAAAATTTCGAACAACGCCATGCTCACCTCCGACCTTCTCCTCACCCGCACCCGCGGACCTTATATCAACCCCTGCTACGTCGACACCGGTTCCGATCGGATGGTCGACCTCGCGCAGGACCTCATCGACATCTTTAACTCCCACCGGAACAAAACCCGGCGCGAACTCCACGCCGCGCTGGACGCCCGGGCCGGTGACGCCACCGACTACCGCATCCAGCGCGGCCTGGCCAAGCTCCTTGAAGACGACCGCTGCGAGTTTCGCATCGCCAGCCTCATCGACCCCGCCGAGCTGCGCGCGCAGGTCTTCGCCCTCGCCCGTGAAAATCACCCTGTCGTCCGCGAACCCGACCTCATCTACCCCGTCACCCGGGCCCACATCCTGGACCAGGTTGCCCTCCAGCACCAGGTCCCGGTCGACGAAGTCGCCGACAGCCTCTACGCCGACCTGGCCGACAACCACGTCCTGGAAGGCTTCGATCCCCCCACCCCCGACTGGCTCCTCAACCGCTACAACGTCGCCCTGGCCCAGGCCATGTTCTACCGCTGCGCCCGCATGCGTCTCTCCGTCCACCGCAACCTCCCGGTCCGCTACAGGCAACTCTTCAAATTCATCAAATTCTTCCGCCTCATCCACGACATCAGAGGCGACCGGGACGCCGGTTACGAAATCTTTTTAGACGGCCCGGTGAGCATGTTCCGCCTCTCCCAGAAATACGGCATCAAAATGGCCGTCTTCCTTCCGGCCCTGCTCCTGTGCATCCGCTGGAAAATGGAAGCCGAAATCGCCCTTACCGACGGCCGGAAGGGGCTGTTCGTCTTAGACGAAAACCACACCCTCGTCTCCCACTACAAAGACCAGACCGTCTACGACTCGCTCCTGGAAGAGACCTTCGCAAGCCGCTTTGAAAAGGCGAAAACCGACTGGGTCTTGGAGCGCGAAACCGAAATTATCAACCTCAAAGATACCGTCTTTATCCCCGACTTTGCCTTCCACCATCCCGACGGCCGCACCGCCCTCCTGGAAATCGTCGGCTTCTGGCACCCCGACTACCTCCGCCGCAAACTGGACAAACTCCGCCGCGCGGACCGGAGAGACCTCGTCATCGCCGTCTCCCGCGATCTCAACGTGCAGGAAGGCGACTTCAACGACATCCCCGGCCATGTCTTCTTCTTCAAAAACCGCATCCAGCCCGGAGACGTCATCGACCGCCTCGATCAAATCCAACCGGAGGACTGTGTGAAGGATTGAATTTTCCCCGGGCTATGGGTATATTGTCACCCATACCCTGATCATTGTTGACCACCTGTAACCCGTCAGGAAAAGGAGAGCCATTCCATGAATCGCCTCATTGCCGCACTCTTCACCTTCACCCTTTTCCCCTTACAGCTTGCGGCCCAGGACCTGGAGAGCCGGGTTGTTGAACACAGCTTGAAAAACGGCATGCGCTTCCTCTTTGTCGAGCGGCACCAGGCCCCCGTCTTTTCCGGCCGCATCGTGGTCAAGGTTGGAGGCGTGGACGAACGCACCGGCATCACTGGCATCGCCCACATGTTCGAGCACATGGCCTTCAAAGGTACCCGTCGCATCGGCACAGTGGACTACAATAAGGAAAAATCGGTCCTCGTCGAGATCGAACGCGCTGCGGTCGCCTTCAACCGCATCCGGGCCCAGATCCCGCAGGCGGAAATGGAAATCCTGGAGAGACTGGAGCGCAACCTCCAAAAATCCGCATCCGAAAAGCCTGCAAAGCGTCCCGATAAAATCGCCCAACTCGAACGTTCAATTGCCGCGCTGAACAACCGCCAGGGCAAAGACGCGCCCGCCCACCTGGACACCTACATCCGGATGCTGGAGTCCCGGGCTGAGCTCAAACGCCTGCAAAATGAACACAAGAACCATATCGTCCGGGACGAATTCACCCAGATCCTCATCGCCAATGGCAGCCCGGGCATCAACGCCGCCACGGGCAAAGACTACACCATCTACATCACAGACCTGCCCGCCAACCGCCTGGAATTATGGGCCCTGATGGAATCCGAGCGCCTGCGCGACCCCGTCATGCGCGAATTCTATCTTGAGCGTGACGTCGTCGCCGAAGAGCGCCGCATGCGCTACGAAAACAGACCCGGCGGCAAACTCTACGAAGCCCTCGTTACGTCTGCCTTCCAGGCCCATCCCTACGGCCTGCCCAACATCGGCTGGATGTCCGACATCACCAGCTTCACCGCCACCGACGCCGAAGCCTTCCGAAAGACTTACTATGTCCCCAACAATATGGTCGGCGTCCTCGTCGGTGATTTCCACACCCCCGATGCCATAGAAGTGGTCGAAAAATACTTTGGAAAGATCCCCCCGGGCCCGCCCCCGCCCCGCATCCTCACCCGCGAGCCGAAACAGGAGGGCGAACGCCGGGTTGTGATCGAATTCGACGCCGAACCACAGGTCATGATCGCCTTCCACAAGCCGACCGCCCCTCAGAGAGACGATTATGTTTTCGACCTCATCGACGGCATCCTCACCGACACGGGCCGTAGCTCCAGGCTTTACAAACGGCTCATCAAAGCGGACCGGGTCGCCACCAGCGTTAGCACCTACAACGGCGTTCCCGGCCCCCGGTACGACAATCTCTTCCTCATCGAAGCCCACCCCATTCATCCCCATACGACCGAAGCACTCGAAAAGGTCATCTATGAGGAACTCGACCGTCTCAAAACCGAACCGATCGGCGAAAAGGAATTCCAGAAAGTCATCAACAACCTGGAAGCCGACCTGATCCGGAAACTCGCATCCAACGGCGGGCTGGCCCAGAGCCTGGCCCTTTATGAAACCCTGTTCGGCGACTGGCGCTACCTCGTCACACACGCCAAAACCGTCGCCACCCTGACCCCCCAGGACGTCATGCGCGTGGCAAAAACCTACTTTGTCCCCACCAACCGCACCGTCGCCACCCTGGTCAAAAAACCCAAAGCCAAACCCCCAACGCCTTAGGAGCTGTTTTAAAATTCCTGGTGAGTTCCCGAGCGCGAGCGAAAAAGTGGTGGTCAAGGCGGGAGAACCCGCCCGTATC
>JAAXHW010000010.1:37585-63869 GCA_012270675.1 Candidatus Latescibacterota bacterium | reverse complement strand
TCAACTTCTGAGAATGACCACTAGCACCAAAGGTTAATAGGAGTTTTTTCGGTGTTTGGACGACTGGAAAGCGTTGAAAAACGCTACGAGGAGATCAGCAAAAAAATGGTCCGCCCCGACGTGGCCGCCAATCCCGACCAGTTCCGCAAACTCACGCAGGAACTTCACGGCCTGGAAGAGGTCGTCACCACCTACCGGCACTACCGGGACATCACCGGTGGTCTGGAGGAAGTCAGAGACATCCTCCAGAATTCCGACGATGCCGAACTGGTTGAAATGGCCCACATGGAGCAGCAGGAACTGCAACAGAAGGAGGCGGACCTTGCAGGCAAACTAAAACGCCTCCTCATCCCCAAAGATCCCAACGACAGCAAGAATACGGTCGTGGAAATCCGCGCCGGCACCGGCGGAGAAGAGGCCGCCCTCTTCGCTGCAGACCTCTACCGGATGTACACCAAATACGCCGAATCCCAGGGGTGGAAAACCGAAGGACTCAGCTCCAATTCCACCGGCATCGGCGGCTACAGGGAGGTCGTCTTCTCGGTTTCTGGCAACGACGTCTACGGCCGTCTGAAATACGAAGGCGGCGTCCACCGTGTACAGCGCATTCCAGAAACCGAATCCAGCGGGCGCATCCACACCTCCGCCGCGTCCGTTGCTGTTCTCCCCGAAGCCAAAGAGGTCGAGATTGCCATCAACCCGGAAGACCTCAAAATCGAATCCTTCCGCTCCTCCGGGCCGGGCGGACAGAGCGTGAATACCACCGACTCCGCCGTCCGCATCACCCACCTCCCCACCGATCTGACCGTGAGTTGCCAGGACGAAAAGTCCCAGCACAAAAACAGGGCTAAGGCCATGGTGGTTCTCCGTGCCCGCCTCTTGGACAGGGCCGTTCGGGAACAGCAGGAGAAGACCTCACGGGACCGTGGAGGACAGGTAGGCACCGGCGACCGCAGCGCCAAAATCCGGACCTACAACTTCCCGCAGGGCCGCATCACCGACCACCGCATCAAACTCAGTTTGCACCGGCTGGAAGAGGTCCTCAACGGCGATTTAAACGAACTCATTGACGCCCTGCGTCTGGCCGATCAGACCCAAAAAATGAAAACCCAGGAACACAACGTCGAATCCATCACCACCGATTAAGCTCCCATGTCCACCCTCGCCGACGCCCTCGCCTGGACCGTCGATGCCCTTCGGGACGCTGGCATTCCAAATCCCCGGGCCGAAGCCCAATGGCTGCTGGCCGACCTGCGCTGCGTCTCCCGGTCCGAACTTCCCCTCCATGTCCACCAGGTTCTTACGCCAACCCAGCAGCAGCGCCTCCAGACCGCGGTTGGACAACGCCTGAAAAGGGTCCCCCTCCAGCAGGTCCTGGGCCAAACCGAATTCTTTTCCTTCCCCTTCAAAATCACCCCCCATGTCCTCATCCCCAGGCCCGAAACCGAGATCCTGGTGGAAACCCTCGTCAATCGCCTCAAAGGCCACTCCGCTCCCAGAATTCTTGACATCGGCACCGGATCTGGCGCGGTCGCTGTGGCCCTGGCCCACACCCTGCCTGGAAGCCGGATCGTTGCCACGGACCTCTCTGCCGACGCCCTCCAAACCGCTCGGGAAAACGTCCGCCTCAACTGTGTCGCGGATCGCGTCGCCTTCCTCCAGGGCGACCTCCTCTCTCCCTTCTGCTCCCGACCCGTCTTCCACGCCCTCGCCTCCAATCCCCCCTACATCCCCTCAGCCGACCTGGCGCATCTCCAGCCCGAAGTCCGGGATTTTGAACCCCACCTCGCCTTAGACGGCGGTCCCGACGGCCTCCGGTTCTACCGCCCCCTTATCTCACAGGCCGGCGCCTGCCTCCTCCGCGGAGGCTGGCTCGCTCTGGAGGTGGCAGACGGCCAGGCCCCCCGGGTGGCCGCCCTGCTCTCCCGGTGTTCTGAGTTCCGACAGATCGAAACGGTTCGGGACCTCGGCGGCATAGAACGCGTCCTGCTGGCCAGAAAACGGAGGTGAAGGCGACGATGAAGGGGCATCTGGCCGAAGCCTGAGAAAATAGAGGGCCTATGCGAATCACAACCTGGAACGTCAACGGGCTGCGCGCGGCCCTGCGCAAGGGATTTGCGGATCATATCGACAAGATCGCGCCGGACGTGCTGCTGCTCCAGGAAATCCGGGCGCTGCCGGAGCAGCTTCCCAAAGCGTGGGCTGCGCCTTCAGGCTGGCATGTCTGCTGGCATCCTGCAGAGCAAAAAGGATATTCGGGCACCGCGGTCTGGGCCCGGTATCCCATCGAAACAATCGGCACCGGCATCGGAGGCGCCGACCCGGAAGGTCGAATTCTGCGGGTGCGTGTGCGGGGGGTGCAGCTCGTCAGCGTCTACCTGCCGTCGGGGTCATCCAGCGAGGAACGGCAACGCATCAAAGAAGAGGTGTGGATGGTCAACTTCCTGCCCTGGGCGCAGGCCCTGCTGCCCCTGAACGAGCCTGTGGTCCTGGGCGGCGATTTCAACATCGCCCACACAAAGCGGGATATCTTCTACGCGAAAGGCAATGAAAAAAACTCCGGCTTTCTGCCCCGGGAACGCGCATGGATGGGAGACCTTCTCAAAACCGGGTGGCGCGACTTTGTACGGGAACACTACGGGAACATCCAGGGCCCGTATTCGTGGTGGTCCAACCGGGGACGCGCCCGCGAGCTGGACCGGGGGTGGCGCATCGACTATCTGCTCGGCAACGCCGCAGCGGCCCGGCGGTTCAAATCGGCTTACGTCCACCGGGAAGGCGGCTTGACCGTATCCGACCACGCGCCGGTAACGGTCGACCTCCAGCCCTGAAATAAACGTGTTGAAGCAACCCTGAATCAACATCACCGGCTATGAAGTTACCGGCGACGCGGGGAGTCACGGCCCGGTCCGGTGAACGATTCTTTTTATGCTTCCGGATCGATTTGAAAGCGGTATTCAATTCTTAACAGCCAAATAAAACACGAATGGGGGCATAACGTCTTGAAACAGAAGATATTGTCCCCGCTTGCTCTTTTGGGAACGGATTTTGCCTGGTATTTCCTTCGGAAATCGCGTACCATATCAGAAGGCCTGTAACCGGAGGAGTCGAGATGGAAGTCGCTGTTCGGCGCGGGGGCATCAGCGGGGTGGCCGATGTGGATATGCCCCGGGAGAAGTTAGAGCGGCTGGGGCCGGAGGCGCTGCGGAACGAGGAATTGCTGGCGATTCTGCTGCGGACGGGGTATGAGGGGAAGAACGTGCTGGATGTGGCCGGGGCGATTCTGCGGAAGCATTCGCCGGAGAAACTGCTGGAGATGGACCTGGAGAGCCTGACGCGGATTAAGGGGATCGGGCGGGCAAAGGGGGCGGGACTGGTGGCGGCGTTTGAGCTTTCGCGGCGGGCGCTGAACCAGGGGATTGGGATCGCGCCGTCGATTTCGCGGCCTGTGGACGTGGTGTCTATGGTTGCGGATATCAAGGATCGCCGGAAGGAGTATTTCGTGGCGGTGTTTCTGAACGCTCGAAACCAGGTGATCTGCAGGGAAACCGTATCTGTTGGGAGTCTCAATGCGTCTCTGGTCCACCCCCGTGAGGTCTTCTTCCCGGCCGTGGGGTCATCGGCCGCCAGCGTGATCCTGGCGCACAACCACCCCTCGGGAGACGTGACGCCTTCAAAGGAAGACATTGAACTGACACGCCGGATGGCGCAGGCAGGCGAGATCATGGGCATCGAGGTGCTGGATCACATCATTGTGGGACCGGAACGGTTTTTGAGTATGAAGGAGGCGAATCTGTTTTGAATGAGGAAGTTCCGGGTTCCGGGTTCCCGGCGGAAGAGATCCCATCCTTGAGGAGGCGTGCATGTCCGGGATTGTGACGCTGACGACCGATTTTGGCCTGCAGGATGCCTATGTGGGGGCGATGAAAGGGGTGATTCTGGGCATCGCGCCCGGGGCCACGCTGGTGGATCTTTCCCATCAGGTTGCACCGCAGGATGTGGCGGCGGGCGCCTTTGTGCTGTACAGCGCCTATCGATGCTTTCCGGCCGGTACGGTTCACGTCGCTGTTGTCGACCCAGGGGTGGGAAGCGCGCGACGGGGCATCCTGGTAGAGACGCCGTCCTACCGATTTTTGGGCCCGGACAACGGCCTGTTCAGCTCCATTTATGCGTCAGAGCAGGTCGAGCGGATTGTGGAGATCCAGAACCGGGACCTGGCCCTGCCGGAAGTGAGCGCGACCTTCCACGGACGGGATATCTTTGCTCCCGCAGCGGCCCACCTGTGCCGGGGTGCACCGATCGACGCGTTTGGCCCCCCGGTTTCCGATCCCGTGCGGCTGGATCTCTGGACGGTTGCTGTGGAGGCCAGGGGGGTGAGGGGGCACATCGTACACGTTGACCGCTTTGGAAACGGCATCACCAACCTTTCCCGAAGTCAGATTGAGGCTGCAGCAGGAGAGCGCCTGTTTCGGGTCGAGACAGAGAAACGGGTGTTTGATCGGGTGTGTCGCACCTATGCCGATGTGCCGGAAGGGGAGGCGCTCGTGCTCTACGGGAGTCAGGATACGCTGGAGATCTCGGTCAACGGAGGAAGCGCGGCGGGGGCGCTGGGGATTGGGAGGGGGAATGGAGTGAGGGTGGTTTGGGTGTAAGCGGATTGCGAACTCCGTGTCTTGAGGCCTTTCATTGGAGCGTGGTCAGGGGAGAATGTGGAGAAGGTCGGAGATTCGGTCGATTTCGTAGTCGGGGCGTTCTTCCGGGGTCTGGGGGAGGCGGTGTTTTTGCCGGCCGTGGCGGAGGCGGGCCGTGGCCAGGTGGAGGCGGTTGGAGGCGGCGATTTCGGCGTCGAGTTTGTCACCTACGGAGAGGACCTGCGGGGGAGGGAGGGCCAGGAGGACGGTGGCCCGCTGGAGGGCGGCGTCTTTGAGGGGCTCCCGGCAGTCGTCGTGGAGGACGAGGGTTGCGTGCGCTTCATTGAAGAAGGGGTGCAGACCGAGGAGGTGGATTTTCCGGCGCTGGCGGTCTGGACGGCCCGTGGTGACCAGAGAGAGCCGATAGCCCCTTCGCCGGAGTTCGGCGAGGGTTTCCGGGACGTCGGTAAAGGGGGAGATGGCCTCGACTTCACTGCGGTTGTAGGCCCGAAGGGCGCCTTCTATATGTGAGGGGGGAAGGCAATAGCGCCGGCCGATTTCCCGGATCGCTCCACCCGAGCCGTGTTCGTCTGCGAGACGGGCCTGAAGGCGGCGCAGCGCTTCCACGCTCAGCGTGGGGATGGCGTCGGCCAGCTGTTCTGCAGCCCTCCGGCGGGCAGGCTCTGTGAGCTGTCCGGTACAGTCGAAGAGGGTGTCGTCCAGGTCGAAGATGACGGCTTTAATCCCCATCTTCCGGCCCCCAGTAGTCGGGCACCTCCAGGCCACAGAAGATTCGGCAGACAGCGTCGGCCACTTTGTCCGGATCATGGCCGATAAAGTCTCCCACGCCCCGGTCCATGACGCCGGATTGATACGCTTCTACAAGGTCGGTCACCGTGCAGGGGATGAGGGTATTGAGCGCATCGCAATCACAGACGACCTGTTCCTTGTCCTCTGTCCGGTAGCGTTTGAGGAGGGGGGCCCAGACGCGGCCTCTGGGGGTTTCGAAGACCCGGGGGTCCTGTACGAGCATGTGGTCTACGACGCCCCTGGCATTTGGATCGGGGAAGTGACGGAGGATGGCCCGGAGGTGGTCGGAGGCCTTGAAGCCGTCGGTCTGGCCGGGTTGGGTGAGGATGTTGCAGACGTAGAGGGTCATCCCACTGCTCCGGTTGAGCAGGGCGTTCTGGATGTCGGGCACCAGGAGGTTGGTAATAACGCTGGTGAAGAGGCTGCCGGGGCCCAGGACGACAATATCGGCCTCGGATATGGCCCGAACGGCCTCCTGAGGGGCCCGGACGCGATTGCGCGGGGGCCGGAATATCCTTCCGCGCACCGTGTGGATTTCGACCTGCCCGTCGTGAGGGGCGTCGATCCGGGAGAGGGCGCTGTTTTTCCTGTTTAGCTCCTGGAGGATGTCGCTGTTGGAAACGAGGTAGGCCTGCTTCAGCGGTGGTTTGCCCGGTTTGCGTACCATCCACTCGGTGTAGCGGTGTTCCCCGTTTTCGAGTTCTGCGCAGATGTCGACATTATCGATGCTGGCAGGCAGGACGGTGCCCCGCACGTGGAGCATGTCGCAGGCGGTTTGAATGGCTTTCTGGAAGTCGTCGAGCTGCTGGGTGAGGGCCGCAACGAGGAAGTTGCCGATGTGGTCGTTTTTGAAGATGCCGGCTTCCTGCTCGCTGTCGGGGAAGCGGTGGTGGAAGATCCTGAAGAGACCGGGTGAGACCTGTCCGGGATCGGCTAAGGCAATAAGGGCGTTTCGGATGTCTCCGGGAGGTTGTACGCCCAGGTTCCACCGGATGCGGCCGGAGGAGGCCCCCGTGTCGGTAACAGCGACCACAGCGGTCGGACTGGCAGTGTAGGTCCGGATGCCGCTCAGGACGGTGGGGAGCCCGGTGCCGCCCCCAATGGCAACGACCCGGAGGTGTTCCCGGTCTTTTCCCAGACGGGCCATGTGGAGCAGGGTAGAGAGTTGGGCCAGGTAGCGGATCTGATAGCCGGGACGGTCGCCTTCGGCGGGTTCCTCTTCGGAAAACCTCCCCCTGCGCATCCAGACGGTGGTACAGCCGAGCCGATTTCCGGCCCGGATTTCGTCGTGTGTGCGGTCTCCCACACAGACCGCTTCCCCGGGGTCGAGTTTGTATTCCTCGAACAGTTCCGTGAACCAGTAGTCGTGGGAGGGGGGGCCTTCGTTTACAATTTTGTCGAAGAAGGGGGCGATGCGGAGGCGGTCGATTTTGTTTTTCTGGCGCACCGGTCTGCCGAAGGTGACCAGGAAGAGGAGATAGCCCGCCTGGCGGAGTTCCCGGAGGGTCTGGACCGCGTCGGCGAAGGGTTTGAGGTCCTCTATGTCTTCTCTGTTGTAGACGTGTTCCAGCTCCGCTACAAAGGCCTCGACGGGGTCTGTTTCGGCGGTGTGGTCTTTTCCCCGGTCTTTCAGAAAGCGCTGGAAACGATCAGGTTTATCCCGATACAGGGTTTTGGCAATGTCGTAGAAGGCGAAATAATAGGGTGAAGAGGAGTAGTAGGGACCGTGTTTCCGCTCCAGGTCGTTGATCCGCCTGAGGGCATAGGTTCTGGAGGCGAAAAAGCCGTTGCTGTGCAAGAGGTGAGCCACCCGTCTACGGGCGGCCCGAACCAGCGGGTTCAGGTCGAAAAGGGTGCCGTCTAAATCAAAGAGAATCGCACGTACGTTTTTCATAATGCGATACCGAATTTTTAGGGGATGCCTGGGGGTGACAGGGGAGGGGCAAACGGAATTTATCTCTAAGATGCGGATTTTGCAAGGGGTTTTTGGGGATGCAGATCACGTGGGGGCCAGGTAAGGGAGATTTGAAGAACGGGGCGGCAGCAGTCCGGGACGCGATCCTGGATTTTATTTATCCGCCTCACTGTCTGCTTTGTCGGACGCCGCTGGAGGGGAGCGGGTTCTGTGCGGCCTGTTGGGCAGGTTTAGAGGCGATTGTAGGGCCCCGGTGCCTCCGGTGCGGCTGTCCGGTTGAGTCCGAAGCGGCCACCTGCGGGAACTGCGCAGATAAGTTATTTAACTTCAACCGGATGTGTGTTTTATCGCCCTTCAATTTTTCTATGCAGCGGCTGATCCACATGTTGAAGTACCAGGGCAGGACCTCGGTAGGGCGGGTGCTGGGAGAGGCACTGGGGGAGGCGTTGAAGGGGGACGTTTTGACGGCAGAAGCGCCGCTGGTCCTCCCTGTACCTCTGCACGGCAGCCGGCGGCGGGAGCGGGGCTACAACCAGAGCGCCCTGATTGCCCGGGCGGCCGGAACGGTGCTGGGGCTGTCCGTCCGGGAGAGGATGCTGCAGCGCATCCGGCCCACCCGGACCCAGACGGCCCTGGATGCAGAGAGTCGCAGGGCCAATGTGGCGGGCGCTTTTCGTGTGAAAGCGCCCCACCGGGTGCAGGATCGGACGGTCCTGGTCATCGACGATGTCGTCACGACAGGCGCGACTGTGAACGCCTGTGCAGCGGCTTTGAAGGCCGCAGGCGCCCGGCAGGTTTACGTGGCCGCAGTAGCCTGTCCTTATTTTGACGAAAAACCGCCCCACGGGAGCCGCCCGGCAGGGATGGAAATGCACTAAGGCAAAGAAAAAGGTGCCGATTCCGGGTCTGAACCGGGGGGGCGCGTCGATATCAGGGGGCCGGGAAATTTTATCTAACCTGTTGATTCCAAATGCCGTTGTGTAGAATTCTCTTGACACTTCTTCGGGGATGTTTTAAATTTTAGACCTTTGGGATATGGTCGATTGGGCGTCTTTGGATATTCTATCCGGGTTTTGTAAACAAGGGGACTTGAAGCCGGGGTTCGGCTCTGGTCCCCTTTTCAGGGGTGAGGTTTGGGTTTCTTCAGCTCCTGATTTGAAGGAGATAGAAATGTCTGCAAAACGCGTTGGCATTATGACCGGAGGCGGCGATTGTCCCGGCCTGAACGCCGTGATTCGTGCGGTAACCCGGAAGGGAATGAATGTCTATGGGTATGAGGTCGTGGGGGTTTTGGAAGGGTGGCGGGGGATACTGGAAAGGCTGTCAATACCGCTGGATCTGAACGCGGTTTCGGGTATTCTGCCTAAGGGGGGCACCATTCTGGGAACCTCCCGTACAAATCCGCTCAAAGGAGAGAACGGCCAGCAGGTCGTGATCGACAGGATGAACCAGATGGGGCTGGATGCCCTGATCGTCATTGGAGGGGAGGACACGATTGGGGTGGCCAAGTCGCTCTACGATGAGGGGATGCCGGTTGTGGGGGTGCCCAAGACGATCGACAACGACCTGGCCGGTACGGACCAGACCTTCGGATTTGATACGGCGACCAACATTGTGATGGAGGCCATTGACCGGCTGCATACCACAGCAGAGTCTCACAACCGGGTGATGGTGGTGGAGGTGATGGGGCGGCACACCGGCTGGATTGCCGTGGAAGCGGGCATTGCGGGTGGGGCGGATATGGTGCTGATTCCCGAGGTGCCCTTCGACCTCAACGAGGTTTGCCAGACCCTGAGGAAACGGCACAACCGGGGGAAGACGTTCAGCATTGTGGTGGTGGCCGAAGGGGCCAGGGTGGCAATGGAGGAGGATGTTGAGGGCAGCCTGGTGATCCAGTCGACGGAGAAGGATGCGTTTGGACATGTGCGCCTGGGCGGGGTCGGAAACCTGCTGGGCCGGGAGATTGAGAACCGGACCGGTTTTGAGACCCGTGTGACCGTGCTGGGACACATCCAGAGGGGCGGCAGCCCCACGGCCTTCGACCGGATACTGGGCACGCGGTTTGGTATTGCGGCCATCGACCTGGTTCATCAGGAAGACTTTGGAAAGATGGTGGCCCTTCGGGGGATGGAGATCGTGTCCATAGACTTGCAGGATGCCGTGGAAAAACTGCGCACGGTGGATATGGATCTTTATGAGATTGCGAAGGTCTTTTTCGGATAGCCAGGGCTTTGGGAGGTGTCAAAGACGCGGAGGTAAGGAGAGATGGCAGTTCAGGTAGGGATTAACGGCTTTGGCCGCATCGGGAGGCTGGTGTTTCGGGCAGCGATGGCCGGAGATGGGGTGGAGGTTGCGGCGGTCAACGATTTGACGGATGCCAGGATGCTGGCCCATCTGTTGAAATACGATTCGGTGCATGGGAAGTACCCGGGCGAGGTCTCCCATACGGAGCAGGCCCTGGTTGTGGATGGAAAAGAGATCGGCGTACTTTCCCGGAAGGATCCGGGGAACCTGCCCTGGAGGTCCCTGGGTGTGGACGTGGTGGTGGAGTCCACCGGACGCTTCACGGACTTGAAGAGCGCCAGCAAGCATCTGGATATGGGGGCCGGGTGGGTGTTGATTTCTGCTCCGGCCAAAGGGGACGTGCCAACGGTGGTGATGGGGATCAACGACGGCATTCTGAAGGCAGACGATCGGGTAATTTCAAATGCGTCCTGTACCACCAATTGCCTGGCGCCGATGGTCAGCGTGCTGCACGAGGCCTTTGGGGTGGAGAAGGGGCTGATGACGACGGTTCACGCCTATACCGGAGACCAGCGGCTGGTGGATGCGCCCCATGAGGATCCGCGCCGGGCGCGGTCTGCAGCACTCTCGATCGTGCCCACGACCACCGGAGCCGCCAGTGCCGTGGGGAAGGTCATCCCGGAACTGAACGGAAAGCTGGACGGGATGGCGCTACGGGTGCCCACGCCGGATGGGTCGTTCACCGATTTTGTGGGGATGGTGCAAAAGACGGCCACGGTTGAGGGAGTCAATGCGGCGTTCCTGGAGGCCTCAGAGGGACGTTTGAAAGGCATTTTGGAATATGCGCAGCACCCGCTGGTATCTGTGGACATTATCGGGAATCCGCATTCGTGCGTCTTCGATTCGGAGATCACAACGGTGATGGAGGGCAATATGGTGAAGGTCTGTGGGTGGTACGACAACGAGTGGGGGTATTCGGTTCGGTGTGTGGATCTGATCCGGAAGCTGACGGGGATGTAGCTTAAAAATTTTGGCCAAGCTCTCGATTACAGACCTCGACTTAGAGGGCCAGCGGGTGCTGGTCCGCGTTGACTTTAACGTCGCGCTTTCTGAGGGAGAGGTTGCCGATGATACCCGCCTGAGAGCGGCGCTGCCCACGGTGCGATACATTCTGGAGCATGGGGGCATACCGGTGTTGATGTCGCACCTGGGACGGCCCGACGGTCAGGTTTCACCCGATCTCTCTTTAAAACCCGTGGCGGTGCGCTTGGAGGCCCTGCTGGGGTGTCCGGTTATCCTGGCACCCGACTGTGTGGGACCGGAGGTTGAGGCCGTAGTAAAGCAGGCATCTCCAGGGACCGTGGTGCTGCTGGAGAACTTGCGGTTTCATCCGGGAGAGGAGGCAAACGCCCCTGGCTTTGCCCGTGGACTGGTCGAAATGGGGTCGGTCTACGTAAATGATGCCTTTGGCACCGCCCACCGGGCGCACGCTTCCACCGAGGGAGTGACGCACCATTTTATGGTATGCGCCGCGGGTTTTCTGATGCAGAAGGAGGTCGATTACCTGGGTGCTGCGCTTTCAGATCCGGAGCGGCCCTTTGTGGCGATTCTGGGCGGGGCGAAGATTTCAGGAAAGATCGATGTGATTGAAAACCTCCTGCCGCGGGTGGATACGCTGCTGATCGGTGGGGGGATGGCCTACACCTTTTTTAAGGCAATGGGCCTGGAGGTCGGCCGGTCGATCCTGGAGACGGCCCGGGTCGAGGTTGCAGAGGCCCTGCTGAAGCGGGCCGAGGCGGAGGGGGTGAGGCTGCTGCTTCCGGCCGACTGTGTGGTTGCACCGGAGCCGACAGAGGGGGTTGAGACCCGGGTGGTGCTCAGGCATCGGATGCCTGAAAACTTGGAGGGGCTGGACATCGGACCGGAGACCCGAAGGCTTTTTGCCGAGGAGATCTTAAAGGCGAAGACCGCCCTTTGGAACGGCCCGATGGGGGTGTCCGAGGTCGAGGCCTTTGCCGGGGGCACCCGGGCGGTGGCGCAGGCGCTGGTCCGGGCGACCTCTGAAGGGGCGACCACGGTGGTGGGCGGGGGCGAGACGGGCGCAGCGGTGGTGGGTTATGGCCTGGTCGGCCGACTGAGCCATGTGTCCACGGGAGGAGGCGCGTCTTTGGCGTTTTTGGGGGGGGAGGAACTGCCCGGAGTGGAGGCGCTGTCGGACAGGGAAGAGGAAGCGCAAAGTGCAAAGTGAGAATAAGCGAAAGCCGATTGTGGCGGGCAACTGGAAGATGAACAGGACGACCGACGACGCAGAGGCCCTGGCCGGGGGGGTGGTTGAAGGGGTGTTGGGCCTCAATGGGGTCGAGGTGGTGGTCTGCCCCCCTTTTACGGCGCTGGAGCGTGTGGCCCGCGTGCTGGAGGGGAGCACGGTGAGCCTGGGGGCGCAGGATATGCACTGGGAGGCAGAGGGGGCCTACACCGGTGAGATCTCGGCGGGGATGCTGTTGACATGTAGATGTCGTTACGTTATATTAGGACATTCTGAGCGACGGGCCTATTTCGGCGAGACCGATGCAACGGTAAATCAGCGTCTTAAAGCTGCTGTTGCCGTCGGATTGGCTCCGATTGTCTGCGTTGGGGAGACGCTGGAGGAGCGAGAATCGGACGTGACGGATCAGGTGGTCCGAAAGCAGATTACGGGGGCTTTTCAGGGTGTGACCGGGGAAGCGGCGCAGACGGTGGTGGTTGCCTACGAACCGGTGTGGGCCATTGGAACGGGGTTGACGGCCACGCCGACACAGGCCGAAGCGGTGCATGCCTTTATCCGTGAGGTCATCGGGCAGCTTTATTCTGTGGATGTGGCCAATGCGATCCGCATCCAGTACGGCGGGTCGGTGAAACCGGGGAACGCTGCCGACCTTTTTACGCAGCCCGATATTGACGGGGGGTTGATCGGCGGGGCGTCCCTTCAGGCCGATGTTTTTGCCGATATTGTAAAGGCGGTGCCGTAAACGGGGAGGCCAAATCAGGAGCATATGGAATGCAAACTTTCGTGCTGATTATTCACATTCTGGTTTGTATCGTTCTGATTGTTTCCATCCTCCTCCAGTCAAGCAAAGGAGGGGGGCTGGCAGGGGCGTTCGGCGGGGCCGGTGGTCAGACCGGGGCGATGTTTGGAGGGACCGGGGCTGCAACGTTTCTGAGCAAAGTCACCCGATGGCTGGCGGTGGTCTTTTTCCTGACCTGTCTGGGACTTTGGTACACCTCCCGCAGCGCCGATACGCTGCCGGAGACGGCCTCCCAGCGGATGGGCAGGGAACAGAGGGTGCCAACAGCACCCCCGCAGCAGGCGGCGCCCGCAGAAAGCGCCCCGGCCGGGGAAAAGCCCGCCGATACCGGGAAGTAGACCGTTTGAAACCGGGTGCCGAAGTGGTGGAATTGGTAGACACGCTGTCTTGAGGGGGCAGTGAGGCACGCCTCGTCGGGGTTCGAATCCCCGCTTCGGCACCATAATAAAAACAAAGGCTTACGTCAAATTGACGTAAGCCTTTTTCTGTTAGCAGCCGGTAGTCTTTTCGGCTCATATTGATCTCCCGATATGCTCACAAGTGTAAACACAAGACGGTCTTGACTTTCTGCTTGACATCTGCCAGATTCCACCCCATCATGTCCCTATGCTTACTGTAGAAGACCAGGGAGAAAACAATGTCGCGCATACGACTTCTCGGTTTGACAATTGCCCTGCTGATGCCGTTTACGGCCCATGCGAAGAATAAACATGCTGACCTGTTTGAAGCGGTAAAGCTGGGTAACAAGGCCAAAGTGCAGGCCCTGCTGAAGGCCGGCGCAAAGGTAAAAAAAGCAAAAGACAAGCAGAAAAAGACCGCCCTGATGTGGGCCGTGGACCTGGGTCACGCAGACATTGCGCTGATCTTGCTGGAGGCCGGCGCAAAAGTGAATGCAAAGGCCAGGGATGGGACGACCCCCTTGCTGCTGGCCGCGCGCAGAGGCAACGCAGCCCTTGTAAAGGCATTGCTGGATGGGGGTGCACAGGTGAACGCAAAAAGCAAGGATGGCACCACAGCCTTGATGGCCAGCCACAAAAACGTCGTGCAGATGCTGCTGGAGGCCGGTGCAGACGTGCTTGCGAAAAACAAGGATGGCGAAACCGCCCTGATACTGCCCACGCGCAGAGGCGAAACAGCCACGGTGAAAGCCCTGCTGGACAGGGGCGCAGATGTAAATGCGACCGCCAAAGATGGCGACACGGCCCTGATGTTATCCGCGCTTAAGGGCGACATAGCCACAGCGGAAGTCTTGCTGGACAGGGGCGCAAACGAAAATGCAAAAAGCAGCAATGGCGAAACCGCCTTAATGACAGCGGCCTGGAGGGGCCGCACCGACATTGTGAAGCGCCTGCTGAAGGCCGGTGCGAATGTAAACGCAAAAGACGCGTTTGGCGCAACGGCCCTGATGGGCGCAGCGGCGATGTATGACACGAGCAATGTGCGGACCTTACTTAATGCCGGCGCGGATGTAAATGCAGCCGACAACAACGGCATAACAGCTCTGATGAACGCAGTCACCAAGGGTCACACAGCCATCGTGCGCGTCTTGCTGGTGGCCGGTTCAGACGCAACGATGAAATCCAGGAGCGGGCGCACGGCGTTGATGATAGCACAGGGCAAAGGCCACTCGGAAATCGTCGGGTTGCTCAGGGAAGCCGGTGTCAGAGAATAACGTACGGCACAGGCAGGCCCGCCTCCGGTTCACGGGACCGTCTCCTCTCCCTCAAACTGAGGCACACCATGAAAGTCGGAATCGGCGCATTGGCCAGCGTGCAGGCGACGGTTGACCGCTGCAAACAGCTGGGCGTCGAACGGGTCTTTCTCCGCTGTCCGTCCTTCCCCGGATACGAGAAAAACGGATATCCCGATCCGGCCTGCCTGCGGGAATTCAAAGAAAGATTAGAAGCACAGGGAATCCAGGTCCTCAGCGCCACCTACTGGTTTGCGAAATGGCCGTCCAGGCCCTATCTGCGTGAGGGCGCAACGAACCCGGACGTTCTGTTGGCCCGTGACCGCCGCTGCATCGACGCGATGCTGCGCATGCTCGAAATCCTGGGTGAAGTCGGCATCACATCGGTTCTGCACTACGTTGACATCGGCAAACCCGCGCAGGCCGCGCAGGCCGAGGCCTGTTGGGAAGGCCTCATTGACATCTACCGCGAACTGATCCCGGTGGCGGAACGCTATCGGATCGGCATCGGCAATCACAGCCTCCACCGACTCTTGAAAAACGGCGCCCTCAGACAGGCGGTTGCAGCAGGCGTGCGCCTTGAAGACTACGGCAGGTATACGGCCGATGGATGGGGCGGTCCTTTTCTGGTGGGTACCTGGACGGAACTGGACCGCCTGGTCAATACGGTTCCCAGCCTGAGCAACGGCGTCACCCTGTGCACCGGCATGGATATCCCCGGCGGGGATGTACCGGCGCTGGTCAAAGCGTTTGCAGGCAAAATCCATTTCTGCCAGCTTCGAGATCACACGGACCGATGGCCTGCTGGCCGGGAAGTCCCTCCCGGCGAGGGCCGGGTCAACTTCCACCGCATCGTTGCCGCCTTGCAGGATGCCGGGTACCGGGGAATCGTCCATCCCGAACACCTGGGAAACCCCAGATATCCGGGTGAAGACCTGGAAGCGGCGGCCGTTGCCTATGTTCAATCCCTGTTGGGAGCATTGGGAAAGAGATAAGTGGTAAAATTTAAGCTCCACATCCTCATGGCAGAGAAAGGCCCCGGTCGCCCCTATAAAATCTCCGAGATTGCCCGACTCACGGGTCTACAGCCCAACACCGTCTCTGGCATCTACAACAACAGGGCCCGACGGATCGACCTGGATACAATCGACACCCTCTGCGCCGTCCTCAGCTGCCAGCCCGGTGACCTGTTCGATTACCTGCCCGGCCCCCCCGCCGACTGATCCTTTAGAAAACCCCGGACCGCAGACCAGCTTCAGGCCCCAGGTCCCAGCAACCATTTCACATCGAGGTTTTCATGGCCGACGTTTACCATACCCTCTGGACCTATCCCTGGGACCTGACCGATGCGGGCCCCGAAGCCGTTGTCCGATGCCTCCGGGAAGAGATCGGCCTGGACGGCATGAGCCTCGCCTCGGCTTACCACACCTTCAATATGCTCAGGCCCCATTCCAGGGGGAAGCTCCTCCTGCAGATCCCCCAGTCCGCCGTCTATTTCCAGCCCCGGGCCGACCTTTATCGAGACACCCCCATAAAGCCCCATGTCAGCCCCCTGATGGGCGCTGCCGACTGGTATGCCGATGCGGCCGAAGCCTGTGCAAAGGCCGGCCTCGACCTCATCGCCTGGACCGTCTTCCTTCACAACTCTTACCTGGCCGGGAAACACCCCGGGTGCGCCCAGGTCGCCTGTACCGGCGACATCAGCACCGCCAATCTTTGCCCGGCGAACCCTGATGTCCGGGCCTTTGCAGTTGCCCTGTCCCGGGACCTGGTTCAGAACTATGGCATCGCCGTCTTGGAGTGCGAGTCTCTCGTCTTCGGCGGGTTCGGCCACGCGCACTACCACCTCAAACACGGAGTCGATCCGGGGCAGGGAGGACGCTTCCTCCTCGCCCTCTGTTTCTGCGACGCCTGTCGGGAGAAGGCCCGAAAAGCCGGACTTGATCCCGACATCCTGGCCCAAACCGCCGAATCGCACGTTCGAGAGGCGCTTGGCTCGGGCCGTCCCCTTCGGGAAACACCCGACGAACTGTGCACAACCGTCCCGCAACTCGCCCGGTATGTTCGCATGCGCGAAGACACGGTCACAACCCTGGTTCAGAGCGTCCGAGAAGCCGCCGGGGTTCCCATTTCCTTCATCTTTATGGGAGACCGTCCCACAAGTGGCGCCGACCGGAAGCGGATTGCCGAAGGGGTCGATTACACGGAAATCCTCTCTTACACGGCCGATCCCGGGCAAACCAGACAGGCTGTTTCCCGGCTCCTGCCAGACCTCCGATCCCCCGATCAACTCCTGGTTGGCCTTCAGGCCTATCCCCCGGCTTCCCCCAATGCAGAAACCCTCCAGGCCAATGTCGAAGGGGCTGCGGGGCTGGGCATACGCCGCTTCTCGTACTACAACTACGGCATTATGCCCCCACCCAACCTGGACTGGGTCCGAAAAGCCATCGGAGCCGCCCGGAAAACGCTCGCTTCTTGAGGCGGCTGACAAAGGAAAATTCCTGTGAGACGCTTTACCTGCTCTCTGGTCCTCTGGTCCATCTTCCTCCTCTGGGGACAGGCCTTTGCAGATGAGGAGCGCCGCCTCTGCCGGATGCGCCTGGACGGGCCCATCGGGCCGATGACGGCCGATCTCATCGCCAGGGCGGTCGAACAGGCCGAGGCAAAGGGGGCCGTCTGCCTCGTCGTGGAAATGGACACCCCGGGCGGGCTCGACATGGCCATGCGCCGCATCGTCAAACGCATCTTGAGCGCCGATGTGCCGGTGGTGGTCTACGTCTCGCCCCCTGGTTCGCGTGCGGCTTCTGCGGGGGCCTTTATCACCCTCGCCGCCCATGTGGCTGCCATGGCCCCGGGCACCAACATCGGCGCAGCGCACCCCGTGCAAATCATGGGCGCCGTCTCCGACACCACCGTGGCTGAAAAAGCCACCAACGACGCGGCCGCCTACATCCGCGCCCTGGCACAAAAGCGCGGGCGCAATCCCGACTGGGCCGAAAAGGCCGTGCGCGAAAGCGCCTCCATCACAGAAACTGAGGCCCTGAATGCAGAGGTCATCGACCTGGTGGCCCCCTCTTTTTCCGCCCTCGTCGACTCCCTCAACAACCGCGAGGTCGAGGTTCTCTCCGGCAGCCGCCGGATCCACACCGAAGACGCCCGCGTGGTCGACATCGAAATGAGCCTCCGGGAACGCCTGTTGTCCAGGCTCTCCGACCCCAACATCGCCTATATTCTGATGATGCTGGGAATGTACGGAATCATGTTCGAACTCTACAACCCCGGCTCCGTACTTCCCGGTGTGATCGGTGGCATCTGCCTCATCCTGGCCTTCTACGCCTTCCAGACCCTTCCGGTCAACTACGCCGGGCTGCTCCTCATCCTCCTGGCAACCGTCCTCTTCATCCTGGAGATCAAGGTTCCCAGCTACGGCATCCTCACCATCGGCGGCATTGTTGCCCTGGTCCTGGGCTCCACCATGCTCTTCGATTCCCCGGGCAGCCTGGTGCGCATCTCCTGGTCCGTCATCGCCCCCACCGTGGTGGCCACAACGCTCTTTTTCGCCTTTGCCGTGGGCATGGGCATCCGGGCCCAGAAAACCTCGCCTTACCTGGACGACCTGGTCGGACAGACCGGCGTTGCCCGCACCGACATCAACGCCGACGGCACTGTTTTTGTTGCGGGAGAATACTGGCAGGCCTGCTGCGACAGGCACATCGAATCGGGAACGCGCGTTCGGATCCTGGGGGTGGACGGCAGCACGCTCACTGTCACCCGGACCTGAACCGCGCCCCTGACAAAAGGAGGGACCACCCTTATGGACATGCTGAGTTTTTGGCCCGGAACCCTGCTCCTGCTGCTCCTCATCCTCATCCTCGCCAACGCCATCCGCATCCTCCGGGAATACGAACGGGGCGTCATCTTCCGTCTGGGCCGCCTCATCGGCGCAAAAGGCCCCGGGTTGATCCTCATCATCCCCCTCATTGACCGCATGGTCCGCGTCAGCCTGCGCGTGGTCGCCCTGGATGTCCCGCCCCAGGATGTCGTAACCAAAGACAACGTCGCCCTCAAAGTCAACGCTGTCCTCTACTTCCGGGTCACCCGCTCGGACGACGCCATCGTGCACGTAGAGGACTTTCTCCAGGCCACCTCCCAGATGGCCCAGACCACCCTGCGCAGCGTGGTGGGCGAGCACGAATTGGACGACCTGCTGGCCGACCGGGAGCGGATCAATCAGCAGCTCCAGCGCATCATTGACGAGCGCACCGACCCCTGGGGCATCAAGGTCACGGCCGTAGAAGTCAAAGACGTGGACCTGCCCCAGGAGATGCTACGCGCCATCGCCCGGCAGGCCGAAGCCGAACGGGAGCGCCGGGCAAAAGTCATCCACGCCGAGGGAGAGTACCAGGCCGCCGAACGGCTCACGCAGGCCGCACAGGTTATGACCCAGAACGCCGGAGCCCTTCAACTGCGCTACCTCCAGACCCTCACCGATCTCTCCACAAACCAGGCGTCCACCATCGTCTTCCCCGTGCCCATCGACCTGCTCAGATCCTTCGGGAAAGAGGAGCAGGACTGAACACAGATGGCGGATGCGCTTGTATACGTCGCCGGGACGCTGGGCGCCTTCTACCTGCTCCTGGTCCTCGCCTTCTGGATCGGGCTGCACCGTCTCCAGCCGGGAAACAGCGACGATTGTCCAACGGTCACCGTGGTGGTCCTGGCCCACAACGAATCCCGGAACATCGATGCCTGCCTCCTGGCCCTCTCGGTCCAGGACTATCCATCCGACCTTACCGAAGTCATCGTCGTAGACGATCGGTCCACAGACGACACCGCCTGCCGCGCCCGCCAGTGGGCCGGCCGCATCCCCGGCCTCCGGGTCATCTGTGTTGAACATCAGCGCTACCTGTGTCCCAAAAAGAACGCCCTTGACCTGGGCATCCGCACCGGAAAGGGCGAACTGATCCTGACCACCGATGCCGACTGTCGTCCGTCCCCCGGCTGGGTCGCCTCCACCGTCCGCTGTTTTGCGCCCGATGTGGGCATCGTCACAGGCTACGCCCCCCTGATCTCCGCAGGCGGGGTCTTACAGGGCCTGCTGGCCCTGCAGGGCCTCGTCGTCTCGGCCCTGGCCGCCGGCAGCGCCGGCGTCGGCTTCCCGCTGACCTGTTCGGGACGCAACCTGGCCTATCGCCGGTCCGCCTTCAACGGCGTGGGCGGGTTCGAGGCCATCGGCCATATCCTGGGCGGCGACGATGTCCTCTTGATGCGCCGGATCGCTTCCCGGACAGATTGGAAAGTCCGCTTCAATCCCGAAATCCGGCAGGGCGTACCCTCTATCCCACACCCGGACAACCTCTTTCGCCGGCAGGTCCGGTATCAGTCCAAAGCGATCCACACCGGCATTCCGGTCTTGCTTCTGGCCCTTCTTGTGTATATATTCTACCTGATGCTGGCAGCAGGAGCCATCTTTTCCTGGCGCCATCCCGCGTTCTGGCCGCCCCTGGGGGCACTCCTGACGGTCAAGACCCTGGCCGATGGCCTCTTCTTGTGGACGGCGGCCTCCCGGTTCAACAACCGACGCACGATGGGCTGGTTCCCGGTCCTGGAACTCGTCGCGGTTCCCTATGTCGTCCTGTTCTGCGCCCTTGGTGCCTTCAAACCCCTGCGGTGGAAATAGCCCATGCTTTCTTTAAAACTGCTTCCCAAAACGGTTCTGCGCTACCACCACGCTCTCACTGCCCGGCGGGCCTGGAATGCGGCCAAGGTCGTCTCCTCCTTCGCGCTCTCCCGACTGTTTAAACGGGACATCCGGATGGGCCGGCCCTTTGTCCTGATGGTGGAGCCCACCAACATTTGCAACCTCAAATGCCCCCTCTGTCCCTCTGGCAACGGCGGCCTCACCCGCCCCCGCGGCACCATGGAATTCGAGGCCTTTCAGCGAGCCTTTGAAGCACTCGCCGACGACCTCCTGTTGCTGATGCTCTGGAACCAGGGAGAGCCCTTTATTAACAAACGCCTCACCGACATGGTCCGCCTGGCACGTGCCCACAACGTCCCCACCATCACCAGCACCAATGTCCACTATATCCGCACCCGCGAGGACGCGGAAGACATCGTCGATTCCGGCCTGGACGAAATCATCCTGTCCTTGGACGGCGTCACCCCCGAATCCTACGTCAAGTACCGGGTAGGAGGCAACTTCGACCGCGTGCTAAGGGGCATCCGGCTTCTCGTCCAGGCCAAGCGGAACCTGTGCGCCAGCCATCCCATCGTGCACCTTCAGTTCATCATTATGAAACACAATGAATCGGAAATCGACGCAGCAAAGCACCTGGCCGGTGACCTCGGCGTGGACCGGCTCTCGCTCAAAACCGCTCAGGTCTATACCAGGGATGAAGCAGATGTCTACCTTCCATCGGATACACGCTTCAGCCGGTACCGCTCCGATGCCGAAACCCTCACCATGAAAGGCAAAATCACCAACTCCTGCAGGCACCTCTGGTACAGCACGGTCATCAACTGGGACGGCGCCGTATCCCCCTGCTGCTTCGACAAGGATGTCCATTACGGCCTGGGCAACGTCCTCAACGGCCAGACCTTCGACCAGGTCTGGACCGGGAAGGCCTACACCGACTTTCGAAATCACATCCTGAAAGACCGGGCATCCGTCCCCATCTGCAACAACTGCTCCGAAGGCCTCAGGGGCCTCTTCTACGACATTGAAGAGGTCAAGCGATAAAGATTGCAGAATCGAGGCGTTTCAATCCGAAATCTCCATGGACCTGTTCACCTGGGCGCTCCTTGTCTCAACGGTGCTCTACACAGGCGCCGCTACCGCCATTTTTATCGGGCTCTTTCAATGCAGAACGGGCGCCAGCAAGGCGCGCCCCTTTGTTTCGGTGGTCGTTGCCGCTCGGAACGAAGAGAACCACATCGAAGGCTGTCTGAACCGGCTCGTCCGCCAGACCTATCCCCAGGATCGTTATGAAATCCTGGTGGTAGACGACGACTCGGACGACCGCACCCCCGAAATCGTCGCCCGGACTGTCGCCGCGCATGCCCATGTCCGCTGCCTGTCGGTGGGAGATGCTTTTCCCCATATGACAGCCAAAAAACGGCCCCTGTCCGTTGGCATCCGGGAGGCCCGGGGAGAGATCATCCTGACCACAGACGCCGACTGCCGGGTGCCTCCCACCTGGATGGCTGGCATGGTCGCCTGCTTTGAACCCGATGTAGGCGCCGTCATCGGATTTTCCCAGGTCAAAGCACCCGGAAGCCCCTTAACGCCCTTCGAGCGTCTCCAGGGGCTTGATTTCCTGGCGCTCATGTCTGCCTCGGCCGGGGCGGCCAACCTCGGACTGCCCCTTGCCGCTTCGGGACAAAATCTGGCCTACCGGAAGGCCCTCTTCGAAGGGGTCGGCGGATTTCGGACAATCGCACACCGGTCCTCGGGAGACGATGTCCTCCTGCTCCAGTTGATGCGTCGAGCAAACAGGGGTCGGATCGTCTTTGCGGCCCACCCCGAGACCTTTGTGAGCACCTGGCGTACAGAGTCTGTCGGAGGGTTCTGGCAGCAGCGCAGACGGTGGGCCTCCAATGCCTTCTATCAGCTGCGGTTGAACCGGCCCTTCTTCATCTACATCACCGCCGTATTCCTGGTGAACCTTCTGGCCCCTCTCGGCCTGGTCACGGGGACCTTTGCGGGCGGACGCCTCTTCCCCCTCGCATGCTGGGCGGCGAAGGCCGTTGCTGATCTGGCCGTGACCTGGAAAGGCGCCTGGACCTTTGGACGGAGCGATCTCCTGCCGGCGCTGCCCGCCTGGGAAATCCTCCAGGCCCCCTACACCGTACTGGTGGGCCTGACCGGTAGTCTTACCGGCTTCACCTGGAAAGACAGACAGCACCAGTGAGGAAATTGAAGATTTTTCAATGCTCCGTGGTGAGCAGGAATCTGGTCTGGACACTCATCGTCTACCTCTGCCTGCTCACCGGCTCCGCATATGCCCAAAGACCCCGTGTCCGGGACCTCGGCATAAACATCGGCACGCTCTTACCCGGTCCCTACAACGCCATCACCGACGTCGCCGGGGTGCTGGTCGGCCACGTCACCCTCATCAGCGGTGAAGGCGAACTCGTTGTCGGCAGGGGGCCCGTGCGCACCGGGGTCACCGCTGTTCTGCCGCACGGAGACGATATCTACCAGAACCAGGTCTTCGCCGCCGCCGATGTGCTCAATGGCAACGGCGAGATGACCGGCGTGGAATGGGTCAACGAACGGGGCCTGCTGGAAGTCCCGGTTGTGCTTACCAACACCCTCAGCGTGGGCACCGCCTACAACGGCGTGGTCGCCTACATGCTCAAACAGGACACCAACCGGGTGCCCCTCCCTGTTGTCGCGGAGTGTTACGACGGTGGCCTCAACGACATCGCCGGCCGGCACGTCAAAGAAGCACACGTTATCCAGGCCATTGAGTCCGCCCGGGGGGGGCCGGTATCCGAAGGATCTTCAGGCGCAGGCACCGGCATGCGTGCCTACGGCTTCAAAGCCGGCATTGGCACCGCCTCCCGGGTGCTGCCCGAAGACCGGGGAGGCTACACCCTCGGTGTGCTGGTCAACGCCAACTGCGGCCGTCGTCCCGAGCTGCTTGTCGCTGGCCTGCCCGTGGGCCCGGAACTTGCGATTCAAACGCCTCCCCGCACGCGCGATGGTTCAATCGTTATCCTGGTTGCCACCAACGCCCCACTCATCCCCATCCAGCTCCGCCGGCTCTGCAAACGGGCGGCCCTGGGCCTGGCGCGGACCGGTACTGTCTCGCGCACCAGCAGCGGCGACCTGATCCTGGCCTTCTCCACGGCCCACCGTATTCCCCGCAACCGGGCGACCCTGGACAGCGTGCGCACCCTCCGGGACAGCCGCCTCACCCCCCTCTTCCAGGCCACCGTCGAGGCCACCGAAGAGGCCATCTTAAACGCCCTCTGCAGGGCCGATACCATGGTCGGCCGCGACAACAACACCATACCTGGCCTGCCCCTGAACCGGCTTGTTGAGGTCCTGAAACGACACGGCCGGATTCAATAAGAAGCTGTTTTAAAATTCCCGGTGTGTTCCCGAGCGCGAGCGAAAACGTGGCGGTCAAGGCGGGAGAACCCGACCGTATCCTCAAGATACGGGTGGGGTTGACCAACGCCGACCNNGCTTTTGCAGCCGCGCGAAGACCGCTGGGGGTTTTAAGACAGCTTCTAAGACAAAGGGCGACCCGTTGGTCGCCCACAAAGATTCCGCATGGTCCAGTTGCCCATCATTCTCGGTCTTTCTCTCTACGTCCTCCTCACCCTTCTGGTCGGACTCTATGCCGGACAGCGGGTCAAAGCCTCCGCCGACTTCATCGTGGCCGGCCGGAGACTGGGCATTCTTCTGGCCACCGGCACCCTGGCCGCCACTTGGTTCGGCGGCGGCATCGTCATCGGCGCAGCCAGCGAAGCCTACAAACACGGGTTCCTGGGCGTCATCGCCGACCCCTTCGGCGCGGCCCTCTGCCTCTTTCTCGCCGGGCTTTTCTACGTGCGCATCCTGCGTCGCATGGGGCTTACCACCATCGCTGGCTTCTTCGAGATCCGCTTTGGGAAGCAGGCCGGGCTCATCGCCGCGCTCTGCACAATTCCCGCCTATGTGGGGTGGGTGGCCTCCCTGATGGTCGCCCTTGGCCGGGTCATCCAGTCCTTAATCGGCCTGCACCCGACCCTGGGCATCTGCATCGGGGCCGCGATCGTCCTGGTCTACACAGCCGCGGGCGGCATGTGGGCCGTCACCCTCACCGATTTTCTCCAGGTCGCCGTCCTCACCCTGGGCCTGGTGGTCATTGCCCCCCTCCTGATCCAGGACATGGGCGGCTGGTCTGCGGTTCGGATGCAGATTTCCGACGACCGATTCTACCTCTATCCCCGCAATGCCGATTTCGCCGCGTGGTTCAACTATGCCCGCGACTGGCTCGTCATCGGCCTGGGCAACCTGGCCGGACAGGATCTCATCCAGCGCAGCCTCTCCAGCCGAAACGAATCGGTCGCCCAGAACAGCGCCTATCTGGCGGGGCTGCTCTACGTCACTGTGGGCCTCCTGCCGGTCTTCCTGGGCATCGCAGGCGCTATCATCTTTCCCGACCTGGCCGACCCTGACTTGGTGATGATGAAGTTGGGAATGAAATACCTCTCCCCCATAGGCGTCGCCGTCTTCATAGGCGCCCTGGTCTCGGCCCTGATGAGCAGCGCCGACAGCGCCCTGCTGGCCCCCGCCAGCGTGATCGGATGGGACCTGGTCCGGTACTTTCGCCCCCACATGGAAGAACGCCGCATCCTCCAGATCTGCCGCTGGAGCGTGCCCGTACTCGGCCTCGCCGCTCTCTACCTGGCCCTGGCTCACAACACGGTTTACGCCCTCATGGTCGATTCCTGGTCCATCCTCCTGGCCACCCTCTTTGTGCCTCTCACCGCCGGCATCTGGTGGCCCCGGGCCAATACCCCGGGCGCGCTGGCCAGCATGGGCGCCGGTCTGATCGCCTGGCTGCTCCTGCTTCGGGCCGCCCCCAACCTGCCCGCGGACCTGCTGGCCGTCCCGGTCGCCCTCATTTGCCTGGTACTCGTCAGCCTGGCCACGTCGCGCACCACCCCACCCAGGCCCCTGGCCGACGCCTCGGGAAGCCCCCTGGCCTTCCAGGACCGGCTCGGACTGCGCAGTGGCTCTTCTGTATTGTGACGTCTATTCACTTTTCACGTCTTTTTGCTTCCAACCCGATTGATCCGGCTGGCCGCAACCCCGGCCCCGAACCCGTTGTCGATATTGACCACGGTCACCCCCGGCGCACAGCTGTTCAGAATGCCCAGAAGCGCCGCCAGGCCGCCAAAACTGGCGCCGTAGCCGATGCTGGTCGGCACTGCCACAACCGGAACGTCCACCAGGCCTCCCACCACACTGGCCAGCGCCCCCTCCATGCCGGCGACCACCACAATAACGCTCGCTTCCCCGATCGACTCACGGTAGGCCAGCAGCCGGTGGATGCCTGCAACACCCACATCGTAGAGCTTCTCCACCCGGTTGCCCATCACCTCTGCCGTAACCACTGCCTCTTCGGCCACAGGCAGATCTGAAGTCCCGGCCGAGATCACCAGCACGGTCCCGGCGGTGAGCACACCTTCTGCCGCTTCCCCTCGAACCACAACCGTTCGCGCCACCCTGTTGTATTCTGCGTCCTGCAAGGCCGCCAGCAGGGCTTCTCCTGTTGCGCCATTGACCCGGGTGGCCAGCAGCGTCGATCCCGCATCCACGATCCGCCGTGAAATCTCCACGGCATGTTCAGGCGTCTTTCCCTCGCACAGCACCACCTCCGGAAACCCCTGGCGCATTGCCCGGTGGTGGTCTATACGGGCGAACCCCAGATCTTCGAAGGGCAGCCTTTCAAGCCGGGCCATCGCCTCTTCCACCCCCACAGCCCCTGCCCGCACCTCCTCTAAGAGCCTTCGGATGCGTTTGGGCGTCACCTTCTGGTCCCCTCGTTCAAAATTTTCTCATCTCCTCTTCCCACCGGACACACCATAGTTCAGGGAGCACCGATCACACCTGGGCCGACAGCTTCTAAAAAGCGCCCGAACCCCCTGGGATCCGCACGCCTTTTTCCTGTTCCGGTGCCCTGTGCATCAGTTGGGGTGAATCCACAGCCTTTTCCACTGCCGCATCACGTACATATGGCGTCTCGCCCGGGCATACCGCTTTAAGATCTCGATCGCCTTCAAACGCAGCGCCAGCTTGCGCAGATCCACCTTCATAACGACCTCCTTCCCGAAAACAATCAGTCGGAGACCCTCCTGTTCATAATAAGGCCATCCCCCTCAAAAGTCAAGCTCCGCCCGTAAGAAGTTGTTTTAAAATTCCCGG
>JAAXHW010000010.1:0-37574 GCA_012270675.1 Candidatus Latescibacterota bacterium | reverse complement strand
GGGGATTTTAAGACAGCTTCTAAACCCGGTCCTTGATTTTTATCTGGTATCTGGTATCTTTTGCTGAACCGAATTTCGGATTGCGGATCATCCCCCCGAACGATTGGTCAACGCCTGTCTGCGTGCGACGCACAGGCAGGCCCACCTCCGGCTCATCGGATCATTCCTCTGGAATAAAGCCGCTTCAATCCGAAATTCTTTTCTGCTCTGGAGGTTCCATGTCCGAGAACAAACTCAAGGCCAAGCTCAAAAATGGAGAGGTGGTCCTGGGCCCCTTCGTCAACCTCGGCTCCGGTGCCCTCATCGAAATTGCGGCCTATGCCGGATTCGACTTCGTCATCATCGACACCGAACACGGCCCCCTCGACATTCCAACCGCAGAAGACCTCTGCCGGGTGGCGCACGGCGCGGGCATCACCCCGATCGTCCGGATTCGGGAGAACGACCCGCCGCAGGTCCTCCGGGCCCTCGATATCGGCGCGGCGGGCGTGCAGGTTCCCCAGATCTGCTCAAAAGCCGACGCTGAGGCCCTCGTCCGTGCGGCCAAGTACGCCCCCCTGGGACTGCGCGGCGTATCTCCCTACACCAGGGCGGCCCGCTATTTTGCCCACGGCCCTCAGATCTTTGATCGGCTCAACGAAGAATCGATGGTCTTAATCCACGTAGAAGGCGTAGAAGGCCTTGAAAACCTGAGAGAGATCACCGCTGTTTCCGGCCTCGACGTCATCTTTCTGGGCCCCTACGACCTTTCACAATCCCTCGGTATCCCCGGCCAGGTCAACGACCCCCGGGTGGTGGATCGAATGAAAGAGGCCGCAGTACAGATCGACAGGGCCGGCCTGACCGTGGGCACCTTTGCCGACAGCCCCGAAGCAGCCAAACGCTGGATTGACGCGGGTGTGCGCTATGTGGCTCTCTCTGTGGACACCGGCATCTACCTCCACGGCTGTCGGAACATGGTCCAGGCCGTGAGGGGATAGGACCTGTCTGCCACGGGCGCCTTGTGCTAAAAAAACGGGACGATCCTCAAAAACGGATCGTCCCACCTTTTTTCTGCTGCAAAGGACAGAAATTACGAATCGTCGTCGCTGCTCAACGGGAGATCTTCGGTTGTAAGCACGCGGCGTCTTGGGCGGTCCACCACCGAAGGATTTCTCTCCCGTATCTCCTGGCACTCCAGAGTATACCGCGCGGTCGGGATCGCTTTTAAACGGGCTTCATTGATCGGCTCTCCGGAGTCCTCACAGATCCCGTAGGTCCCGTTCTCGATCTTCGCCAGCGCATGGTCGATTTCCGCCAGTTCGACTCTCTCGTTGTTTCCCAGGGTAGACATCAACTCCAAAGAGGACGCGTAGCCCGCCATATCGAGTGGGTCGGCCGAATGATCGCCCCGCAATTCGTCGATATCATCATCCTGCGTAAGCACCTGTTTTAAAAGCTCTTTCTTCCGATTTAAGAGCAAATTTTGGTAAAAAGTCAGCTTCTCTTGAGGCATTCTCCTGGCCGCTTTTTTCGCCGTTTTCTTGGCCATAAGCCTATCTGAACCTCCTGTATAAGGGTTACAACTGGACGACCTTTTTTCTTTCAACGCAACCCAACCGCTTACGCCTCGCTCTTACACGAAGGGCAGAGCACCCCGATCTCACACGCCTCGCAGGCAGGGGACCGGGCGGTGCAGGTTGCCCGCCCGTGGCGAATCAAAAGGTGGGAAAAAACCGTCCAGTCCGCTCTGGGTACCAGCACCATCAGATCCTCCTCAATTTTGACCGGGTCCTGGTGCCCGGTCAACTCCAGCCGGTTGGAAATCCGCCGCACGTGGGTATCCACCACCACCCCTTCCGCCGTATCAAACGCGTTGCCCAGCACCACATTGGCGGTCTTTCGGCCGACCCCCTCCAGCGCGGTCAGCGCCTCCATAGAAGCCGGAACCTCGCCCCCGTGCCGTTCCACCAGCGTCCGGCAGCACGCCCGGATGGCCTTCGCCTTGTTCCGGAAAAATCCGGTAGAGCGGATGGCCTGCTCCAGCTCCTCTATGGGGGCCTCCGCGTAATCCGCTGCGGCCGGGTACCTCCGAAAAAGACCCGGTGTCACGCGGTTCACCCGCTCGTCCGTACACTGTGCCGACAGAATCGTAGCGATCAGCAACTCCAGTGGATTGGAGTAGACCAGCGAACAGTTTGCATCTGGAAACAGCGCTTTTAACCGGGCGATAATTTTTCGAGTCCGGGCCTGCCGCCCCTTTACATTTTCTTCTACTGGAAACCGGGGGCCGTTCATCATTGTGCGCTCCCCTACCGCCGCTGCCTGTACAGCGCCGGTTCAACACCCCCCACCATCCCCTTTGAATCGAGCCTGTGTTCAAGAAATCGGTTGATCCGTTCGACCCAGTGCTCCGGGTGCTCTAAGATCTTATTGTAATCGGCGTAAAAAACATTCATATTCGGCTGCCTCGCCAACCAGGCCTCAACCCCTCTCAGGTGTTTCTGAAATATCCCCGCCATTTTTTCCTCACCCACAGGATCGGCAGACACAGCGCCCCTCCTGATAAGCATCTGGTGCTGGGAAGCCAGAACTTCCTCCATCTTCCTTTTCATAAAGATAATCTTGTAAGGATATTCCGCGGGTAAATACTTCAAAAGCTCCGAGACAATCTTGACCACCCTGCCCCTGCTCTCGTCCAGCCAGGACGGGTCGTGCTTCAGTTCCTTGACCTTTTCAAATTCATAATACCCCTTCAAATTGTCTTCATCCGCCGCCCTGAGTCGATCGGTCAGGACTTCCATGCCCCCGGCCTCAAGCATCTGCATCATCATTGACGTGCCGGAGCGGGGCAGCCCTGAAACAACCGTAATTTCACGCGCCTTCCCCCCCGATATGCCCTCACCCATTCTTCTACGTCCAGGATTCAATCCAATCTCCTTAAATGCGCCAGCAGATCAGCCACCGCTGTCGTGTTGAGCACGTCATCTCTCCTGAGTCCCCCCTTCCGCGCCATCCCTACCCCATAGCCCATGTGCGCCAGACCCGCCACGCTGTGCGCATCTGTATTGATCGAAATCTTCACGCCCTGCGCCCGTGCGTACCCCAGATATCGCCAGTCCAGGTCCAGCCGGTGGGGATTGGCGTTTAGCTCCATTGCCGTTCCGGATTCGGCGGCCGCATCGATGACCGCGTGGACATCCAGGGCATACCCCTCCCGTGACAGAAGCAACCGCCCGGTCGGGTGTCCCAGAATATCTACGTGCGGGTTTTGCACCGCCCGAACGATCCGCTCCGTCGCCTCTGCCTCGGACATGGTAAACCTCGAATGCACCGAAGCCACCACCAGGTCGAACTCGGCAAGAAAACCGTCCTCAAAATCGAGCTGTCCATCCCCCAAAATATCCACCTCAACCCCCTTCAGCACCCGGATGTCCTTCAGCGCTTTGTTGACCCGGTCGATCTCCTTCCACTGCGCCCGCACCCGATCCTCCGTCAACCCGTTGGCATAGGCCGCCGCCTGGCTGTGGTCACAGATGCCGATGTAGTGGTACCCGAGGCCGGCCGCTGCGCGGGCCATCGCCTCTACATCCGCCCGTCCATCGCTGTGCGTGGTATGCACATGTAGCGTCCCCAACAGATCTTCCATACACACCAAACCGGAAAAATCCCCCTGTTCCGCCTCCTCGATCTCTCCCAGCCCCTCTCGGAGCTCCGGTGGGATATAGGCCAATCCCAGCGCCTTGAAAAGTGCCGTCTCATCCTCACAGGGCACCCGCTCCTCCCCCTTGAAAAGCCCGTACTCGTTCAGCTTCATCCCCCTGTCTCTGGCCCGCTGACGCATCAGCGTATTGTGCTCCTGGCTCCCGGTAAAATGATGCAGCGTATACGGAAAATTCTCGTCGCCCACAGTCCGCAAATCCGCCTGCATCCCCGATGTCAACACCACGCTGACCCTGGTCTCGCCCTGTCCCGTCACCTGTTTCACCCCGTCGCAATTCACAAAGGCCTCGGCCAGCCCGGCCGGATCCTCCGAACTGGCCACCACATCCACGTCTTTGGTCGTCTCCTTACAGCGTCGGATGCTTCCGGCCACCTCCAGCCGGATCACGCCTGGCTGCTCCAGCAAATACGCCCGCATCTTCTCCGCCTCTGCCAGCGCCGTACTGTAGAGAAACCGCCCCCGGTGCTGTTGCAGAAAGTCGATCCCCTGCAGGATGCGCTCCGCCGTCTTCTTGCCGAACCCGCTCAGCTTCTCCACCGCCCCCGCCTCACAGGCCTTTGCCAGCCCGTCCACATCCGAAATCCCCAGATTTTCATAAATCGTCCGCACCCGTTTGGCCCCAAGCCCCGGGATCTCCAGCATCTCCAGGAGCCCTTCGGGTATGGAATCCACCAGTTTCTGATAAGCGTCCATCTGCCCCGTCTGCACCAGTTCCGTAATATCTCGCACAAGCCCCTTCCCAATCCCCCGAACCGAATCCAGCTCCCCCCGCTCAACCAGCTCCTTCACAGGCTCCCGAAGCATCTCAACCTGCCTGGCCGCATTCGTATAAGCCCGGCACCGGAACGCATTCTCCCCCTTCAACTCCATCAGCGTCGCCACCTCTTCCAGCGCCGCAGCGACATCTTTGTTGTCCATTTGGGGTACCCCTCACAACACCCGACTCACTACAACTCCAAACGCTCCCCTGCCTCCCCGCCTCTGGTCTCCCCCACCTCATCCAGCAACCGATTGTTCCTCGCAATATTGACAGGCGTCTGGATCAGGGCAACCAGGTTGACCACCAGACTGATAATCGCCAGCGCTTCGTGTGCAATGGCAAACATCGACCGGCCCGCTTCTGGATTCGGCCGCAGCAGATCGGCGTGGACGCCTCCCCCGATCATCGCAGTTGCCATAATCAACAGAATCCCAAACGTCAGCCAGTAGAAAAACGCCCCTTTAAACGCCCTTGCCCGGGCCAGAAACACGGCGTCCAGATTCCGCTCCCGCACCTCCGCCTTGATCGCCGCCCCTGTCCCCAAAAAATAAAACATCGTCGTCGTATGGGTTAAAACCGTCAGAATCGCCGTTATCAGCCCTACCCGCACATGGGTGCCCACCTCCACATCCATCCACCCCAAAGACATTGCATATCCCATCCCGAAAGATACCAGCAGCATCGGTAGGGTCACCAGTCCCATCGCCATAATCGCAGCCTGCATCGTCGTTGCCCTTATGCCTTCGGAAGCCCCCTGCTGCGGCTCCTCGCGTCTCACCCTGGACCTCCCCGGATTTGGATTCGCATGGGTACGTCCCCTTGTTTACCACCGCAGAATTGTACCAGGAAGCCTCAAATTTCTATGGACATTTGGGAGACAGTCGTTATTTTGTAGGTCCTCTACACGCTACCGGGAATATAGAGAGAGATTCTGCATCCGTCAACTGCAAACGGTCCCAAATTTTAAACCCTCAGAAAGGGTATGCCATGCGTCAAGCATCCAGGGCCTTTTTGGAAGCCCTCGTCAACGCGCCGGGCCCTTCGGGCTACGAGGGACCTGTCCGTGAAGTCTGGAAAGCGGAAGTCGAAAAGGTCGCGGACGGGGTGACCGTGGACCTGCACGGCAACGCCATCGCCGTGTGCAACAAAAGCGGTGCCCCGCGCATCATGCTGGCCGGTCATATGGACGAACTGGGTTTTCAGATCATCCACATTGACGACGACGGCTATCTCTACATCGAAACCATCGGCGGATTCGACCTGGGCATCGTGCCCGGCCGCAAGGTGCGCATTCACACGAAGTCCGGACCGGTGTTGGGTGTCATCGGCAAAAAGCCGATCCACCTGATGAACGAAGGAGAACGTAAAAAGGTCCCGGAGAAGCACGATCTGTGGATCGACATCGGCGTCAAAGACGGCAAAGAGGCCAGAAAACGCGTGGCCATCGGCGATCCCATCACCTACGATGCCAACTTTGAACCGCTGCGTGGCAGCCTGGCCGTCTCCCGCGGGTTCGACAACAAAATGGGCGCCTACATCGTGGCCGAGACCCTGCGCTGCGTCAGCCAATCCAGGAAAAAGCCAGAGGCGGCGCTCTACGCGGTGGCCACCGTGCAGGAGGAGGTCGGCCTGCGAGGAGCCCGGACCAGTGCGTACGGGATCGACCCGCTCGTCGGCATCGCCCTGGACGTCACCTGCGCAACGGACCATCCCGGCACCGACAAACGCAAGGAAGGAGACGTCAGAATCGGCGGCGGCCCCGTCATTACGCGGGGCGCCAACGTCAACCCCGTGGTCTTCAACCACCTCGGTGCCGCCGCAGAGAAAGCCGGAATCCCCTACCAGGTCTCCGCCGCGCCCGGGGGCACCGGCACCGACGCCAACGCTATGCAGCTCACCCGCAGCGGTGTGGCCACCGGCCTGGTCAGCGTGCCCCTGCGCTATATGCACACCCCCGTCGAAATCCTGTCCCTGCAGGACCTGGACCACACCGTCAAACTGCTGACAGAGTTCATCCTGAATGTAGGCGAAAAGACCAGCTTCATTCCCTGAAGCGGGAGGCCCTGAATGACGTTCAAGACCGAGACCGAACTGTTCGACTACATGGAAGCCCACTTCTATGCTGCTGCCCTGGCCGACAGCCTGGACGAGACCGGCTTCCGCAACCAGGTCATTGACCCCCGGCTCGGCATCCGGCCCCTGCGCTCCGACTTCGTCACCGCCGGCCGAGCCGCTACCCTCCTCAATGCCCCCGACCCTCGCGAGAAAGACCCCTACGAACTGGCCATCAGGGCTGTGGATCAGCTCAAACGGGACAGCCTGATCGTGGCCACCTGGTCCGAACAGCGAGAGCCGGGAATCATGGGCGAACTCACCGCCACCGCCATGCGGGCCAGAAAATCCCGGGGCGCCGTCGTCGACGGCTACACCCGCGACGCCCGCAAGCTGCTGAGCATGTCATTCCCTACCTTCGCACGCGGTGCCTCGCCCATCGACACCGCCGGCCGCACGCGCATTGTCGACTACGACTGTCCCGTCCGAATCGGCCACGTGGAGATCACCCCCGGCGACATCCTCTTTGCCGACTTCGACGGCATCGTCGCCATCCCCAAAGAGGCCGAAGCCGAAATCATTGAAAAAACCATCGAGCGTGTTACCACCGAAAACCACGTCCGCCAACACCTCGCCGCAGGCGGAACCATGGCGGAGGCCTGGGAGAAATACCGGGTTTTATAGGAGCCAACATGCGGATCGCCCTCGCCGGTTTTATGCACGAATCCAACACCTTTTCCGAAGTCCCCACAACCCTGCAGCAGTTCCGGGACGCCAGCCTCAAATACGGGCCGGACCTCATCCCGGTCTGGAAAGACGCCCACCACGAAATGGGCGGATTTATCCAGGGGGCGAAAGACAACGGATTCGAAGCCGTACCTATCCTCATGGGCCAGGCAACCCCTTCCGGCCCGGTCACGGAAGAGACCTATGAAAAGATCGCAGGCGACCTCCTCGACGGCCTCAGACAGGCCGGCCCCCTCGACGGCCTGCTCCTGGCCCTGCACGGCGCGATGGTCTGCGACGCCCATCCCGACGCCGATGGGGAGACCATGCAGCGGCTCCGCGTCGAACTGGGGCCTGACTTCCCCGTTATCCTCACCCTGGACCTGCACACCAATGTCTCCCCCCGGATGGTCGGCAACGCCACCGCAACCATCACCTACCGGACCTACCCCCACATCAAACAGCGCGACCGGGGTTTAGAAGCCGCCGTCCTCATCGCACAAACCGTCCGGGGAGACGTCCATCCCGTCCAGGCCCTGCGCAAACCGCCCCTCCTGCTCCACATCGTCCAGCAGTACACCGGCGCGGGCGCCATGGCCGAAATCGTCGCCGAAGTCGAGCGCCTTGCAAACAGCCCCGGCATCCTCTCGGCCTCCTTCGCCCCCGGCTACATCTACGCCGACGTGGCCGAAATGGGCCCCACCGCCATCGTCGTCGCCGACGGAGACAGGGACCGCGCCGAAGCTGAGGCCCAGCGCCTCGCCGACTTCGTCTGGGAGCGTCGGGAGGCGCTGAATGCGACCCTCCCCGACCCGGAAACCGCCGTACGCGAAGCCGCCGCACATCCGACCCGGCCCGTCAGCCTGATGGACTGCGGCGACAACATCGGCGGCGGCAGTCCCGGCGATTCCACCATCCTCCTCTCCGAAATCCTCAAACAGGGCGTCCCGGACTGCCTGATCGTCCTCTACGACCCCGAAGCCGTCCGGGCCTGCGCGGGTGCGGGCGTCCTGAACACCGTCAAACTGGACGTCGGCGGCAAAACCGACAGCCGTCACGGCGAACCGGTCTCCATCCAGGGCCGGGTGCGCATGATCGCCGATGGAAAATACATCGAACCCGAACCCCGTCACGGCGGCAGGCGCTTCCACAATACGGGCCTCACCGCCGTTGTCGAAACCCCCGAGGGCCACCTCATCGTCCTCAACAGCCTCCGGGAGGCCCCCATGAGTCTCCAGCAGATCTTAAGCCTGGGCATCCGCCCGGAAACCCGGCAAATCATCGTCGTCAAAGGCGCCACCGCCCCGCGCGCGGCCTACGACCCCGTCTCCGCCAAAGTCATCCCGGTGGACACCCCCGGCGCGAGCGCCGCCGGCCCGGAGTCCTTCACCTACTACAACCGCCCCAAACCGCTGTATCCGCTCGATCCGGTTGACTGAATGCAAAACAACGTGCGTCAAAGGAGATCTCCCGTGATCCCACTCATCAGCAGCATCTGTTACGGTCCTCTCAAAATTTGCCAGTTGCCCCGCTTCTGGTGGAAAGTTTTCCTCCGCAAAACCGATCTCCTGGATGAGGAATACCCCGATTGCAGCAACGGCCTGGACGACGCCGTTCTGAGCGTCCTGGACCTGGACAAAGAGACCACCCTGGCCCACCTGCGCGATACGCTGCCAAACTACCTGGAATTCGAAGCCTGGGTGCTCGACCAGAGTGGCGGATCGCTCGACTGGGACGCTGTGGAGGGATGGAATGGAACGAAGCCGTGCGTACGCGGATTCACACCCGTCCGGAAAAGATCGCCGAAACCTACGGCGACATCGGCTTTGGAGACGACGTCAACATCACCTCCGCTGTCGTCCTCAACAGCATGCAGGACTGGCAGCTCTTTTACAGGCGCGACCTCAACGGCGACTTTTCCGGTCTGGGCGGGCAGGTCGTCCCCCTCATCGCCAGCATCGACTACGGCCCCCTCGAGGTCTGCCAGTTGCCCAGGACCTGGCTCAAAATTCTTCTCAAAGCCAGGGGCCTCCTCCACCCCGACTATCCCGACATGACCGAAAGCGGCCTGGACCCCAGGGTCTTGCGCGCCCTTAAAATCGAGCCCGATGCCGCTGTCGCGCACATCCGCGAAACCCTGCCCACCTACCTCCGGTTCGAAGCCTGGGTGCTCGAACAGAACGGCGGAGAAATCGACCGGGGGCCGGTAGACGAATGGAACGCATTCATCCGCACGCGCGTCCACGCCGATGAGAAAATCGTCGACATCCACAACACCCTGGGCCTGAAAAACGACGGTGCCCTCACCTCCGCTGTCATCCTCAACCACATCGAAGACTGGCACTATGCCCATCAGGGCCTGATGAGCCAACGGTTCTAAAGAAACCGCAACCCCCTTTGAGTCATCAAATTCCTCGAATCGATCAGCGTCCGTTCGTCCGTTGGCGAGAACGCCTTCTCCGGCAACCCCACGAGTTCACCATTCTGAATCCACGCTTCATCGCTCCCGTATAGATTCTGTATCAGAAGCCCCTTAAGCCGGTTCAGCTCGTCGGCGTACCGGGCATCTTCCGAAAGATCGGTCGTCTCCCGCGGATCGTTCTCGATATCGAACAACTGAACCCGATTCCCGGTCGCGTAATAGATCAACTTGAAGCGCCCGGCGCGGACCATGCGCATCCCGAGGTCTTCCTCAAAGTGTTCGCCGTACAGGTACTCCCGCCTCTCATCGCTCGCCAGGGAGATGCCGTCCACGCTATCCGGAATCGGCAGCCCGCACATATCCAGCAGCGTCGGCATAATATCCCCGAACTCGGCCAGCCGGTCGTCTTCCGTGCCCAGCGCAAAACGTGTATCCCCTCTGGGCGGCACAAGAATAAGTGGAATCTTCGCCGACATCTCGTAAAACGGCGTCATGCACCACAGCCCGTGTTCCCCGATCATGTGGCCGTGATCGCCGGTAAAGAGGATCAGCGTATCGTCCAGGATGCCCTCCTCCCGCATCAAACCCAGCACCAGACGGATCTGATGGTCAATGTGCGTGAGCGTTGCGTAAAACGCCCGCCGTGCCTGCGCCTGCTCGTGCCACGGCGCGCCGCACAGCGCGCTCAAGCCCGCATTTCGGTACTTGAGCGTATAGGGAAGCTTGTCCGGATCGCTGGACCAGTCCCCCGTCGTCGGCCTGTCGATCTCCACATCCCGGTACAGGTCCAGGTAGGCCTGCAAGGGAGTCTGAGGAGGGTGCGGCGCCGAAAAGGACAGGTACCAGAAGCCCGGTTTGCGCGTATCCCGCCGGTGAATCGTCCGGGACATCTCCCGCACCGCCCAGTTGATCGGATGACAGTATTCGGGCAGGTGCCAGGCACGGGCCATAAAATCGTTGTGACACATCCCGCTCGCATACTCCATCCCGGCATACCCCTGGTCTGCAAGGAAAAGCTCGTAATCGTCCGCCCGCCCGTCGAACTGGTGCCGTCCCTGCTCCTCCAGGATCACATCGTTGAAACCGATCCGGTCCCGCTGGGGGTAAACGTGCAGCTTGCCCACGGCATAGGCCTGGTAGCCCGCATTCTGGAAACACTGCGCCATCGTGGGCGCATCCGGCATCGGGTTCCGGTCCTTAAAACTGCGGTCCCCGTGAGAACGCGCGTTCATCCCCGTCATCAACGTCCGCCGCGCTGGAACGCACGAGGGGCACGCCGAATACGCCTGGGTAAACGTCACCCCGCTGCGGCCGAGTTGCACCAAGGTGGGCGTCATCACCACCGGATGCTGCTGCGTCAACAGCCCGCTCCAGTGATCCGTACAGATCAACAGCGCGTTTGGCCTCCTGGAATCGTCAGCCATCAATCCCTCCTTCCTGTATACATATCGGTTCTTTCCGGGGCCGACACGGGGACTGACCCCTGACTACTCACCTTTGCTCACCGGCTCCAAACCCGCCAGCATCTCCAGCGTATGGTGGCAAAAAATCCGGTGCCCGTCCTCCGTCTCGCGCCAGGGGGGGATCTCCGTTTCGCAGATCTTCCCTCCGTCGGGCAGTAACTCGCGCCGGGGGCAGCGCGTGTGGAACGGGCATCCGGGGGGGGGGTCGAGCGCGCTGGGAACCGTTCCCTCCAGCCGGACCTGTTTGCGCCTGACATCCGGATCTGGAATCGGAGTAGCCGAAAGCAGCGCCTCCGTATACGGATGATAGGGGGGCGCGTAAATCGCCTCGGCCGGGCCGGTCTCCATAATCTGTCCCAGATACATCACAGCCGCGTAGTCAGAGAAAAAACGCACAACGCTCAGATCGTGGCCGATAAAAACCATCGTCGTGCCGTACTGCCTCTGGATATCCAGCAACAGATTCAGAATGGCAGCCTGAACCGAAACGTCCAGCGAACTGACGGGTTCGTCGCACAGCACCAGATCCGGACGGCTGGCGAATGCCCGGGCAATCCCCACCCGCTGCTTCTCTCCACCGCTCAGCTGCCCCGGATAGCGCTCGTAATACCGTTCGTCCAGCCGGACGGCCTTTAAAAGCGCCATCGTTTCGCTGTATACCCGATCTCTGGCAACCGCCCCGAACCGATGCATCACCCGCCCGATCTGGTACCCCACCGTATAAGAAGGGTTCAGCGTCGAATCCGGATTCTGAAACACCATCTGGAGCTTCTGAAGCAACCCCGGATCCCGCTTCGACAGCTCCTGCGTCAAATCACATCCCATAAACTCGGCCCGGCCATCCGCACTTCGCTCCAGCCCGATGAGCGTCTTTACCAGCGTGCTCTTTCCACAGCCGGACTCTCCCACAATACCGAGCGTCTTGCCCTTCGGCAGACCCACGCTCACCCCGTTGACCGCGTGAACATATCGTTTCTCTTCAAGTCCCAACGCGCCCCTGAGCGAACCGCTGTGATGTTCATAGTAGGTCTTCAAATCCTCCACCTGCAAAACCGCATCCTCCCCACCCTCCCTGCCCGCCACAGCAGCCGGGACCAGCCCTTCGAGCGGCTCCCGGGCGGCCGGGTCGGTCTCCTCTGCAAAATGGCAGCGCACCTGGTGGTCCTTTCCGGTCTTCCGCAGCAGCGGAGCCTCTTCGGAACAGCGATCCCGCGCATAGGAACACCGGGGCGTAAAGCGACACCCGGCCGGCCAGTCGTCAGGGGAAGGCACCTGGCCGGGGATGGGATAGAGCATGCGGCCAGGCTCGCCCAGTTTTGGAACGCAGCGCATCAGTCCCTGCGTGTACGGGTGCTGGGGATGCCTGAAAATCTCGCCCACCTCCGCCCGCTCCACGATTTCGCGCGCATACATCACGCCTACCTGGTCGCACACCCGGGCCACAACCCCCAGGTTGTGACTGATAAACAGAATCGCCGTATCAAAGTCCTGCCTCAGCTCATCGATCAGGTCCAGCACAGCCGCCTCTACCGTCACGTCCAGCGCTGTCGTAGGCTCGTCCATAATCAGCAGCGCCGGGTTGTTCAACAGCGCCATCGCAATCACCACCCGCTGCTGCTGTCCTCCCGAAAGTTGATGCGGGTACCGGCGCATCGCCAGCCCCGGATCGGACATATGCACCCGGTCCAGCATCTCAACACAGCGCCTCTCGGCCTCTTCATCTCCCCTATCCTGGTGAACCGTCAGCGTCTCTTTGAGCTGGTCCCCGATGCGCATCGCCGGGTTCAACGCCTGCTGGGGATGTTGATATACCATGGAAATCTGATTTCTCCGAAGCTCGCGCAACGCCTCCCCGCACCTCCCCACAAGTTCCTGCCCCAAAAACAGGATACGCCCTGCCTTGATGTACCCGTTCGCACCCAGAAAATGGACAATGGACCACGCTACCGTACTCTTCCCACACCCCGACTCGCCGACCAGCCCAAAACTCTCCCCCTGCCCGATCTCAAAAGAGACATTGTGCACCGCGTCCACCTCGCCACCCCGCACCCTGTACGCAACCGCAAGCTTTTCAACCTTGAGCACTGGAACAGATGCTGCAACCAAAAGAAACGCTCCTTTTTCGCCTCCTCCACCTTCGCTGCGGGGGGAAGGGGCTTTTCCGCGCAGCTTCTAACGCTGGTAGCGCACCATCCCCTCCTGCAGCCCGTCCGCAAACAGATTCAACCCCACCACCAGCGACGAAATCGCCGCGGCCGGCCACACCACGGCCAGCGGATGGGCAAAGATAAACCTGCGGGCCTCGTTCACCATATTCCCCCAGTCCGGATCGGGCGGAGGCAGGCCGATGCCCAGGAACCCCAGCGTGCCGATCGTAAAAATCGCGTACCCCATCCGCAGCGTCGCATCCACGATAAGCGGAGTCCTTATGTTTGGCAGGATCTCCCTGTACATAATGTACCACGACCGCTCCCCGCGCGTCCGGGCGGCCTGAACATAATCCCGACTCTTGATATCCAGGGTCATCCCCCGTACCAGCCGTGCGATGCCCGGTGTCCCCGTCAGCGTAATCGCCAGGATCACCACCGGGTCGCCCTGACCCAAGGCCGCGATCACAATCAGGTAGAGCACAATCCGGGGAAACGCGATCAGCGCATCCAACACCTGCATAAGGACCTGATCAATCCACCCTCCCCGGTACCCTGCATTGAGCCCCAGAAACGTCCCGAAGGCCAGCGACCCGATCACCCCCCACAGCGCCACCCCCCCCGGCAGAACCGTGCCCCCGGGAAGCCGTGTCTTGATGAGGATCACCTGCGTACCTGCCATCAGGCGCGACAGCAAATCGCGCCCTAAGTGGTCCGTGCCCAGCGGATGCGCCAGCGTAGGCCTCATATTCTGCACAAAATCGGTCGCCGTGGACTTATACGGCGTCCAGAAAAGCGACAAAAGGCCCGTCCCGAACCACAACAGCACAACCACAAGCCCCACGGTGCCGATGCGCGATTCCAAAACAACCGACACCTGCTCCCGCAACCGCCCGAAGCGCGACGGCCGCTTCGCCTCTGCAACAGTGGACTGTGCAACAGCGATGGGTAACCTCCGTAAGCGTTCAGATTCACCCGTGTTCATCTGTGGTTGCCTTTACGTAAACCGGATCCTCGGATTCAGGTACGTATAGGCCAGATCCCCGATCAGCCGCGTCACAACAGCGATCATCACCAGCAGCATCGCCGCTGCTTCCACCGCGTTAAAATCTCCAAACAGCGCAGAATCATAAATGTAGAGACCCAGCCCTGGATATCCAAACACCGCCTCCACCACCACCAGCCCCCCGATCAGCCAGTTCACGTGCAACATAATCACCGTAATCGGCGCAATCAACGCATTGCGCAACGCATGCCGCAGCACCACGCGCCCCAGCGACAGTCCCTTGAGAACCGCCGTCCGAATGTACGGACTGTTCATCACCTCAATCATACTCGCCCGGGTCATCCGGATCACATAGCCCAGTTCGACCGCCGTCAGGGTGAGCACCGGAAGCACCAGCAGCCTGGGATCTCCAAAAACCGCGTCCTTATTCAGGAAAACCGAAACCGCCGGCAGTACTTTGAGCCAGATCCCGAAGATCAGAATCAGAAAAATACCGGTCACAAACTCCGGAGTGGCCGTCGCAATCAAACTTCCGATCGACAGCGCGCGGTCAACCGGCCTGCCCGCACACACCCCGGCCACGATCCCCAGAAAAAGCGCCAGGGGCATAATCGACACAAATGCCAGGGCAGCCAGGATCGCCGTATTCCGCAGCCGGGGAAAAATCGTAGACGCAACCGGACGCCCCGTGCGCAGCGACTGTCCCGGATCGCCTCCCAGCAGCCCCTTCTGAAGCGGAATATACTGCTGCGGGCCATCCCCTTTCTTCCGGAACCCCGCCGGCGTCAAAACCCAGACTTCGGTCCCGGCGCCCCGTACCCATTTGACCGCACGGTTCCCGGCATCCACGCCCCAGAAGAATTCAGACCCATCCCCGGCCGTCCGCCACAAATGGTCGGTCGGCTCGGGACGCGTGGACCCATCGGCCTGCCGACGCAGGGCGGTCAATCGGTCTCCATCCACCTTCCAGCGGGTCAGCTGTCCACCTGCTTCTGTCCACCACTCCCACTCTCCCGTCTGCGAATTGGCCACCCTGCGCAGCGGAAAGCCGATGCGGTCGTCCACCCACCAGTCATTTCCGGCCAACCAGGTCACATACCGCAGCCACAAAGGCTGATCCAGCCCGAGCTGTGCCCGGTACGACGCCCTCTGCTCGGGCGTTGCGAACGTCCCCAGAATCTTTATGGTCACATCCCCACTGCCGGCCTCCAGAAGCACAAACAGCACGGCCGAAACCAGCAGCATCGTCACCGCCATAGACACCAGACTTCGCAACAGAAAACGCGCCATATCCGCTCCTCAGACCCGCGAACTCGCCACGCGCTTCAAGCATCCTTCCACACATCGTAAAACAAATCGTAACTCGTCGGGTGCGCCCTCACATTTTTGAACTCGGAACGCGTGATATTCCAGACCTTGCGCCAGAACGAAATGCCGATGGGACCCCGGTCCTGCATAATCTCTTCGATCCGACACATCACCCCCCGTCGGGCCTCCACATCGAGCGTACGCTCCGCCTCGCGCAGCAGGACGTTGAGCTCAGCGTCAATCCAGCGGGTTTCATTCCAGGGTACAGGGTTGCCGTCTTTGTCGGCCGTATAAGCCAACGCCAGAACCATGGTACCAAGCGGGCGGTGGGTCCAGGTGGTAATGCCCAGATCCACCTCCGTCCAGCGCTCCCAGTAGTTGGACGGCTCCACAATATCCAGTTCGATCTCAATTCCACCGGGTGCAGCCATCTCCTTCAAGGCCTGGGCAATCTCAGGTTCCGCCATATCGTTTTTTGTCGTAAGCGTAACCTTGAGACCGTCGGCATAGCCGGCCTCCGCCAGCAACGCCCTGGCCTTTTCGGGGTTATATTCGGGAATCGGTCTTTCGCAATACGCGGGGTGAACCGGCGCCACGTGGGCATCCATGCCCAGATCGCCCTGTCCGAAATAAGCAAGTCGCAAGATCTCTCTGCGGTCCTGGCAGAGTTTGAGCGCCTGGCGCACGCGCGCGTCGTTCCACGGCGCTAAGTCCACCCGCATGCGCAATACGAACGTCTGGGCGGTACTCACAGGGCGGATCGTAAGTCCCGGCACATCTTTCAGGGCCAGCCAGTCGGGTGGGCGCGGCTGAAAAGTCGTATCAATCTGTCCGGATTGCATCGCCGCAACGCGCGTGTCCTGCTCCAGGTCCAGATAGATCAATTCGTCCAGGTACGGAAGCGGATTTCCGGCACCGTCCGTGCGCCAATATCCCTCCCGCCGCCCCAGGATGACCCGCTCTGTCTCCGTGTATTCCACCAGCTTGAACGGGCCGGTGCCAATCGGCTGCTTGATAAAATCGCCCTCAAAGCCACGGTGCATAATCAACGCCGGGTAGTGGAACAGGTGCTCCGGCACCGCAATCTGCGGCGCGTCCAAGTGCAGGCGAACCGTATACGCATCCACTTTTTCAACATTGTTCCTGTTGAGGTAGGACATCAGCCCCAGCACCGAAGAGCCCACATCCGGATTGAGCCACTGGTTGAAATTAAAAATCACATCGTCGGCAGTCAATTCATCCCCATTGTTAAACCTGATCCCCCTGCGCAGATAAAGCGTCCAGGTCTTGATCTCCTCGTCCGCCTCCCACCGCTCCAACAGCCAGGGACGCGTGAGGTTATCCGGTCCCGTCTCGGTCAAATACTCCGCCACCTGCCGCAGCTGGTTGGCCCCCTCCACCCACGAAATCCGGGCCGGGTGGTCGATCCGCTGGACCGCAGACCCGACCTTCAGCGTCCCCCCCCGCCGGACAGCAGCCGCCTGCTTTTCAACCACCGGTGTCTCCTCTCCCCCGCACCCGATCAGAACCTGCGCCGCTGGAACCGATACCCCCAAAAGCGTCGCAAACCGCAGGAACTCCCTCCGGCTCATCTTCCCTTTATAAAAATCACGCCGTGTGTCCATCACTGCTGGATGGATTTTTCCGGGTAATTTCATCGTATCTCCTTGCTTGTAGAGGCCCCCACCCCCGTCCCCCCGTGTGCGGAAGAGGGCGGATCACCCCCAGACCTCTCCAAAAATCCGAAGCCAGTTCCCTCCCAGAATCTTCGCCACATCCGCCTCGCTGTACCCACGTCCGAGCAGTTCTCCTGCAATATTGACGAATTTATCGGGGGTTTCCATACCTTTTGGATGGATCAGGGGATCCGGATATCCAAGCGGCCGTTCCTGATACCTGGTTCCCTGCTGGGCAAAGAGCCAGTCGAAAAAGGCTGCGGGTTGATCCTGCGTGTAGTCGGTTCCAATGCCCACATGGTCAATACCCACCCGTTCCACCAGGTCCCCAATGGCGTCTACGTATTCTTGCAGGGTTGTATCAAAGGTATTGGGGAAGAACGAGGGAAAGGCATTCGCGCCGATCATACCCCCTTTTTCGGTGATAAGCTTCAGCGCCTCGTCCGTTTTGTTGCGCACGTGGTCGAAAAAGGCACGGGCGTTTGCATGGGTGCAGGCCACCGGCTTTTCCGACACTTCCGCAGCGTCCAGCGTGGTCCGGTCTCCCACGTGGGAAAGGTCGATGAGGATACCCAGGCGGTTCATTTCCCGGATGGCATCCACCCCGAAGTTGCTGAGGCCCTCATCCCTCCGGTCGTAGCAGCCGTTGCCGATCAGGTTGCGCTCGTTGTACGTAATCTGAATGATGCGCACGCCCAGCTCATAGAACAGCGCCAGCCGGTCCAGATCGTTCTCGATGGGAGAGGCATTCTGCCATCCGAGAATGATGCCCACCCTGTGGTCGGCTTTTGCCCGGTGAATGTCCTGCACCGTCTTGACCTGCGTCAGAATGTCGCGGTACGCTTTGAATCGGCGCAGCCAGGCGGCGATGTTGTCCATTCCCTCTCTGTAGTTTTCCCAGATTGCGCTTGTGGCATTGATGGCGGTGACCCCGCCCGCGTGCAGGCTTTTGAAAACAGCGGGGCTTTCCCAGTTGCTCACATTCAGGGCGTCTACGACGATGGCCTCGTCATAAAGTCGTTTTACCGTGTTTTCTATGGACATTTTTCGCTCCTTACACCCAGGCGCACCTGGACGAACCAGACGGTGACCCCAATAAGGGCCAGTGAAAAGACCAGGCCCACGATGCTTACCGCCACGATATTACCCCAGGCAAAGACAAAGCCTGTGCCCAGGCTTCCGGTTCCGGCAGCCAGGGCGATCATCATTTCGTTGGCACCCTGCGCTCGTCCCCGTTCGCTGGATGACAGGGCGCTGGAGAGCAAGGACGAGCCGGCAATAAAACAGAAGTTCCAGCCCAATCCCAGCAGGAAAAGCGCAAAGGCAAGCGAAGCCATATCCGCAGAAGCCGGCGTCAACAGGCTGGATACGGCCAGCATGATCGAGCCCATGGCGATGATGGGCACCCGGCCCGCACGGTCGGTGAGCCAGCCGGTGAGGCTGGACAGGCCGTACATGCCCAGGGTATGCGACATAATCACCCAGGAGATGGCTTTCAGGCTGTGGCTGTGGTGGTCCATATGCAGGGGTGTGATCACCATGATCAGGGTCATGACAAGCTGGCCGATGACCATTGCGGTAACGGCCAGCCGTACGGTCCCTCCGGCGAAGATGACGCGCAGGGACCGGGCCGGAGAGTCGGCCTCACGGGCCTGCACCACCAGTCTGCGTCCGACCGCCATCGGGTCCGGGCGAAGCAGTGTAAAGGTGAGGGCCGCGGACAGCGCAGCGAATACCGTGGCTGCAAGATAGGGGCCGGTATGGGCATGCAGACCATACGCCGCCGCAAGCCGGCCTGAAGGGTCAACCAGGAGAGGACCGCCAATTGCGCCGACCGCGCCGGCAAAAACAATCAGGCCGATAACTTTGGCCTGCCGGTGGGGCAGATAGACTTCGGCTGCGACAAAACGCGCCTGTTCGCTGGCGCCGCGCCCCATCCCGAACAGCACCGAACCGACACAAAAACCCATAAACGAGCCCGATATGATGGACGCCACGCTCAGCATAGCGCCCAGCATAGCCAGCATGTAACCAAGCGATAAGCCCGGCCGCCGTCCCGCGCGGTCCATGAGCCAGCCAACCGGGTAGGCGGCCGCCGACCGCCCCAGCATTGTGAGCATGGGGGGCACCCCGGCTGCACTGTCGCTTCCGCTCAGGTGCGCGGCAACAATCGCCATTAAAGTGAACGAGGCGATCATGGCCGCCCCGAATAAGCTCTGAGAAAGAAACAGCGTCGCTGTAATGCGCTTCTGTACAGACTGCGAAACGGTCACGGTCGACATAGATTCAATCTGTTGAGCGCCGGCTCAATCGGTCCCTCCCGAACGTACAGAGACCGTCGTAGAGGGTGCCCCCTCATTCGGAGGTCGCCGATAGTCCACGGCGGTGATCCGGTAAAAATAAGATTCGGATGCCGCACCCCGATCCACATACCGCGTTGTGTCCAGCGGGGCCTCGTTCAGGCGGTCGAACGGCCCTTCCGGCCCGGGTGCGCGGTACACGATATACCCTTTCAGCCCCGTAAGCGCCGTGCCGTCGGCATCCGTTTCCGGAGGCCGCCACGAAATCCGCAGATCCTGTCCGCTGCAAACGACTTCGGGGTGCATCGGAGCGCCAGGCGCCCACCTGTCGTGCGCCTGCGTCGCAATTCCCAGCATCGCGGCCGTAACGGCAATATAGGCCGACTGGTCCTGAATCGAAACCTCCTTTTCGAAGTACGCGGCCATCGCTTCCCAGATCCGGTAGTCGTACCCGGCCAGGTAGAGAAACCCCCACCCCCAGCTGCCCCGGTCCGCATCGAACTCGCTGGGAATGCCGTCTACATAGTAACTGAACACCGGCTGCTTGAGACTCCCGTTCCAGACCTTGTGAACGAAGGTACTGGCCATCCGCTCAAGATCCTTCTCGGTGAAACTCAGGCCGCTTTGCACCCCCTGCAGCGCCGCCTGAATATCGATAAAGCCATGCCCCACGTCCTCCACCAGGTCGGGCCAGCAGCTGTTGGGACCGTATTTCCAGGTATAAGCGTCCACTTCCGCATCGTACTGCATCTGATCGTGGAAGAACCGCATCATCTGCTCGCTCTGGGCCGCGTAAAACGGCACAAACGCCTCTTGATACGGCCTGTAATACGGCGACCTGGAAAGGCGACGGAGCGTCACCAGCGCATCCGTGAACGACAGGTACATATTCAGCGGCTGGTTCTTCCACCCGGACCATTCGTAGACGTGGTACCCCCGATCCTCGCGATAGCGGCTGTTGTCCTCTTCGGTCCACCCCGGGTCCGGCGCCCAGTTGGCGTACCACTTGGCAATCACGTCCTCTTCCACAATGCGGAGGCAGTCATCCGCTTTGGCCCTGTAGGCCGCGTGCAAAGACGGGTCGTCCCAGACCAGCTCCACAAATGCCAGCATCGGGCTGATGATCAACCCATCGTCGCAGAACCATTCGGTATATTCGGGCTTGTACTGGCTGTATCGGTCCTGTCCCCAGCCTCTGTAGCCGTCCACGTATCGGGGATCGTAGACTTCATAGGGTGGCACGTCCGAGCGGGCTTTTAGAATGCGATCTATCTGTTTGACCAGTTTGTCCAGCCAGACCGTTTCTTTGAAGGTCCGGTAGAGGTTCAGGTACATCCTCTGGACATAGCCCGAAGGGCCCCAGGCGAACGTTCCTCCGTCGCGGCCATCCAGATAATTGTCTCCGTATGCTTGATCCCACGTTACAAAAACTGCGTACCAGTCGGTACTTTTGGGTCCCTCAAAGGGGATGGCCGGAGGGTGCTGTGCTGACATGGCGCTTTCCGGACCGGACAAGGGGTTCACCCGCTCCCTCGCTTCAGGCTGTCCTATCAACAAGAGCAGGCCCACCATACCCATCCGGAACCTGCACGCGCATCGCATGGTCTCCACTCTTTGCCTGCAGAATATGCTTCACCCGGCGCGGATCATTCCGGTGTGGCGAAGAAAAGCTTCCACATCTTGCCAGAAAACGTCCCAGCTGGGAGGCATGGTATTGTGCCCGGCTTCGTAGGTGATCAGCCTGCCCTGTGGGGCGGCCCGGCTCAGAGCCCCTCCATGGGTGTGGGGAATGAGGCCGTCGCGTTTTCCGTGGACCACGAGCACCGGACCGGCGTAGGAACTGACGACCGAGAGATTGTCAAAAGCATCCAGAACCACGAAGCCGGGCACCAGACGCCGCACGGCAAGCGCCCGGATGCTGGTAAATGTCGACATCAAAATCAGCGCCGCAGAAGGCCGCCGGGCAGCAAGGGCGCAGACGGCACCCCCACCCAGAGAACGTCCGAACAGAACGATTCGGGACGGGTCAACGTCCTTTCGAGCAACAAGGGTGTCGTATGCGGCGATGAAGGTTTCGGTAATGGTCTGTTGAGATGGCGACCCCTCCGAGCGCCCGTAGCCGGGATATTCGACGAGCAGCAGGCCCATGCCCAGACGCGTGAACCCCTGAAGCTTACCGGGCCAGATGTCGATTAACTCCGTATTGCCGTGGGCAAAAATAACCACCGGCGCAGGTTCTTCCTTCAACTGGGGAGGGAGGAACCAGGCTTCGACCTTCCCGAAGGGCATGTCCAGCCAGATCACGTCCAGGCCCGGAACCGGGGGCGCTCCCACCCCTTTCCCGGCCTGTGCACGGGGAAACACCATTTGCCGCTGCAGCAGGAAAAGCAGACAGCAGTAGGAGAGGTATAATAAAAACCCTCCCAGGACGATTTGAATCGGAAGAGGCAAGTTCCTGCCCATTGTACAGTAACCTGAAACCCTGTTGGAAATACGCATCCTGACCGTGACGATTTCACCTTCCGCTATGTCAGTATATAAAAAAAACGCGCCTCTGACAACCATCTCCGCAAAACAGCCTCCGCACCCACAGCTCGCAACCGGCAATATTCTGCTTGACACAGTACGCATCCTGCCCCATCATATCCAACCCGGAACACGCCCAACGGGCCGCGGACGCCCGGTTTCTGGTTACAATTTTAGCCTGTATTCGAGAGGATGTGAAAATGACTGGTTCAAAGCGAACCCGGAATCAAAAGGTCGGACTTGTTGCCCCACCGCGCTGGAACAGCGCGGGCGAACGCGAATGCAGGGAGCGGTTGGAAGCGCTCAAAGTGAAATACCATCGAAGTGCGAAACGGGTTGAACACCCCTGCCTGAGTATCCGGGAGGAGAACCTTGACGTTGCGCGGGCCAACATCCGGAAACACGACTGGGCCAGACAACACTACGACCGCATGCTGGCCCTGGCCGGCCACTATACCGACCGTTCTGCAGCCTGGGTCGATACCATGGTGCCCGACCTGACGCCCCTCCATGTGTACGGCACGTTCTGTCCCGTCTGCGAGGCCGACAATACGTACAGAATGAAGTGGGATTATCGGGATCCTGAGAAGCTCGTCTGCTTCCACTGCGGCGCTGCCATGACCGATCAGCGCTTTGTAGAAAACGGTCGGCTGGAACTCCCTCGCTCCGGACAGGTACTTCCCTATTATGTCCGGCCCGGCGAAGTGGGCGATCGGCGGTTTTCAACGGGCCGAAACGCGTTTATGTGGGCCGGACGCAAGGTGCATTCGTCCTACCAAGGCGCCATCCGCCAGAACAAGGCGCACCACATGACAGGGGTCGCCCGCACGCTGGCCGTGGTCTACCGACTGACCGGGGAAGATCGCTACGCCCGCACCGCCGCTGCGGTTCTGAAGCGGTTTGCAGAGGTCTATCCCACTTATCTTTTTCACGACTACTGGAATACCTACATGGACTGCGATCCCCTCTATGCCTGCGAACTTATGGCCCGGGACGAAACTATCGGCAAATATGAGGTCAACGCCTGTCCGGACCAGGACGCCCGGTCCGCTATGGCAAGCGGCAAGCTTATCCAGACCTTCTGGGGCTGCGGGCGGCTGTCTTCCGGCGGCGTGCAGGCCGAAGCCTCTCATCTCGTCAACCTCGCCGAGGCGCTGGATCTGATCTGGGACGCAACGGATCGAGAGGGCCGTCTTTTTCTGACCGAAGGGGAGCGGGAGACCGTAGTTGGGAACCTGATCGTCGAGGGACTGTTTACCTTTACCCACTGGGAGGGGATCAACAACAAGGTCGCGGGCTGCCGGGTGGGCGAAGTGGCCCTGGGCCGGTTTCTGGGGGTGCCGGCGTACGTTCACCGGGGCGTGGAGGGGTTCAAACCTTATGTGAAGGGGTTCTTCAAGTTCGACGGCTCTACGGCTGAAGGCTCGGGCTATTACGCATACGGCACATCCAACGTCCACGATTTGCCGGAAGTGGCCCGCGGCTATAGCGATCCTCCGTCGTACCGCCGCAAAGACCGCTTCGACGATCTGGATCTCTACGATTCCGACGGGCCCTATCACACAGTGCTTCGGGCCCGGATCCATATGACGCTGCCCGACGGTCGGGTGCCCCACACCGCCGATGCCCATGAAGACGGACCGGGATGGCCCGGACCGGCCTGGCTGCACAACATCGGTCTTGTGCGCCTGGGCAAGGAGTTCGCCCCCTTTGTCCGGCTGGACAGCGGAGACGACTTCGCCCTGTTCAACCGTTCCGCCGACCTCGAACCGGTTGATCCTCCCCCGGTGCGGGATCTCTTCTTCCCCGGCTGGCTGCTGGCCATTTTCAATACCGGGTACGAGCGTATGTTCCAGGAGGATCTGGCCGGCACGGCCACTTTCCTGATGAATTTCTACAAGCCCGAAGGGCACGACCATCCCGACGCGCTCAATATTGCCATGTTCGCCGAGGGAGTTGAGGTGCTGTCCGACCTGGGCTATATCGGCGACCATCCCCTGAATGCCAGCATCAAAAGCACCTTGAAGCACAATCTGGTCGTTGTTGACGGGAAGGAGCAGCTGCCGCGCGGCCGACGCCCTCCCGGCAGCGTGCGTCTGATTGCCGCTTCGCCCCGGGTTAAATTTATCGAAGCCGATACCAGGGCTTACGATGAAGCCGATGTGTACCGCCGCTCCTGCTTTATGGTTCACCGGGGAAAAGGACCGGCCTATCTCGTGGATTGCTTCCGTGTGAAGGGCGGCAGCATCCACGATTATGCGATTCACGGCGAGGGTGAGATCACCTCCCGGCCCGTGGCTGCAAACAGCAGGCCCATCCCTCTTAAAAGTCGGAAAGGGGTGATCGGCCGCGACATCGAAAATCTCCGCGTCGGCGCTCCCAGAGGTCCCTGGTCCACCGCATGGACGGACGAGGGGATGACCATGCGCGTCCGGTTCCTCTCGCCTGCCGAGGAGGTTATCCTCGGAGACGGCCCCGGGCAGCGGGACCACGCGGAAATCGGACTTCGAAAGGATTATCTTTTTGCACGAAACCGCGAACGGGGAAGCGGGAATGGTTTTGTGACCCTGATCGAACACTACCGGGAAGCGTCCGATATCACCGGCGTCCGGTCCATTCGCCTGCCTGAGGGCGCAGACGGCCCCACAGCGCTTCAGATTACCCGCCAAGGCGGTACCGATATCGTGCTTCAGACGCCGGATGGGTCGGACCTGACAGCCGAGGGGTTTGCGCTTACCGGGCGGGCGGCGGTCTACACCCGGGAAAAAGGAGGGCGCTCCGCCCTCTTTCTGGCAGAAGCAGCCCGTTTCGCGTCGCCCGATGTCTCGGTTGTATTGAAGCGTCCGGTGATCGAAGGTGAGATCGCTTCTTACGACACGACGGGTTTCCAGGCCGCCGTTGCGATTCCCGATAGCGCTGCGCTTGGGGGCAGCTTTGTTGAGGTTGAAGATCCGGACCAGGGCTGCTGGACGGCCTATGCGGTCAAATCCGTAAGAGGCCGTTGCATCGGAGTGGACCATTTTCCCTTCAACAGCGGCGTCCGGTTCCGCATTCCTTCGGTCTTCTGGATGGAAGAGGACACAAAGCACTGCTTCCGTATCCGAACCACCACCTCCGCGGAGATCAAAATTCGAACATCGCTCAAAAAGGCCGTTCTGGAACGGGAGGGAAAGCAGATGGGTATTCTGGAAGCAGAAAGCGAAGACGGCTGGCTCCGTTTCCGTATCAACCCCCGCGTTCTGCGTTCAAAAGAGACAATTCTAAAGCTTGAATAGGAAGGAAATTCTCTTATGTTTTTCCCATATCCCGGTCAATCAGGAACAGCCCGTAGGGGTCTTCTCCCACGAGTTTGAGCTTTTCCACAACCGCTCGAAGCCGTGCTTCTTCCTCCACCTGTTCGGTGACAAACCACTGCAAAAACGCATTCGTAGCGTGGGCGTGTTCGCTCAGGGCCAGATCAACCAGGTCGTTGATCATTCCGCTGGCTTCCTGTTCGTGTCGATACGCCTCCTGCACCGCAGCCAGCGGTGAGTCCCACTGGTTGGACGGCTGTGCGACCTGGGTCAGCATCGCCCTGCCGCCGCGCTCGGGTAGAAACTCATAGATTTTCATGGCGTGTACCATCTCGCGCCGTGACTGGGCCTTCATCCAGCGAGCAAAGCCGTTCAGGCTAAGCGCTCTGAAAAAGGAAGACATCGACAGATAGTTATACCACGAGAAGAACTCGTTGTTGAGCTGTTCGTTCAGGGCCTTCTCTATATTCCTGCTAAACATAACCCTCTCCTCTCAACGCAGTCCCTGCCCAGAACCTTCCGCCAACTCCTGAATCCCAACCGCACGGAAAACCTCTGAGAAAACCCACACGGTTCGCGGAGGTGGGTCAGGGACAGGCCCACGGATTTATTCCTGGGTGAATGACAAACTGAAAGATATTGAAATCATCCAACTTACACAACCATTAAAACGGTGCGATACGCTTTTGGGATCCGGCCCCCACCGTCCAGGGCCTTTGGTGGACCCTGATTTTTTCTTAGGGCTGTATCCCGAATACGTTGTATATTTCACCGACCTCAATACTGCCGCAGCACACCACGCCTGACACAACCATGGGGAACAGGTCCATGAAACTGTCTAACGCTCTGGCTCCCGATCGGATCGAACTCAATCTGTCGAGCACAGTAAGGAACGAGGTCATCAAAGAGATGATTGCCCTGATGAACCGGTCGATGACGCTCTCCGACCCCGACGTCCTCTTCCGGCGCATCCTCGACCAGGAAGCGATCAAGACCAGCGGAGTGGACAGGGGGGTGGCCATTCCACACGCCCGGTCGGACGACATTGACGGGGTGGTGGTTGCACTGGGCATTTCGCGGCCCGGCCTCGACTTCCAGAGCCTCGACGGACAGCCGGTGCATCTGATCTTTCTCATCCTCTCATCGGAAGCCGCCATGCCCGCCTACATGAGCGTGCTCAGCCGCACGGCGCGGATCTTTCACAGACCGGAGATGGCGCAAAAGGTCCTGGACGCCTCCTCCCCCGATGAAATCATCGCCCTCATCCGTGACCAGGAACCCATATGAACATGTACCTTCTTCTGATTGTTCTCTACCGCGAAGACCTCCTGGATGAGGTGCTCTCCGCCCTGGTGGAAATGGAAATCACCGGAGCGGCCGTGCTGGACGGAACGAGCATGGAGCGGGTGCTCTCCGAAGACGTGCCCATCTTCGCGGGGCTCTGGCAGGCAACCGGCGGGACAGGCCACACCAAAACGATTGTTGCGGTCCTTCCGGACCGGGGTCTCCTCGACCCCCTGGTCCTGCACTTTAAAGAAATAGACATCGACTTTACCAAACCGGAAATCGGCAAACTCTTTCTCATACCGGTCGATTTTTACCTGGGGCCGACCCCCGGGGAACGTCTATGAAACTGGTTATCGTAGCCGTTCTGGTGACCGCCATCGCCTTTCTGGGATCCCGCCTCAGCTTCGTCCGCCTCCGGCTCCCGCTGGGAATCGAGAACCTCTTTCTCACCGGCACCGAATACGTCCTGGTCGGCCTTCTGCTCGGCGGCACCGCCCTGAACCTCCTCGACAGACCCACCCTTCAGGGGCTTTATCCCTTTATGGGCCTGGGGCTTTCCTGGATCGGGATGCTCTTCGGAATCCAGTGGGAGTTCCGGCGGCTGACCCACATCCCGAAACAGGTCTTCAGAATTTCCCTCCTCCAGGCAATCGTCACAATGGCTGTCGTCGTCGTTCCCTTCTACTTCCTCTTCCAGAAACTCTTCGCCTACGAAACAGGTATTGTCCTCATCGGGGCCATCACCCTCGCCGCCGCGGCCTCGGACACCGCTCAGAGCGGCCTGGCCCTGGCCGCCCGGAACGCGCCTTCGGCCAGCCGTCCTCTCATGCGGCTGCTCCAAAACGTCTCAAACCTGGACGGCCTGGTCGGCGTCATCACCTTCGGCATCGTCTCCTGTGTGGCCATCCAAAACGGCGAAACACCCGCCTACCTCTGGGTCGGCGCATCCCTGGGGCTTGGCCTGACCGTCGGACTCCTTACCGTCGCGCTTACGGCCTACCGCCTGGAGGGTGAGGAGATGCTTCTGGTGGTCATCGGTGCCGTCGTCTTCGGGGGAGGCCTGGCGCTCTACCTGAACCTCTCGCCCCTGCTGGTCAACCTCATCGCCGGAATGGTCGTGGCCAACCTGGCAGGTGGTCGCGCCAAGGCAGGCATCCAGAATGTCCTCCTGCGGGGAGAGCGGTCAATCTACATCCTCTTCCTCATCCTGGTGGGGGCCGGCTGGGAGATCGGGTCAATCTGGATCGCGGCCCTCCTTCCCGCCTACCTCATTGCCCGCACCTTCGGCAAAATCCTGGGCGGCTACCTCTCGGCCCAGCTCTTCCTGCCCCAACCCGGCCCCTTGAAGCAGATCGGACTGGGGCTCCTCTCGCACGGGGGCATGGCCGTGGCCATTGTGGTCAACCTCCACCAGATCCACCGATCCGAACTCACCGATGCGGTCATCTCCGTTGTGTTGCTTGGAATGCTGGTCAGCGAACTGATCGGCCCCACGCTGGTGAGACGCCTTCTGGAGAAAACGCCGTGAGAGGGATCGGTGTATTCCTGGTCCTGGTCCTGCTGATCGGATGGGCCAGCAGCATCCCCCCGGGAGACGCACCCGGGGCGCACACCACCCTGCTGGTGGGCCTGCTCCTGCTCTCGGGGCACATCGCCGGCCACCTCCTCTTCTCCCTCAGCCTGCCCAGGATCACCGGCTACCTCTGCGTGGGCCTCCTGATGGGACCCTACCTCCTCGGCTTCCTCACGGTCGATACCGTCGAAAACCTCGGCTTCCTGAACGAACTGGCCGTCACCTTCATCGCCCTGGCCGCAGGGGGAGAACTGAGAGTCGCCGAACTGCGGGACCGGATGCGGGTCATCCTCCTGGTGATCGCATCTTCCACGGTCGTCGTCTTTGCAATCGTCACCCTCTTCATCATGCTCAGCCGATCGCTGCTCCCGTTCACCGCCCCATTTTCCGGACTTCAGATGCTCGCCGTGGGCATGCTCTTTGGCGTGCTCGCCGTGGCCCGGTCCCCCTCCAGCGCCATCGCCGTCATCAGCGAGACCAGGGCGCACGGCCCCTTCACTGAGACCGCACTGGGGGTCACGGTGGCCGTGGACGTGTTCGTCATCGTCCTCTTCGCCTCGGCGGTCTCTTTCTGTGAGGTCGCTATGTCGCCGGCAGCCTCCCTCGACCTCGCGTTTGTCGCAACCCTGGGAGCGGAGATCCTGGTGGGAATCGGCGTGGGACTGATTCTGGGCTGGGGACTCGCCTTCTACATTGACCGCGTCCGGGTGAACCTCCCCGTTCTCCTGCTGGGCACCGCGCTGCTGGTCACCAGCATCTCCTCCGGACTTGCGGAATACATGGAGGAGGCCCACGGCCTGGGCCTCCGGCTGGAACCGCTGCTGATCTGTGTAACCGCAGGGTTCACCGTGCAGAACTACTCCCGCCAGGGCGCACGGTTCATCGGCGCGGTCAACGCCGTCAGCCTGCCGGTCTACGTGCTCTTCTTCACCTTGGCCGGCGCCGGACTGAACCTGAACGCCCTGCAGCAGACCTGGACCGTCGCCCTTCTGCTGACCGCCGTGAGGGCCGCCGCCATCTTTTTGGGGGCCTATACCGGCGGGCATCTCGGCGGCGATCCTCCGCGTCTCAACCGCATCGCGGGTATGGCCTACCTGACCCAGGCGGGCATCAGCCTCGGCCTGGCCTTGGAGGTCGTCCGGCGCTTTCCCACCTGGGGGGATGCGTTTGTAACCGTGGTGGTGGCCGTCATCGCCATCAACCAGATGGTCGGCCCCATCGCCATGAAACGCGCCCTCATCCAGGCAGGTGAAGCCCACAAGACCTGATGGCCGGCTGCTGCGACTCCCCCACCTTCGCTGCGGGGGGAAGGGGCTTTTCCGCCGGTACAATACCCCATCAAACATGCCCTTGACCTCAGATGAATTTTGGTGCATCATACCCTGGTAGAGCTGTCTCGCACCTTCCGGTAAAACGAACAAAAAAGGAGTCCCCATGTCAGACGCACGCGTGTTCATCGGCGACCTGACCCGCAAGGAATTTCGAAACCGCATGCAGGCCGGTGCCATCAAAGCCGCGGTCGTGCCGACTGGCGCCACCGAGCAGCACAACGAACACCTCGAAATGGTCCACGATACCCTGCACGTCACCCACATGGCCGAACAGGCCGCCAGACGTCTCCATCCCCAGGTCGTGGTCGCCACCCCCATCGGCATCGGCTACTCGGAACACTGGATGGAACATATTGGCACCCTCACCGTGCGCTCGGAAATCTTCTGTGAATACGTCTTCGACGTCTGCCACTCCCTCCAGCGGGCCGGCCTTGAAAACATCCTCATCCTCAACGGCCACGGCGGCAACGTCAGACCCCTCATGCGCCGCATCGACGAGTACCGGGACAGGCTGGGCGTCAACCTGCGCTTCCAGTCCTACTGGGACGTGTACGATCCTGACCTGGTCGCAGCAACCCTGGAAAACAAACGCCTGCCCGGCCACGCGGATGAGTACGAAACCTCCACCATGCTCGTCCTCGCCCCCGAACGGGTGCACCAGATGGACATCGACAACCCCGCAGCCGCCCAGGGCACCCGGCAGAAGGGCGAGAAACTCATCGAGCCCGCCATTGCCGGCGTGACCGAAATCCTCCGCAAAATGATCGCCGGAGAAGAGGTGGATGCCCCCCCGGCCACCTTCCAGGAAGGCCGGCGCATCCACATGCTCACCGGCGAGCCCCTGCCGCCCACAACAGGAGAAGCCCGGTGCCATCCTCTGAAAACTGGACCCCGGCAGGACCGGACCTGAAAACCGTCCTTGCCGCGTACAAGCACCCGCTCCTTGCCCTCTCCGAGGCCCGCATCCCGGCCATCCTCCTGCGCCGGGTTTACCCCCCGACCCACTGTGCCGGCCTCATCCGGAGGTTCATCCACCGGGGCTTCATGCACGATCCGGCAGACACCACTTCTGAAAATACCCGCACGCGCATCGACATCGGCACCAGTCTGGGCAACCGGGGCAGCGACAAAGAGGCCTTCCTGAAGCACGCCGGGCATACCCACGCCCTCTTCCGTCACCTCTTTGACGGGTTCGACAACCCGGTAGACACCATTTACGAGGCCCTCTCCGAACTCGCCGTCGGCAAAACCGTCAAAGTCGCCCGCGAGCCTGACGGCCGCCTCTACGGTCCGGCCATCTTCCGCATCCATTATACCAGCCACACCTACAGGCCCCACATCGACCACGTCACCCTGCGCGAGAAGCGCTTCAACTACGCCGTCTCCCGTTTCGAGCACCAGTTTGCCGGCGTCCTCTGTTTCCAGAACGCCTCCCACAGGGGTAAAAGCACCCAGGCCATCCTGCATCGGTGCCTCTGGACTCAGGACGTCCAGCCCCACATCGACGGAGACACCTTCCACGACTACGCGGCCGAACACAGCATCGCCCGCTGCCGTGTGGACCTGCAACCGGGCGACCTCTACTTCTTCAACACCCGCTGCATCCACGAGGTCCCACCCCTGCAGGGCCCCGACCCCAGGATCGTCCTGGCCGTATTCATCGGCTACTCCGCAGACGACGGTGAAATCTTCGTCTGGTCCTGACATCTGAGCCGCGTGACCCATGCTGGAAAGGAGGAAGCAACCTGTGGGCGATCGGTCCGAAACACCACCGTATCGGGGTGCCCTGCTGCCCAAAGACCCCACCCTTGAAACCCTTCGTGCCATCCTCCCCGACTACGAAGCCATGCTCATCTCCATCATGGCCGCCATCGCAGACCGGTACGACCGCACCCCTGACTACCCCTTCATCGACACCAAACTCGACCTCATCACCGGCAGTGACTTTCCCGCAGACGACCCCGTCCGCGGCCCCAACGCCATTTACGGCTGGATCCAGGGGCGGGGCCTCGAAGCCCTGGCCGGCCACTGCCGCTGGATACGCCGCCGCCGGCTCGGCCCGAACCTCCTGCCCCGCCTGGAGCGGATGATGCGCGACATCCTCTCCACACTCCGCGAGATACGGTCCCGCAACGCCGGCCACCTCTTCTTCTTCATGACCCCCAACGGCGACCCCTTCCTCCTGGACGCCAGTGGCAACCCGCGAAAAACAACCCCCGCGGCCGATGCCTTCTACGGTTTTTCCGACATCTTTTCCGCCAAAGGGATGTACGCCGCAGCCCGCTACCTCAAGGATGACGAAGCCGCCGCCGAGGCCCTCGACTACATCCGGCAGGTGGACGACGCCATCTGGCAGGGCACCTTTGTGAACGACCAGCAGACCCTCGATCCCAAAGATCCCGTGCAGGTCAAACCGGGCTGCCACTTTCACGGTCCTTACATGATCCAGATCGGGACCGCCGCCCTCCTGGCCGGATACGGAAACCCCGACAGCGTCGAACTCGGCCTGCGCCTCATCCGGCACGAATTGGAACACCACGTCAACCTCAACGGACGCATCCTGGACTTGATGGAATACGACTTCTGGGAAGCCAACGACGACCGGGGCCTGCCCTACCGCGAGGACGGAAAGGTCATCTCCGATCCCGGCCACAGCCTCGAATGCGTCGGTCTGATTCTGAAATTTACCTCAATGGTAAAACAGCACAACCTTGCCGATCCCAAACAGCGGGGTGAAATCGCACGCGTCGAATCCCTCATGCCCCGGCTCCTCGAACGCAGCTTTGCCAACGGCTACCTTCCCGGTGCCGGCGGCATCTGCAAGGCCTTCGACCTCCTCTCCCGAAAGCCGGTCAACACCGACATGCCCTGGTGGAACCTCCCCGAAACCATGCGAACGGCCCTTTACTGCTGGCGCCTCGCAAAAAGCGACGAAGGCCGCAGGATGTCCCTGCACATCCTGCGCGACTGCCACAACGCCTTCATCGGTCACTTCGTCCGCCCCGACCTCCACCTGATGGCCTACCAGACCCGCTCCGCAAGCGGTGCCCCCATCCCCGTCATCCCCGCCACCGCAGACGCCGACCCCGGCTACCACACAGGCCTCAGCATCATCGATGCACTGGACGTCATCCAGGAGGCGGCATCGGATGGATCACGGAAGGACAATGTGAGAAGAGCATAACTTTCCTGTTGACATCCGCCTCCACTTTTACGTCATTTCAGATTTACCGGGCAAATCCAGTGCATCACCATGGCTTTTGCAGGTTAACACCCATGCAACTCCAGCTCAAAGACCTCTCGCTCCACTACAAAGACAAGTCCCCGCTGTTCCAGGACGTGAACCTTACCGTCAACAGCGGGGACTTTATTCTGATTCAGGGGCCCTCCGGAAGCGGCAAGTCCAGCCTCCTCCGGCTCCTCAACCGCCTGCAGGACCCCACCTCCGGTGACATTCTCATCGACGGCAGACCGGTGACCGGCTACGAGGTCACCGAACTCCGGCGAAAAATCGGCTACGTCCAGCAGACCCCCATCGTGGTCGAAACCACCGTGCAGGACAACCTCGTCCTCCCCTTCCACTTCAAAGTCGCGGACGGACAGCCCCCCCCATCCGGGGAAGACCTGCGAAAGCGGCTGGACGACTTTCTCCTCCAGGATGTGGACCTGGACGATGAGGCGGAGACCCTCTCTGTGGGCCAGAAACAGCGCATCGCCCTGATTCGCACCCTTCTGGCCGGTCCCGAAATCCTCCTCTGCGACGAACCCACCTCGGCCCTTGACGCCAGATCGAAAGAGATCGTGGAAGGCTGGCTGGAACGCCTCAACCTCGAGAGGAAAATCGCCGTCGTCCTGGTCTCCCACACCGACTTCGCACCCACACGGGTGACCCCCAGGAGGTGTCTCTTCCAGGAGGGCAGGCTGAAAGAGGTACCACTGTGAACATCATCGAAATTTCCCCCTTCCAGCTCCTGCTCTGCCTCATCTTCGTCCTGATCGCGGGCACCGGCTCCGTCGTCTTCAGGTTGAACCTGGAAAAAGACCTGGCCTGGGGCACTGTGCGCACCTTCGCCCAGCTCTTCATGGTCGGCTACGTCCTCAAATACATCTTCCAGATCAACAACGCCGCCCTCATCCTGGTCCTCTTCATCTGGATGGTCTTCTGGGCCGCGCACGCCATCCGGTCGCGGGTGCAGGAACGGGCCGTCCCCTTCTTCATTCCCACCTTCATTTCGATGGTCGTCAGCTACACCCTCGTCTCCATCCTCGTCACCGCCGCCATCGTCCAGGTCAGACCCTGGTACACGCCCCAGTACTTCATCCCCCTGGGCGGCATGATCATCGGCAACTCCATGAACGCCATCACCATCGCCCTGGAACGCCTCTTCTCCGACCTCCGCAAACAGCGCGACCAGATCGAACTCGCCTTCTGCCTGGGCGCAACCTACCAGGAAGCCACCGCCACCATCCTCCGCGACGTCATCAAAGCCGGCATGATCCCCTCCATCAACGCCCTGATGACCGTCGGCCTCGTCTCCCTCCCCGGCATGATGACCGGCCAGATCCTGGCCGGTTCGGAACCGCTTACCGCCATCAAATACCAGATCGTCGTTATGCTCATGATCGTCGCCGCGGCCGCCATCGGTTCAATCATTGTCGTCCACGTCGTCCGCAGGCGCTGCTTCACCCGCGCGCACCAGATGGCGATTTAAATACACCCGGGGTCTACACCGGCATCGCCCGCTTCGTGTACGCCCTCCCAACCTTCGCCGCCGCCTCTCCGGTGCGGCTGGAACAGATCATCACCCCCTCGTCGATCATACGCACCACATTCTCTGTATACACCCCGTCCAAAAAGGCCAGTCCGGCGGCTTTGGACGCGGCCATCACCCGGACGCGGGCGGCCTGCATCTCTTCGGGATAGGGCGCGTCGTGGGCCGTGGTATAGCCGTGGGACATGCCCATATCCCCGGGGCCCCACTCCGCAAAAGCAATACCGGGAACTTTCGTACTCGCCTCGGCATTTGCCAGCGCCCGCTTATTCTCGATCTTCAGACCCAGCATCAACTCGCCCTTCGGGTTCAGAGGCCACACATCCGCCACCTCTAAGTACTTCTGCACGGGCGCCCCCCAGACCGCAGCGGCCGAGCCCTGTCCTCCTGCGCCTCGCCGTCCCTCACGTAGTCCCTCTCCCACGCCGATGGTGTGAAAGGGATACCGGCAGGCCTCCACAAACGCCCGAACCGCTTCGGGGGTCTCCGCGTGACACAGCAGCACCCCGTGCACCCCTCTGGCCAGAGCCTGCTTGAACATCCACGCGTTCGCCCGCACCACCGCCTCGCTCGATCCGTCCACCGGCAGGTCCACGATCACCGCCGGCGTGCGGTGTCCGCTCGGGGCCGGCCCTCCGTCCACCAGCCCCTGCATGAACTCCCCCAAAGCGTGCAGATCAAACGTCCCGTGCTCCATACTCACGTTGATGTAATCGGCCCACGTCCCGGCCATCGCCCTGCCGCCCTCATAGGAGAGATCCGGCGCACCGGTATAATAAATCGGCTGTCCCTGGTCCAGCAACTCAACCGCCTTATTGACCCGCTCTGGCATATATGACCTCATACAAAAAACAAACGTACCCGGGAGTTGGGTGGCTGGACCAGTTTTCAATTCCCCCACCCCGCTACACCGTCGCGCTCTCTCCCCCGTCGATATTAATCGCCGCGCCGGTGATAAACCCCGCACGTTCGGACACCAGGAACGCCACCAGATCGCCCACCTCGCTCGCCTCCCCCATCCGGCCCAGTGGGATACCCTTCCCCTGCTCAACGCACCAGTCCTCATAGCTCAACGCACTGCCCGACGCCTCCCACGCGCGCACCCCCTGCGCGGTTTTGATATTCGTCAGGCACACCGTATTCACGCGGATCCCGTGCTGCGCCATATCTTTCGACAGCGCCTTGGTCACCGCGATACCCGCCGCCCGGCTCACCGACGTCGGCACCGAATGCTCCCCCGGTGCCTTCCCGCCCGGATGCGTAATATTGATAATGCTACCCCCCTGCCTCGCCTTCATATGCGGAATCGCCAGACGCGCGCCACGAACCGCCGCCCAGAACTTCAGGTCAAAATCCTCCTGCCACATCTCCTCGGTTGTATCCTCAAAATAGTTCCCTGCCGCCCGTCCCGCGTTGTTGACCAGGATATCGATCCCCCCAAACGCCTCAACGACCGCGCCGAAGAAACCCTCCAGTTCCTCCGCCACCGTCACGTCCGCAGGCACCGCCAGCACCTCGGCCCCCGTCTCCTGCCGGATCTCCCTGCCTGCCGCCTCCAGCACATCGGGGCGCCGCGCACAGATCGCCACCCGGCACCCCTCTTCCGCAAGTTTGTGAGCAACCCCCCTGCCGACCCCTTCGCTCCCGCCGGTAACAAGCGCGACCTGCCCTGTAAGATTGAGCTCAAGCATATTCGTATCCTTATCTCTTTGTAGGTTTTATGCTGCGTCCCGTGCATGCAATATTACTCCCAATCCTCCAAAATCACCCCCGCCGCATTGTGTCCCGGCGCCCCCGTCACCTCGCCTCCCGGATGCGTTCCCGCGCCACAGAGGTAGAGATTCTCGATCGGTGTTCGGTAATGCGCCCACCCCGCCAGCGGCCGCTGCGCGAGGAACTGGCCGGGCACGATATCCAGGTGCCGGATATTCCCGTCCGTCAGCCCCACCCGCCGCTCCAGGTCCAGCGGCGTAAACAGCGACCAGTCCACGATTATATCCCGGATATTGGGCGCATAAACCGCCAGCGCATCAATCAGATGCTCCCCCACCTCCTCTCGCCGCTCGTCCCATGTCCCCTCGCGCAGATGCACCGGCGCGTAAAGCACCCAGATCGACATCACGTGATGCCCCTCCGGCGCCATATGCGCATCGTACACCGACGGAATCTGCACCTCCATTACCGGATTCCGCGACGGCCGCCCCTGCTTCGCATCCTCCCAACTGCGCTCAAAATACGCAATAGAGGGACAGAGCTTCATCTCCGCCACGTAACGAGGATCAAAGTCCCCGTCAAACCAGGCCGAAAAGTCCGGCAGCCCGTTCAGCGCCGCGTGAAACTTGAGGTACCCCGCCTCCGTCTTCAGCCGGCCAACACGGTGGCCGAAATCGGCGTCGAGATCGGCCTCCCCCACAAGTTTGAGAAACGTGCGCTTTGGATCTGCATTCGAAACAACAATCCGGCTGCGGATCTCCGTCCCATCCGCAAGCAAGACGCCGCACGCCCTCCCCTCCTCAATAAAAATACGCGTTACCTCCACACCGGTTCGCAGCGTCGCGCCCCGCGAGCGTGCGGCCGCCGCCAGCGCCTGTGTGATTCCCCCCATACCCCCCTTCACAATGCCCACGTTCTCTGGCTTGCTGAACGTATTGCACTTGACGTAGGCATAGCACCAGGCACTGCCCGGCGCTGCGGCATCCCCCACGTCCTGCGCCTGGATAAACGCCCCACGCACCGCCTCCGACTCGAAAAACTCGGTCACAATATCCACCATACTGGCGGTCAACAACCGGTCCAGCAACGCTTCGTCGTCTGTGCCACGCACGCGTTCGGCGATTTCACTCACCGTAGGCGGTGGCGTCAAAAAATAGGGATAAATCATCCCCGCTGCCCGTTCCCAAAACGCCAGCCAGTCCGGATAGTTCTCCGCATCCCGCCGGGAAAACCGGGCAATCTCCTCCTGCGTCTTTGCCACATCGTCCCAGACCAGCAGCCGCGTCCCATCCGGATACGGCTGAAACCGCGACGGATGCAGACGGTAGACCTCAAATCCGTGCTCCCGAAGCCCCAGCTCCTCGATCACCTTTGTCTGCAGCAGGTGGCAGATGTACGAACAGGCCGAAAACCGGTAGCCCGGAAACAACTCCTCCGTTGTGCACGCCCCCCCCAGCACTTCCCGCCGTTCCAGTACCACCACATCCAGTCCCGCCCCTGCCAGATACCCCGCCGC
>JAAXHW010000009.1:29929-32650 GCA_012270675.1 Candidatus Latescibacterota bacterium | reverse complement strand
AATAATTATCTGAAGACCTATAAAACCAGGAAACGGGCGTTCTCCCAACGCCCGAAACCTCTCCCCGTTCCGGGCGTGAAAGGATTTCGGAATGCGGAATGAATACCGCATTCCGAAATCCGAAATCCCTTTCCTATCCCCTGCCTGGAAACGTGAGTTCGGCAACCCCCGACTTGTCCAACTCGCCCTTGCCGAGTTCGATCATCCGGTCGTACTGCTTCTTCGTCGCCTCGGCCAAAGGAAGGTTCAACCCCGCGTCTTGAGCGAGGTGGAGGGCGATCCCGGAGTCCTTTGAGGCATGCGCCGCCGAGAAATAACACTCGTGGTCCCGGTTCTCCATATCCTCTCCGTCCGTCTCCAGCACCCGGGAGTTGGCCCCTGTCTGCGAAAACACCTCCTGCAGCATCGTCAGGTCCAGCCCCAGTGCCGCGCCCAGACCCAGGCCTTCGGCCAGGCCCGCCGTATTGATATTCATCACCATATTCACCAGCGCCTTTACCTGCGCCGCCTGGCCGGCCTCTCCAACGTACCTCAAATCGACGCTCATCGCATCTAAAATCGGCTTTGCGCGGTCGAACACCTCGCGCTTTCCACCACACATCAAATAAAGCGTACCTTCTCGAGCCTGCGTGATGCTGCTGGCCATGCACCCTTCCAGGCTGTCCGCACCCACCTGCGTCGCAAGCGCTTCTACATCCACGTGTACCTGAGGGGTAATCGTGGCGCAATTGATAAACACCTTTCCCCCGGCGTCCTGCAGAAGGCTATCCCCCTCTTGGGCGAAAATGGTCCGCATAGCGTCATCATCGGTCACCACGGTGATGATATACGCCGCCGCCGCCGTCACCCCGACGAGCGTATCGGACGCCTCAGCCCCGATCTCTTCAGCCAGTTCCTTTGCAACCTCCGGGCGGATATCGTATACCGCCTGAACCGGGAAACCCTCGTCCTTCAAATGGCGCGCGATATTGCCCCCCATCCGACCCACGCCCACCACGCCGATGGTATAGTCTGAATTTGCCATCTGTCCCTCCTGACAAAAAGCGTTCGGCCAGTGGCAATCGATGCATACAACCCCCGACCGCATGTGGCCGAACGCTTCGCCCTTCTACCCACCGGTCACACTCGCGTGCAACTCGGTCCAGTCATCCAGGTTGTTGAGGTTGACCGCATCCAGGATTGACCCATCGTCCGCGACGCCGGCCGTCGACAGGATCGCCCCCCGGGTATCATCGTCGTGGTTATAGCCGCTGATGGCCGCGTTCGAGGCCTCGATCTCCTCCCCGGAAATACTGCCGCCCCGCTGTGCCACAACCCACTGCTCAAAAGCCGCGTAGGTGGGCTTATTCTCCTTGATAAAATTCACCGCAGCATCCCGGTTGATCTTCAGCCCATCCAGGACCATCTGATCGAACCCCATCCCGCATTCATCGTACCCTTCGGCCAGTTGGCCCGTGGCGTCCAGGAGCACTTTCTGCCACAATCGGGGCAGATGAATCGCCCCCAGGGGGCCTGCCACACCGGAACTGATTAAGGGAATTATCCCTGCCATCTCTGGACCTCCTTATCCTTACGGGTGGATGGTTAAACATGAAACTATTAACTCAGGCCTGAGACACGCCATTTCACCTCCTTTACACATCCCAAACCTCGGTGTTCGTGGAAAAGTCCTTTGCATGCGAACAAAAGGCCGCAAACGACCTGCATGAATAATAAAGATAATGATGTACAGGATGGGCCGAATGTCAACATGAAAAAGCGCCGAAAGACTTCCGGCGCTGCACAACGGGCTTGACATTCCGGGTGAGGGCGCGTAGGTTTAGGCAGGTAAAAACCTGTCAGGCTTGAGGAGGTGAGACGCACTGAATTCCGACGCACAATCTCATACCGGTCATCTCCGGGCCCTGGGCGCTCTGATCGTCTTTGCGGTATCCATGGCTTATCTGGAATCGGCCCTGGTGGTCTATCTACGGGCCATGTACTATCCGGAGGGATTCGCGTTTCCCCTCAAAGCGATCGACCTTTCCACCTACGCCATCGAACTGGGCCGAGAGGCTGCAACCTTGCTCATGCTGGGCGCCGTCGCCCGCCTGGCGGGATCTCCCGGATGGGGACGGTTTGCCTGCTTCGCCTTTCTCTTCGGCCTCTGGGATATCTGGTACTATATCTGGCTCAAGGTCTTCCTGAACTGGCCCGAGTCCCTCCTTACCTGGGATATCCTCTTCCTGATCCCCGTGCCCTGGATCGGACCCGTGCTGGCCCCGATTCTGGTCTCCCTGCTGCTGATCGCAGGCGCCCTCCGTGCGATGCAACTCCTGGACAAGAGCACGCGCATCCGGGTGGACCGCTACGACTGGCTCGGAGCGTCTACCGGTGCCCTGCTGGTTTTGTACGTCTTTATGGAGGACATCATCGCGCTCCTGATGCAGGGGGGCGTCAAGGCCGTGCTCGCTCTTGTGCCAACGGCGTTCAACTGGACTGTCTTCCTGATCGGCTATGCCCTGATGGTGGGCACTGCACTGCGCATCGCCTCCAGGTCTTCGGCATTCTCCAGGTCCTCCGCGTCTCTGCGGTGAATCTTGAATCTCAGAACCCTGACCTGAAGCGCGGTCACAGAGCAAACAAAACGGGCGAGGCATTTTTTATACCTCGCCCGTTTAACTGATGGACCATCCCGACCGATCTCCGGTCGTTTATAGAAGCTGTTTTAAAATTCCCGGT
>JAAXHW010000009.1:0-29883 GCA_012270675.1 Candidatus Latescibacterota bacterium | reverse complement strand
GCTTTTGCAGCCGCGCGAAGACCGCTGGGGGTTTTAAGACAGCTTCACAGCTCTTGTTGGCCCTCTTGATTTCCCTTCAGCCTCGCAATCTCGTCCCACAGCCGCCCGGCCTCCTCGTAGCGTTCCTGTCGAACCGCCCGCTCCAACCGCTTCTTGAGTTTGTTGATCCGTTCTTTGAGGTTGTAAGAGAATGCCTCAAGCTCTCCAGACCCTGCCTCCTCCAGAAGGTCCTCAAGCGCCAGAATCATATCCTCATCTGAAGCCGCCTCCGTCGACTCCGACCGGCTCATCCCCATCCCTTCAACCGCGATCCCTTCCGGCCCGATATCCTCTTTACATCCTGCTCTTTCCAATATTTCCTCTGCCATATAAACAGGGGCATCGTATTTCAGTGCCATGGCAATACCGTCACTGGAGCGGGTATCCAGACACACTTTATCGCCACCCCAGCAGAGCACAAGTTCTGCATAAAAAATGCTGTCCTTCAGGTCCACGATCCGGACTTCCTCGACCTGAGCGTCAAAATAGTCCAGCATGGCCCTGAGCAAATCGTGCGTCAACGGGCGCGGCGTTTGCTGGCCGGTCAGTTCCGCATAGATCGACATAGCCTCTGTGCTTCCAATCACGATCGGGAGCACCGTATGGGTCTCAACGCTGCGCAGCCAGACCATGGGATGCCTTGCCCTCCGGGCAACCATGCCATCTGTCCTCATGCTGCTGATTGTCATCTCGATATCGACGACCACCTCGATCATTTTTGGTTTCATTCTCATATCTGACCCATCCTTATCCGGTGCAAAGACCCCCTATCCAAAGCAGCATACTTACAAGATATCCAAATTCGCCCCTTTCGGCAAACCCTTATTGTCATTCGGCGGCCGACCTGGACTGACGTCGCCTTTTTCACCAAGCTGTTTCAGCAGACCCTTTCCCACCTCCTCCAGGCGCTCCGCACTTCCCGGCGCCACCCGGCTCCAGGGGCCCACCTCGACCTCGTACCCACCCTCATCGTATGCCCGACGAATGGGCAGATACCCCACCCACCCGTTGGCGTACCCCACCACAAACGACGCCCCTTCCCGCTTCAACGCCAGCCCCGTTTCCACAAACGCCTCTCCAGGAAGCGAAACCCACCGCAGGGGGCCCAGCCCCATGGCCTGAACCTCTGCACGAATCGGTCCCTCCGCCAGCTTTCGTGCCAGACGGTGTATCCTCAGATTCTCACAGGACGGGTCGGCCGCAACCGCCCGATCGGTCTCCGCCATTGACGGGCAGGGGCCGGGGTCCAGAACAGCCACCTCCGAACAGACGCCGGTCCCGATCTCGGCCAGGGAGTGTCCCTCCTTCAAGCGGCTCACTTCGGCCAGGGCCGCCCGGCCCAGGGTTTGACCGATCGCCTCGACATCCTGGAAACTCGTTGCGACCTGCGCCGAATTCACATTCCCGGCAGCACCATTGGTAAACAGGCAGACCGCTCCCTCCAGCGCCTCCTCCACACAGACCGTTGCCGCACCGGGATAGTCTGCGGAAACCCACGGCAGCAGCATGGCCACAACCGGATGCGCCGTAAAGTTCAGCAGCAGGGCACAAGGCGTTCCCTCCTCGGTCTCCAGATAGAGCACCGACAGGACTTCGTCCCTCTCCCAGGGTATCGCCACCTCCGACTCGGGCAGCAGCGGCCCCCGCCGGTTCACCTCACGGTTTACCAGCACGATCCTTCGATGCCGCGCCACGCCCGCCACCTCCCTTGCCCCTGCATACGCTCGAACCGGTACCCGCCTTTCCCACGCCTTCACGGCCACAGCCACCAGATCTTCCAGGTGCCCTTCCAGCCATTCCGGTATCCCGGACAGCTCCCGGAACGGAGTCAGCCCGATCGTCTCCGGCGTGGAATGGGAATGCGTCGCCGTCAGCATCACGGCATCCCCCTCTATGCCGGTCGCTGCCGCAATCCGCGACCTCACCTCCCCGGTAAAATCCCTCTGGGGGCCTAAAATGGCGTTATCGTACCCGATCGAGTCCACCGCCAGCACTGCAATCGACTGCGTCCCATCGTCCAGCACCAGCGCCCGGGCGTAAAGATCGTCGTGCACCCCCTCAAAAGGCGCGCAGGTTCCCCTCCCTGACGACGTCAGATAGGGCACCCAAACGGGAGGCGTAACGCGTCGTTTGGCAGCCCCTGCGCTCAGCATTCACAATCCCTCAGAACGGGTTTGACCAACGCCGACCGGCGCTTTTGCAGCCGCGCGAAGACCGCTGGGGGTTTTAAGACAGCTTCTAAAAAAAATAAGGGACGTGCACATCGCACGTCCCTTCCCTCCCGATCTCAAAATGAAGCCTTCGAGCGTCCACCCCATTGAGAGACCCTCCCAGGTGCTCTTCGCTGTATAATAAATCCCCGAACGCTCCTTGTCAACCGAATTTTCACCCTCCCTCGCCCCCACCCCTTTCTCCGGTTGACAACAGGAAACAAATAACCATAAATTATATACAAATTGGAAATGAGTGTAGAACCCGTTGCATTTTGCAATTCTCTTTCCCGTGCATTCCCCCATGGAGCTTCTTGATGAACCTCTCCCTTTCCGTACGCGTCGCCGAAAGCTTCAGCAACAAGCGCGTCATCGACATCGAACTGCCCGACCTCGTCCGCATCGCCAGAGACGCTGGCTACCTTGCCCTTTGCATGCGTGCCTCAATGGTGGGCGTACACAGCCCGAAAGAACGCGTTCTCCTGGTGCGCCGGACCCTGGACGATTTCGGCATTGAAGTCTCTATGGTCACGGGAGACTTCGCCGTCCCGGAAAACGGTCCCGAAGGCCCCGGGTGTCTCCGCAGCATCGCCCCCCATCTCGACCTGGCCGAAACGCTCAAAAGTGACCTCATCCGGGTCTGCCTCAAAACAGAAGCGGACATCCCCTTTGCGCAGCGGGCCGCAGACAAAGCGCGGGAGCGGGGCATCAGGCTGGCCCATCAGAGCCACACGTGCAGCCTCTTCGAAACCGTTTCAGGCTCCCTGAACGTCCTCCAGAAGATCGGAAGGCCCAATTTCGGGCTCATCTACGAACCCGCAAACCTGGCCCTCTGCGGGGAAGATTACGGCCCCGACGCGCTCTGCGCCTTCGCGCCTTACCTCTTCAACGTCTACCTCCAGAACCACGCCCCCGACCCGAATGGATCAAAACCGATGGAAACCTGGGCCCTGGGCGAGGTCATGTCCACCCACCGTCCGCTGGATGAACCGGGCGGCATCGACTTCGCCCGCGTTTTCCAGGGCCTGAAAACCATCGGCTACAACGGCTACATCACCCTCCACCAGGCCTTTGGAGGAGACCTCTCCCCCCGGGAGGCCGCCGCCCGCTCGGCCGCCTTTCTCCGATCGCTGATAGAGAAAAATTTTTGACCCCAAAACCGGAGGTGACCCAGTGATGTTTCGAACCTACCTTGGCACACAAGCCGGTGCCTACCGGCTCGATGGCGGCAACCCCACCTGTCTCGGCCTCGAAGACCATACCTTCTGGGCGATCTACGCCTTCAACGATGCGGATAATCCCGTACAGGAAAAGGACACGGTTCTGGCCGGCAGCTACGGAGAGGGCATTTTCCGCAGCGCCGATGGTGGACAGACCTGGACATCCGCCAACGAAGGGCTGACAGCGACGGCGCTGCGGACAATCATAGCCGACCCCACACAGGACGGTGCGATCCTCTGCGGGACCGAACCAGGGCGCGGGTACCGCAGCGTCGACGGCGGACAGACCTGGCGGGAGATGGAAGGCATCGCGGCGGTTCCGGGGGTTTCCGACTGGTACCTGCCCTATTCCCCCCGCGCCGGGGCGTTGCGGAACTTCTATGCCCCACCGGGCGATTCCGGACGCCTGCTCGCCTCAATCGAAGTCGGCGGACTCTTAGACAGCCCCGACGGCGGACAGACCTGGACGATGGCGGACACCTTCGACGATGACATCCACCACATCACCGGCCACCCTGAAAACCCGGACGTGCTCTGGATGGCGCTGGGGTGGGCGGGCCTCAGGCACCGGCCCCGGGCGAACCGACCGCGCTATGGCGGCCTGGCCCGGTCCGACGACGGCGGACGCACCTGGACCAAACGGATCGAAAGGGACTACACCCGCGCCGTCATCGTGCCCCCAAATCGGCCGGACATGGTACTGGCAGGCCCTGCGCAGAAGGTGGGACAACTGGGCCGGATCGTGGTCTCCTCCGACAACGGGGAGACCTGGGAACCGGCCGGAGGCGGAATTGAGCAACCTGCGGCGGACATGGTTGAACTGTTCCAGGCCGCCCCGGATGGATCGATCTGGGCCAACGGTTCGCAGGGCGGACTGTGGCGGGCCGAACCCGGCGAATGGCACTGGCAGTCGGTCGTCGGACCTTCCCATGCGGCCGACTTCAGCGTCGAATCCTTCTGCTTTGTCACAACTTCCTGACAGATCGGGGAAACCTGGATGGCCATTCCGGAACAGGCTTTTTTTCACGTTTCACTGCTTTTACACCATCGTCAAATCGGCCTTTTGACCCTCTTCAATAAACGCCGTCAGCAGCTTCACCGCTGCCTCGATATCTCCCCTGTCCGCCAGTTCAATCGACGTATGCACGTACCGGGTCGGTACCGAAAGCGTCACCACTGGCACCCCTGCCCGAATCCGCTGAATCCCTCCCGCATCCGTCCCTCCCCGGGGCAGGATCTCCATCTGGTACTTGATCTTCCGCTGCTTTGCCAGTGCCTTCAGGTGCGCCACCAGTCCCGGGTGGGAGATCGCAGACGAGTCCATCAGCTTGATTGCGGCCCCTTCACCCAGTTTGGTCACGTACTCGTGCTCCGGCACCCCCGGGATATCCGCAGCCAGTGTGATATCCAGGGCCACTCCCACATCGGGCTCCACGCCAAATGCGCTTACCGTCGCCCCCCGCAGGCCGACCTCCTCCTGCGTCGTGGCAACCGCATAGGTATCAAACCCGAACGACTCGGCCTTTTGCATGGCGCGAATCATCACGTATACGGACAGCCTGTCGTCCATCGCCTTGCAGCTCACCCCTTTGCCGATCTCTGTGAAGTCCCGCTGCAGCGTCACCATCGCCCCCACCTCCACCTCCCGTTTCACCCGCGAGGCCGGCATGTAGAGGTCCACAACAAAATCGCTTACTTGAAGCGCCTTCCCCCGGTCTGCATCCGTCTGGATGTGCGGCGGCTTGATCCCGGGATAGAGCAACCCCGTCAGATCCCGTCTGGTCCCGCAAACCGTCACCCGCTGCGCCACCATATTGCGCGGGTCGTGGCCGCCCATCGGCACCAGCCTCAGCAGCCCCCGCTCGTCGATATTCGAGACCACAAACCCGATCTCATCCATATGCGCAGCAACCATCAGCTTCTTCGGAGACCGCCTCTTCGTCGCGCGTTTCAACACGATCAAATTCCCCAGCGCATCCACGCGCATCTCATCAGCCACGGCATCCATCTCCCGCCTCACAATTTCCCGGAGCCGCGCCTCCTGCCCCGGAACTCCCGAACACTCACACAGTTCCTTCAACAATTCCATCCCGGTCTCCTTCTCTTAAAAACCTACGGATAGGCTGCCGTAATCTCATGGTCGATTCCTCCCCGCACGTTGAACCGCCCGATCACCGTCATCTCAACCGGGTCGCACGCCGCTACCAGATCGTCCAGAATCATGTTCGTCACCGCCTCGTAAAAAATCCCCTCATTCCGGTAGGACCAGAAATAGAGCTTGAGTGACTTCAACTCGATACACCTGGGTCCCGGAACGTACCGGATCACAATCGTCCCGAAGTCGGGCTGTCCCGTTTTCGGACAGATCGACGTAAACTCCGCACAGGTGAACTCGATCGTATACCTCCGGTCCGGATAGGGATTCTCAAAGGTCTCCAGTGCTTTGCTCGGCTGCATCGGCATCCCTTCTCCCTTAGCTGTGTCCGTCGACTCTCCAGTTCAGGGCTGCAATATCGTTATCGCTCCCTCCGATGTCAAGCCGAAAGCTCCGGAACATCCGGCTTGCTTTTCTGCTCCGCTTCCTCTATTTTGAAGGCTACAGATCCCTGATTTGCATGCAACCGGAGGCAACCGCCATGGCCTACACCCGGATCAAAACCTGGCTCCGGGACGAACTGAAATCAATTCGGGAGAGCGGCCTCTACAAAGCCGAAAAGCAGATCACCACGCCGCAGGGCGCACAGGTCGGCACGGCCGAAGGGGAAACCATCAACTTCTGCGCCAACAACTACCTCGGCCTCGCCGGCCATCCCCAGGTCGTCCAGGCCGCCGCCGAAGGCCTTCGCACACACGGCTACGGCATGGCCTCCGTCCGCTTCATCTGCGGCACGCAGGATCTCCACAAAGCCCTGGAACGCCGTATCTCCGCCTTCCTGGGCACCGACGACACCATCCTCTACACATCCTGTTTCGACGCCAACGCCGGCCTCTTCGAAACCCTCTTAGGTCCCCAGGACACCCTCTTCAGCGATGCCCTCAACCACGCCAGCATCATCGATGGCATCCGGCTCTGCAAGGCGCAGCGGAACGTCTACCAGCACGCCGACATGGCCGACCTCGAAGCCAAACTGAAAGCGGCCGAAGGGTCCCGGTTCCGGCTCATCGCCACCGACGGCGTCTTTTCCATGCACGGCGACCTGGCGCCCCTGGATGCTATCTGCGAATTGGCCGACCGCTACGACGCCCTCGTCATGGTCGACGACTCCCACGCCACCGGTTTCCTGGGCCCCACCGGCCGGGGCACTCCCGAGCACTTCGGTGTCGCTGACCGGATCGACATCACCACCAGCACCCTGGGAAAGGCCCTGGGCGGTGCTTCGGGCGGCTTCACCTCATCCCGGTGGGAAATCGTCGACTACCTCCGACAGCGCTCCAGGCCCTACCTCTTCTCCAACACCTTAGCGCCCCCCATCGTCACTGCTTCCCTGAAAGCCATCGACCTGGTCGAGCACAACCCGGACTTGCGCGAGGTCCTTTTTGAAAACACCCGCTACTTCCGGGATGAGATGACCGCCCAAGGCTTCCCGATCGCCCCCGGCATCCACCCCATCGTCCCCATCATGCTCGGCGACGAACGCCGCACCGCAGACATGGCGGCAGTCATCAACGCCCGGGGCATCTTCGCCGTCGGATTCAGCTACCCCGTCGTCCCCAGAGGGGAAGCCCGCATCCGCGTCCAGCTCTCGGCCGCCCACACCCGCGAACAGCTCGACCGGGCCATCCAGACCTTCACGGAAGTCGGCAGGGACCTGGGCGTCATCTCACCGTAGGGGCGACCGACCGATCGTCCCCCATCGAAAGGAACCCCAATGTTCGAACTGGAAACACTCAAAGGCCGCACCGCCATCGTCACCGGCGCCGGGCAGGGCATAGGCCGCATCGTAGCCCGCACCCTGGCGGGTATGGACGCACGCGTGGTCGTCAACGACCTGAGTGAATCGACCGCCGAATGTACGGCCAGGGAACTCCGGTCTTTCGGCGCAGAATCGATCGCCTTTGGGGCCGACGTCACGGACGCCCCGGCCGTGCAGGCCATGGTCGACTGGGCCGCCCATGCGTTTGAAGGCGTTCACATCCTCGTCAACAATGCCGGCGTCCTCTACCCTACGAAAGTCGTGGACATTTCCGAAGAGGAATGGGAGCGCGTTATCGACGTCAACCTCAAAGGCACATTCCTCTGCTCGCAGGCCGTGCTGCCCGCTATGCAGGCCGCTGGATGGGGCCGAATCGTCAACCTCTCCTCCACCGCAGGGAAAAACATCAGTACCGTCGGCGGCGCCCACTACACCGCCGCCAAGGCCGGCGTCCTGGGCTTCACCCGCCACTTAGCCAGGGAAGTCGCCCGCTATGGCATCACCGTCAACGCCGTCTGCCCCGGCCTCATCGACACCGAAATGGTCCGGTCCACCATTGACGAGGACCGCACCCTTGCCTATGCCGAAAGCTTCCCCATTCCCCGCCTGGGACGCCCCGAAGAGGTCGCCGACCTAGTCGCCTTCCTCACCACCGACCGCGCCGCCTACATCACGGGTGCCTCGCTGGATATTAACGGCGGGGACCTCATGATTTGACCTGTGGAAAGGAAGACCTCCTGTGAAAATCACTTGCGTCAAAACCTTCCTCGTCCACCCCGAAACTGCCAAGAACCTGCTCTTTGTCAAAATTGAAACCGATGCCGGGCTCCACGGCTGGGGGGAGGCTTACACGCAGCACGACCGCGACCGGGCCATCGAGGTCCACATCCAGCAACTCGGCCGCTACCTGGTAGGGCGCAGCCCCTTCAACATCAAGCACTTCACCTTCACCGCCTACACCGACTTCGCAAGCAAACGGGGGGCGATGGACCTCTACTCTGCCATCAGCGGCATCGAACAGGCCCTCTGGGACATCGTGGGAAAGGCCACGGGACAGCCGGTCTACAACCTTCTGGGAGGTGTCTGCCGGGAGAAAATTCGCGTCTACGCCAACGGCTGGGGGAGCTGGTATGATCGGGGAAAAAACCTGAACCAGCTCGCCGAGCGGGCCGCCGCCGTGGTGCAGATGGGATTCACTGCTCTCAAGTTCGACCCCTTTCCCGGCCCCTGGCGCAGCTTCATCGACCACAAGGCCGAACAGACCGCCGTCGACCGGGTCAAAGCCGTCCGGGAGGCCGTCGGCCCCGATGTGGACATCCTTATCGAAGTCCACCGCCGGCTCGCGCCCATGCACGCGATCCGGGTCGCCCGGCTGATGCAACCCTTTGACCCCTTCTGGTACGAAGAACCCGTCTCCGCCCGCGACCTGGACGGCCTGGTCGAAGCCAAACGCGGCATCCGCCTCCCGGTCGTCACCGGCGAGGAACGCTACACCAGGGCCGAGTTCCGGGAGGTCTTTGAAAAGCGGGCGGCCGACATCATCAACCCCGACGTCTGCAGCTGCGGGGGCATCCTCGAACTCAGAGAAATCGCCGCCATGGCCGAAAGCTACCACATCGCCGTCTCCCCCCACAACTACAACAGCACCACCGTCGGACTTGCAGCCACCCTGCACGCCTCGGCTGCCATGCCCAACTTCCTCATCACCGAATACTTCGTCAACTTTGAACCCATCGGCGCCAAAATCGCCTGCGAACCCTTCCAGGTCGAAAACGGCTACATCCCCCTGCCCACCCATCCCGGCCTGGGAATCGACCTGGATGAAAATACCCTGGCCAAACATCCCTATCGCGATTTTCCGGCCCGGAACCTGAGACACCCGCTCGACGAAGGGCCTTAACGCGCTCTGCGGCGGTATGCTGATGCAGACAAATTTCATATAGCGAGGTGAGAACAGACAATCGATCCATCTTCAGCGGCGTCCTTGCGCCCTTAAGCGTACCCGACTGCCGCCGGCTGCTGCTGGGCAACGCCCTCTGGTGGCAGGCGCGATTTATGGAAATGATCGCCACCGGCTGGCTCGTGCTGGAAATCACGAACTCGGCCTGGCTGGTCTCCCTCGTCGACTTCTACCGCTCAGCCCCCCTTTTGGTCCTGGGCTTTTTCTCCGGACAGGTTGCAGACCGGTTCGGGCGCCGCAGTGTCATCCTCTGTTCGCAAGGGGCGATTCTGGCCGTTACGGTTGCCATCCTCCTCCTGCTCTGGACCGGCCGTCTCGCCTTCTGGCACCTGGCGCTCTCCGCCGTCCTCCTGGGCACCGCGTGGGGCGTGGACTGGCCTGCGCGGCGCGCCCTCCTGCCCGATCTGGTCGGCAGGAAGCGGACCATGGATGGGATGCTCCTGGAGGGCTTCTTCCAGAACATCGTCCGGATCATCGGTCCTTCCGGGGCCGGCATTCTCATTGCGTTTCTGGGAGTAACGGGATGCTTTGCCGTACTGGCGGGCCTCTCCGCCCTGGCGCTCCTGATCCTGCTCGGGCTCTCCCGGCAGCCGGCGCAGCCTTCCGGGCGATCGAAAAAAGCCACCCCCTGGACCACCATGGTCGAAGGCCTGCGCTACGTCCGCGGGCACCCGACCATCCCGGGCGTCCTGCTGATCACCCTCACGGTAAACATCCTGGTCTTCCCCCACCAGACCCTGCTGCCCGTCTTCGCCCGCGATATCCTGGACCAGGGCCCGGTCGGCCTGGGCCTGCTCGGCGCCGCTGGCGGCATCGGGGCCTTCGTCGGGCTGCTGGTCATCAATGGACTTCGGCGCTTCCTCAGCCCCGGCTGGCTCTATGCGGGCGGCTCCCTCTTCCTGTCTGTTGCGGTGGTCGCCTTTGCGGCCTCCACCTCCTATCCCCTGTCGGTGGCCCTGCTTATCCTCTCAGGGATGGGCCACGCCTGTTTTTCCGTCATGCAAAGCACCATCGTGCTCACCTCATCCAGCGACGACATGCGTGACCGGGCCATGGGCACGCTGGTCCTGGCCATCGGAGGAGGCCCACTGGGCAGACTGCAGACCGGCGCCCTTGCCGCCGCCTTCGGCGCGCCCACCGCCGTAGGCCTCCCATGTGCAATCGCGGCCCTGACCGTCCTGGGCGTAACGGCCGCGTTCTCCGGCCTGCGAAAAGGGGAAACACAAACCGATGCGCCATGAGGCAAACGAAGTCCCCGCATTCCGATGTTCAAAGCGCCAGAACCCGATTCACCTCCTCCTTCAAAGACCCATCGAGCCGGGGTCCGTACTTGGCCACAACCCGGGACGACGTGTAGGTCGCCAATTTGGCAGCCTGCGCCGCATCGTACCCGCGGGTCATCCCGAACAGGAACGCGCCCGCAAAGCTGTCCCCGGCCCCGTTCGTGTCCACCGCCTCCACGCGGAACCCCGGCACCTTCAGCCTCCGACCTCCCTCGCCCACAACCGCCCCATCGGGCCCGCAGGTCACCGCAAACCGTCCCACCACACCGGCCAGCGCGTCACAGGCATCGGCCGTATTCGACGTCTCCGTATAGGCCTGCGCCTCCGCCTCGTTACAGAAAAGCAGGTCCACCCCCCGGTCCAGAATTTCCCGGACCTGGTCCTTGAACACATGGACGATAAACGGATCGCTCAGCGTAATGGCCACCTGCGTCCCGTGAGCCCGCGCATACGACTGCGCCGCCAGCGCCGCCTGAAACCCGGTCTCCGACGACAGCAGATACCCTTCAATGTAGAGATACGCGCTTTGCCGGACCACCTCCTCTTCCACCTGGCCCGGCCCGAACGTGCTTGTAATCCCCAGAAACGTATTCATCGTCCGGTCCGCATCGGGAGTGATGAAAACCAGACACTTGCCCGTAACCCCCGCCTCCCGGTTGGAAAGGTTGGCAGCCACGTCGGCCGCTTCGAGATCCTTCAGATAAAAGTCGCCGTATTCATCCTTGCCCACCTTGCAGGCATAATAGCCCCTGCCCCCGAAGTTGGCCAGACCGATCATCGTATTGGCCGCCGAACCGCCTGACGCCCGCTCCGAAGGCACGTCCCGGAGGCTGTCCATCAGTTCTTTCTGACGTTCCTCTCCCACAAGCGTCATCACGCCCTTTTCAATCTGCATCCGGTCCAGGTATTCCGGATCGACCCGGTACTGGATATCCACCAGCGCATTTCCAATTCCGTACACATCGTAAGGTCCGGGCATAGCTACTCCTTGCAATTGTGAATGATTTGTTTATCATGGCACTGTAAGAATACAACAACCCCCGGCACAGCGCAAGCCTTCAAAAGGAGCTGAACAGTGAGCACCATCCTGACCTGTGAGGTCGGCGGTGAAACCATCCTGATCGACCTCGACACCGAAGCCGAAGCCGAAGGCGTCCGAAACCACGAACGCTGGCGGGCCGTCACCTATACCGAAAAAGAACCGGACACCCTCGCCTGGATCGACACCTTCTTCCGGCCGGGCGATATCATCTACGATGTGGGCGCCAACATCGGCCAGTACGCTCTCTACGCGGCGTTGAAACTCAAAAAACAGGTCACGGTACTCGCCTTTGAACCCGAAGCCCTGAACTTTGCCAAACTCAACAAAAACATCGTCCTCAACGACCTGGTCGGAACCGTCATTCCCTATTGCCTGGCCATAACGGACCGCATGGTTTTCCACCGATTCTACGTCAAAACCTTCGCTCCCGGCGCAGCCCTGCACGCCCTGGGCCGCCCCATCACCCAGGGCGAAAAACCCTTCCCCCCGCAAAATCAACAGGGCATCCTGGCCGTTTCCTTAGACGACCTCACCGGCCGGCTCTCCGCGCCCTTTCCCACCCACATCAAGGTCGACGTGGACGGCATCGAAGACCGGATCGTTACCGGCGCCGACCAGACCCTTTCCGACCCCCGGTTAAAAAGCGTTCTGATCGAGGTCTTCATGCACAAAAACATCGCGTCTCAAATCAAGGATGTCTTTCTCAACAAAGGATTCGTATTTCACAACGCCGATGGGGTCGATTACACGCCCGGCATCGTGCAGAATCTGATCTTTAAAAAACCCTGACCGCCTGATCTATGAGAAAGGAAAAGCAGACCCCTATGGATAAACGCAAGCTCGTCCTCATGTCCGGCCCCTGGACCGAATGGCTCGACCAGTTCCATGCCGTATCCCCCTGCGTGGAAGCCGTTGTCGCGCACACCCCCGAAGACCTCTTACGGGAAATCGTAAACGCGGAAATCGTCTACGGCCGCCTGCCCAGGGAGCCCTTCTTGAAAGCCCGGAAGCTCCGCTGGGTACAGAGCATCGGCGTCGGCTTCGAAACCATGCGCTACCCCGAAATGATTGAAAGCGACGTCATCATCACCAATACCGCCGGCGCCTTCGACGCAGCCATGGCCGAACACGCCCTGGCCCTCATTCTCGGGTTTACCCGGGGCATCGCCGCCCACGATCGCACCCGCAGCGAACGTAAGTGGGACCCTTTCCAGTCTCCGATCTCCCAGATCGAAGGAAAAACCGCCTGCGTGCTCGGCCTGGGTAGCATCGGACGAAACATCGCCTCCCGCCTCAGCGCCCTCGGCGTGCAGGTCATCGCCGTAGACGCCCAGGTCACAACCCCGCCGAAAGGGGTTGCGCGTGTTGTAACAGCAGAGGGCATGCGCCACGCCCTTGCAGAAGCCGACATCGTCGTGGTCGCTTTCCCCCTCACCAGCCGCACGCGGGGGATCGTGAACGCCGCCTGCTTCGACCGGATGAAAGAGACCGCCTTCCTGGTCAACATCGCCCGGGGCCCCATCGTCAACGAAGCCGACCTCATCGGTGCTCTCCAGGCCGGCAAAATCGCCGGTGCCGGCCTCGACGTCTTCGAAGAGGAACCCCTCCCCGAATCCAGCCCCCTCTGGGACATGCCCAACGTCCTCATCACCCCCCACCTGGCGGGCTACTCTCCCGAGGGACGTTTGAACATCCAGCAAATCTTTTGCGAAAACCTCCGCCGCTATATCGCGGGCGAACCGCTTCTGAACACCGTGGACAAAAGGCTGGGCTACCTCGTCCAGAAAGGATGAGCATCCGGATGTAACGCTTGTTGAGAAGAAGGGTCTTACGTACGCGCTACCGGCGAAAGGACCTGCGATAAACAGGGTCAAAAGGAGCTCACCAGTGTCCAGTCCAAACAGCTTCTCAGTAAGCACCGCCGTCACCCGCGCCCTCTCGGAGCAACCCATCGTAGACATCCACACCCACCTCTACCCTCCCCGGATGGGGCCGCTCAGCCTGTGGGGCCCCGACGAACTGCTCACTTACCATTATCTGAAAGCCGAGGCCTCTCGCCAGTTGCCTCCCGGCATATCCGTGAAGCACTTCAACGGCCTGCCCAAACCGGAGCAAGCGGACATCATCTGGAAAACCCTCTTCGTAGGGGACAGCAGCCCTGTCTCCGAGGCCCAGCTGGGTGTTGTCACCGTCATGGCCGCCCTCGGCCTGAACCCCAGGGCGAACGACCTCTCCGAATTCCGCGCCTGCCGCGCCGACCTCAAACCGGAGGACTACGTCGATCAGGTCTTCCGGAAAGCGGGCGTTGCCAGTGTTTTTATGACCAACGACCCCTTGGATGACGTCGAAGGTCCCATCTGGCAGGAGGGCTTCGACCGCGATCCCCGCTTCCGGGCCGTCCTGCGCCTGGACAGCGCCCTGATGGGCTGGCCGGGCGGAGTGGAAAAATTAAACGCCCTGGGCTACAACGTCGACAAAGAAATCTCTCAGAAAACCGTCTCCGAACTCCGCCGCTACCTCAACGATTGGTGCGACCGCATGGACGCGCGGTACATGGCCATCTCCCTGCCCCCCGACTTCACCTATCCCGGAAAAAGCAGCATCGCAAAACTCATGGGCGGGGTTGTCTATCCCACCGCCCGGGAGCGGAACATCCCCTCGGCCATGATGGTGGGCGTACGGCGGCAGGTCAACCCCGTCCTGCGCGACGGCGGCGACAGCCTGGGAAGCTGGGACCTCACCAACCTGGAAAACATCGCCCGCGAGTGGTCCGACGTCACCTTCCTGATCACGGTTCTCTCCCGTGAAGACCAGCACGAACTCTGTGTTGCCGCCCGCAAGTTCCCCAACATCCTCCCTTTCGGCTGCTGGTGGTTCCTCAACAACCCCAGCATCATCGAGGAAATCACCTCCGAACGCCTGGAACTCCTGGGCACCAGCTTCATCCCCCAGCACTCCGACGCCCGTATCCTGGACCAGCTTCTCTACAAGTGGCCCCACGCCCTGAAAGTCATCGGTCCCGTGCTGGCGAGAAAGTATGGTGCGCTCAGAGACGCAGGCTGGCCGCTGACGGAAGGCGATATCAAGCGGGATATCGGACGGATGTTCGGGGGAGGGAAACTCCTGGCGGATTGAACCGGCAGAGGGATGGAATCGCCCCGTAGAACGGCCCCGGATGGGACAACCCGCCGGGGTCTTTTTGTGTCCGGCGTATTGGCCTGTGGCAATCATTCACATAGTTCTTCTGGCAGGATGGAACGTCCGTCCGTCGCCCACTGTCTAATAAAGAGCAGGCCTCCCAATTTTCGGCGGTCGGGCAAAAGTGGACCGCGCCTCCGTGGTTCCGATTACCAAAATGAACATTGTGCAGTCCCTCAACCACAGCCGGAGAGAAAGAAGGGGCCCCCTATGAGAATCAACCTGCTGTTTTTCTGTGTGTTGTTCGCCATCGCATACACGACCAGCTCCCAGGCCGGAGAGGACGTTGGCTCGGTTCGCGGGTACGTCAAAGACGAATCGAATGGAGAGACCCTGCCCAATGCAAATGTATCGGTGGACAGCACAAAAATCGGGGTTGCAACCGACAAGGCGGGCTACTTCGTCATCGGCCGGCTCACCCCCGGCACGTATTGGTTCACCTTCAGTTACATCGGGTATGAAAGCAAATCCGTAAAGGTGGAGGTCTCGGCGGGCCAGACAGCCAGTTACAACATAGAATTAACCCCCATTGCCCTCGAAATCGAAGAGATCCAGGCCGTGGGCAAGCGCGTCTCCCCTGCTGACATTACCCCCGTCGGCAGCTTTGGCACCCGCGTCACCGAACTCGCCCGCATCCCCACGGTCGGCCAGCCCGACCTTCTCAGAGGCATACAGCTGCTCCCCGGCGTTCAGGCCTCCAGTGACAATTCCGCCGGGCTATACGTGCGGGGCGGCACCCCGGGCCAGAACCTCATCCTGCTCGACGACGTGGTTGTCTACAACCCCAACCACCTCTTTGGATTTTTCAGCACATTCAACCCGGACGCCCTCAAAAACGTCCTCTTGCTCAAAGGCGCCTTCCCCGCCCGCTATGGCGACCGCCTCTCCAGCGTGCTGGACATCACCAACCTGGATGGCAACCGGAAATCCTTCTCCACCCGGACCTCTGTCGACCTCATCAGCGCCGGCCTGACCGCCGAAGGCCCCCTGGGCAGCGGATCCTGGATGATCTCGGGGAGGCGCACCTACCAGGAACTGATCAACTCGCCCCTGTTCAGCCACATCGTGGACTCCATGTTCAGCACCCGAACCGGCACGCTCGCCTCTGCAGCGCGCCCGGGCAGCGTGGGATTCGGCGTGGCCGGTCTGGGAGGGGGCACTGGAAGGCGTTTTGGCAGAACCAGGTTCAACTTTGGCCAGACAACCGACAATTTCGACCAGGGCTACAACTTCTACGATACCAATTTCAAGATCAACCTGGACCTGTCTCCTTCCGACAAGCTCTCGTTCAGCGGGTACCTGGGGCACGATGAACTCGACCTCACGTTGCCTTCTTTCCGCAACACCGAAAGAAACCAGCTCCTGGGCTGGGGCAACCAGGTAGGTAGCTTCCGCTGGTTGCACGTCTACGCGGACAAACTTCTGGGTAAAGTGCAATTCTCCGTCAGCCGGTATGCATCCAACTTCTCGGTCAACACCACCGGAGACGACCAGGGCGTCCGGGACGGCGAAGCCGGAGGCCCACGGGGCTTCGGCCTGGATCGGGACAACCGCATCCTGGATCTGACGTTCAAGACCGACCTGGACTATTATGCGAGTCCCAACCACACCGTCAGGGCTGGCGCACAGGTCACCCGGTATGACGCGTCCTACAGACAGGGCTTCAGCGACTCGATCCGTTCGGGAATCAACACCGTATCCCGCTACGAAACCGGTTACCTGGAATATACCTTGAGCGCCGGTGGCCTCGAGATCACACCGGGCCTGCGCCTCAGCCATTTCCAACTCGGAGATTACACCAATCTCTCGCCCAGAGTATCGGCGCGTTACAGAGTAAACGACAGCGTCTCCTTAAAGGGCGGGTGGGGAATCTACCACCAGTACATCAACCTCATCTCGGTCGAGGGCTTCTCCTATACAACCGACATGTGGCTCCCGGTGGACGAAACCCTCACCCCTGGCCGCGCCGTCCACAATGCCGCCGGCATCACCTTCCGGCCGGGCGATGGCTGGGAAACAGACATCGAGTTTTACCACAAAAACCTGTCCAATCTGGTGGAATTCCAGTCCCGGGTGCGCCTGAGCCCGGGTGCGTCTCTCTCAAACCTCTTCCTCCAGGGAACGGGCAGCGCCTACGGAGGCGAACTGCTACTCAGAAAAACGGCCGGCCGCACCACAGGGTGGATCGGCTATACCCTGGGCTATGCGCGCCAGACCTTCCCCGAACTGAACGGAGGCAAAGAATTTCCGCCCAAGTACGATCGACGGCACGATGTCTCCCTGGTCCTGAACCATACCTTCGGCCGGGGCTGGAACTTCAATTTCAACTGGGTATACGCCACGGGCCAGGCCTACACCATCCCCGATTCCCGGTATACGGTCATCCAGCCCAGCGGTCAAACCATCCCCTACATCCACGTATCCGAAAAGAACGCCTACCGGCTGCCTGCATACCACCGCATGGACCTGGGAATTACCAGAGATTTTCTCATAGGCGAAGAGATCGCCGTCCAGCTCGTCCTCAGCGTCTTCAACGTATACAACCGGCGCAACATCTGGTATCGCACGTTCGACGCCACCGAAGAGACTGTGGAGTTCCAGGACGTGCTCCTCCAGCCTGTTCTCCCCAGCATCGGATTTAAATTCATCATGTGAGGCAAAAACCCATGGTACTGAAATTCTACTGCATTCCAATCGCGCTTGCTGCGTCCCTGTGTCTGCTCGCACTCGGATGCGACAGCAGTCCCACGGATTCCCAGGCCGAATTCCGGCCCACCCTGTATATCGAAGGGTTTTTGAGCGCGGGCAATCCGGTCGACAACATCTTCGTAGGCGTCACAACACCCCTCTACGAAACGGTCGATCGGAACCAGAGCGGAGTCCCCGACGCAGCAGTCACCCTTGAGGTAGACGGCGCAGTCTCTATCCTGTCCCCCCGGCCTGGAAAGACGGGCTACTACCATCTTCCAACCTTAAGGATCGAACCCGGAAAGACGTATCGGCTCACCGTAGAGATCGAAGGCGGAATCGCTCAAGCCAGGACAACGGTTCCCTTCCCGCCCACGGTTACTGCCTCTTCCACGCAGCTAACCCCCGGCGGCGATCCCTTTACTGCGACATGGGAAGGCGAAACAGGAGCGGGCTACCTGACAGAGACCGTAGCCCGGGTTCTGGGGGATCAGATTCCCCTGGAAGCTCTGCTGGGCGGATTCGGCAGGGGTGGATTTGGGGGATTTGGCGGAACCGGTATAGACACGACCGGCTTTGGCGCGCTGAGAGACAGTCTGGCTGAGGCCAGCAGGTGGCGGTATACGCGCAACCAATCCACAACCCTGAACTTGAGACAATTTTCTCACTACGGAACCTATGTCTTCCGGGTATTTACCATAGACGCGAACTACGCGGATTTCCTGATTTCCAGCACGCAGGACCCCCAGACCTTAGACGAGCCCCGCTTCCATGTCTCGGGAGGCATCGGACTCTTCGCTTCAATGGCGGCAGATTCTGTTGTTTTCACCCTGAAGTGAGTGTCCCCGGGCCAATATGATCAAAAGTCTTGCATGCAGTCCTCTATTTCCGGATATTATATCAGACACCGTACGGGTGAACACCATAGCGTCCCCCGGTGTCGGCACTCCGGATTTCAACGGCCTTGTCCGGTATTGAGGACACCACTCAATGAGAGGGTACTATGCAAAGAATCTTCGTCTTTCTGGCCCTGATAGCTGCCGGAGTGCTGGTGAGCTGTGGAAGTGAGGGCCCGACATCTTCAGACGTGAGAGTACTGGAAGGGGACGTTACCATCCGTACCCAGGCGGACCTCGACGCCCTGGTCTCCAGGGGAGGGGACGCGTTCAAGATCACCGGCGGCCTCCTGATTGACGGCTCTCCTCTGACGACCCTGGAGGGCCTGCGCAACCTCACCGGCGTGGAAGCGGGCCTTTTTATCGACAGCAACCCCGCACTGACCAACCTGGAAGGCATCAACAACCTCAGCATAAGCGGAGACCTGTTCATCGGCAACAATGCCGCCCTCACCTCCCTGGCAGCCCTGAGCAACCTCACCCACGTCATAAATGGAGAGATGCTTATCGACAGCAACCCCGCACTGAAAAGCCTGGAGGGCCTCCATAACCTCGCCAGCATAGCAGGTAGCCTGACCATAGACACCAACACTGGCCTCACCACCCTGGAGGGCCTGCGTAGTCTCACCAGTGTCGGCGGAGACCTGTTGATCGCCAACAATGCCGCCCTTACCACCCTGGAGGGCCTGCGCAACCTCACCGGCGCGGGGGGCTTCCTGCAACTCGACAACAACGCCGTCCTCACCACCCTGGAGGGTCTGCGCAACTTCGAAAACCTCGGAGGAGACCTGGTGATTGTCGAGCACGATGCCCTGACGACCCTGAACGGCCTGAATGGCATCACCAGGTTGGAGGGGATTATGCTCATCGGTACCAACCCCCTGCTGACCAGCCTGGAGGGCGTCAACAACCTCACCAGCATCGCGGAAGACATACTCATCGCCAACAATGTCGCCCTCGCCTCCCTGGCGGGCCTGGATAACCTCACCAGCATCGGAGGCGGCCTGGGCATCGACAGCAATGTCGCCCTGATGACCCTGGCGGGCCTGAACAGCCTCACCAGCATCGGCGGAGACCTGGGCATCACCAAAAACTTCGCCCTGATGACCCTGGCGGGCCTGGACAGCCTCACCAGCATCGGCGGAGACCTGGGCATCTCCAACAATGCGGCGCTGACCAGCCTGGAAGGCATCAACAACCTCACCAGCGTCGGTGGCAACCTGATCCTCACCGGGAACACAACGCTGCCGACCAGTTCCTGTCAGGCGCTCGCAGACAGGTTGGCTGCCGGCGGTTTCAACGGCCAGGTCTCCATTACGGGGAACCTGCCATAACAGGCCAGGCCATAAAGCAGAATCCCCGCGGGATGCCTCATCCGGCGGGGATCTTTTTTCTTTGTGGCCCTGGCAGATCCAGCTCACCGCAGCCAGGACCACCTCGCGGACATCTCCTCGTTGTCCCCGTACTTTTCCCTCATCTTCGCCTTCTCCGCCTCCGATGCCGTCAGAACCCCCATCAGACGGTCGCACGTCAGCTCCACCTCCTCATCCGTCATCTCCATTGCATCAACCATAAAATATCCCTCGTCCACGTGGTGCGCCCGCACCCGGATCGACGGGTCTCCATCCGCCACAGCCCGACTGACCGCCCCGGCGTCCAGCCCCACCCGGTCTGCATCCACATCCATCCGCGCCCGGCTGAACGGATTCCCGTTCGGGTCCGGCGCCACGCTCATGCGCACCCCCTCAATCCCCTCCAGGCGTTCGATGATCCGGTACATCTTCCGGTTCTGCTCGGCCTCCCAGGCATCCACGTCCAACTTCATCCGGTACTCCAGCGCGACCATCGCCCCCACGATCCCCTCCTTCCCCACCTTCATCGGCCGTCCGATCCCCTGATTCTGCAGGTTCACCCCCCGCACGAGGTCCTCCCGGCCGCAGACGATTCCCGCTGTCGTTCCAGAGAGATACTTGTGCCCGCTGCAAATCACCAGGTCCGTTCCTGCGCGTACAATCTCTCGAATCACAAACGACTGCGCCGCGCCATCCACCACCACCGGCACCCCCCGCTCGTGGGCGATCTCCACCACGCGTTCCAGGGGAACACAGCCGTACCGCACCGTATGGTGCGACACCACGAACACCACCGCCGAGGTCTGGTCCCCAATCGCATGCGTCAGGTGGTATTCCCTCGTACTGTGGACCGTACCGACCTCAACCACCTTCGCCCCCGCAAGCCGGATCATCTGCGTCACCGGCGCCCCGAAATTTACCGTATGCCCCTTCTGAATCACCACCTCGTTCCGCATCCCCGCCGTTTCCGGGAGCTGGGCCACCTTCCCCGGGTCTTGCCCCGTCATACAGGCCGCCACCCCCAGCGTGATCCCCGCTGCCGTGCAGGCTGTCACACAGCCCCACTCCGCGCCCGTTGCCCGTGCGATCACCTCGCCCGCCCGCTCCTGAAGTTCGCTCAACTCGAAAAACCCGGACATCGCCTCACCCACCGTCTCGGCGATTTCCGGAAGAACGATGGCACCCGCAAGGCTCGTCATCTTCCCGTTGGCATTGATGATCCGCGTCAGCCGGTACTTCTCATAAAGATCCATAACCCCTCTATTCCTGGCTCTCTGTGGTCTTCGTAAGGTTCAATACCCCCTGCGGCCTCTCCGGTTCAAAAATCCCCTTCAGCCCGGCACCTCGACCGCTTCGTCCACCGCCTCCCCCAGCACCGCCAGCCCCTCCTCCACCGCCTCCCGGGAAATCGTCAGAGGCGGTGAAATCTTCAGGGTCTGCCCCCACGAGCCCACCGGGGCAAAAAAAAGCAGCCCTTTGTGAAAACAGCGTTCCACCACATCGAACGCCAGGTCCGGGTCGGGTTCCTTCACCCCCCGCTTGACCATCTGCAGCCCGGCCACCAGCCCCCGGCCCGTACAGTTGCCAATCACATCGGTATGCTGCTCCTGAATTCCCCTCAGCCCCCCCATTAAAACCCCCTCCAGCCGTGCGGCATTCCCCGCCAGGTCCTCCTCCACGATCTTCTTCAAACTCGCCAGTGCGGCTGCCGCGCACACCGGATTGCCCGTATGCGTGCTCGTCATCGACCCTGCCGGGTACAGGTCCATCACCTCCGCTCGGCCGATCACCCCCGACAGCGGCAGTGAACTGCTCACTCCCTTCCCAAAGCAGATCAGATCGGGCCTCACCCCGTAATGTTCAAACCCCCACATCCTCCCTGTCCGCCCGAACCCCGCCTGAACCTCGTCGAAAATCAGCAGGGCGCCGTGCGCCTTACACCACTCCGCCAGCGCCCGGATATATTCCATCGGCGCAAAATCGGGCCCCACGCCCTGGTAGGTCTCCAGCATCACCCCCGCCACCTGGTCCGGCGCCAGCCCCTTCTGCTCCAGCGACGTACAGAAACAGTCGAAATCCACATTCTCCGTCCAGTACCCGTCCGGAAACGGCACCTGCACAATCGCCGGGTCATCGTTCACAATCCAACCCTTCTGCCCGGGCATCCCCCCCGCCTGCTGCGCCCCCAGCGTACGCCCGTGGAATCCCCGCTCAAACCCCACAAACCCGACCTTCTCCTTACCGCCCTTTTCTATCCCAAAGGTACGGGCCAGCTTGATGGCATTCTCCGTCGCCTCGGACCCCGTGGTCAGCAAAAACACCTTGTCCAGTCCCTCCGGCGCCAGCCCGGCCAGGTAGTCCACAAGCTGCGCGCGTTCCTCGCTTGGAAAACAGTAATTGTGCAGCAGCCCGCTGTTCACCTGGTCCAGAATCGCCCGTCGCACCTCCGGCATCCCGTGCCCGGCATTGGTCACCAGCACCCCGGAACTCCAGTCCAACCACATATTCCCATACCTGTCATAAACCTGCACATCCTCCGCCTTGTCCCACACCACCGGTGGCTGCCCCCGCATCGAAATCGGCTCCACCCTCCGCAGCGTCTCCAGCGTCTCCAGCGACGCCGGAGCCGGCAGCGGCGTCACAATCCGCCTGTACTTCGTCTCAACCCGACACACCTCCCGGGGTGTAATATCGAACTCCTTGCCCATTGAAAACCTCCAGGCCAATGCCTCGCAGGGACGCACAGCACGACGCCCCTGCGGCGAACAAACAAAATGCCCGAATCCGGTTTGGGTCTCTATATCGGCTTATGGTAAATCCGCTCAAACACCGCCTCCGGCCCTTCCTCAATCCGGTTCGGGTCAACAATCGTAATCCCGTCCTCCCCGAACCGGGCCGTCACCGGGGCGCCCTTTCCCTCCTGCAGATACTTGAAATTCAGGTCCCGGACCAGCCGGGCTGCGTGCACAATCGCCACCGTAATCCGCCCATCCTCCGGCGTCGGATAGATCCCGTCCACATCCTCCCGCGCCTCTCCGAGAAACTTCATTCGGCAGACCGCCACAAGCCCCACGGTAATGCTGTCAACGCCGTAGCCGATATAAACATTCGAATCGTCCGGACGCTTCACATCCCGCGTCATGTGGTTATTGACCGTGCGGCTGCCCCCGCCGTTTGACCAGAAACGCAGGCCCCGGTACTGCTGGTCCGACTCCACCTTCCCCTCCGTCCCCACGATCTCGTGTCCCTGGTTCACCGGTCCCTCAAAATCGTCCGGCGTAATCCAGTTATTGTGAAAATAGATGCTCATCCCGTTGTCAAAATCCACCCGCACCTGCACCGCATCATAGGCGTTGATCCCGTCTCTCACCAGCCGCTTCTTCTGGCCTACCGCCGTCAGCGACACCGGCTTGCTCCGGTAATAGTTGTAGATCAGGTCCGTCCAGTGCGGCCCCACATAGCTGAACGGATCGCTCTGCTCGGCCCACTTGAACGTACTCGTCGAAACCTCCAGCGGCTCTTCCAGCACCGCCTGCCCGTAGATCGGTTGCCCGATCCGTTTTGCAATATCGTGCTGGATACGGAGGTGGTCCGGATCGTAGCGCTTGTGCATATCCACGGCCACCACCAGCCCCTTCTTCCGCGCCAGGGTCACGATCTGGTCCGCCTCATCGATGGAAAGGCACATCGGCTTCTCCATAATCACGTGCGTCCCGTTCCTCAGCGCGGCTAAGGTCACCTCGGTGTGCAGGTGGTCCGGCGTCGCCACCGCCATCACGTCCAGGTCGGGAAAATCCTTCAGCACCTCCTCCCAGGGCGTCTCGCCCCAGTAGGGTTTCGGCTCGTGCCCCGTCCACGCACTGTAATCGCCCTGCGCCCGAATCGCCGACGCCTCCGACCGCGTCGCCACCGCCACCAGCGAAAACCGGACATCGGCCAGGTCTCGCGCCCACCGATCCAGCCCCACGCGCCCCAGATTTCCGCTGATCCCCACCCGCTGCAGGTCTGCAAACGCCCGGGCATGCACATCCCCTCCAAACATCCCCGCGCCGATCAACGCGATCTTCACCGTATCTTCCATCTCAACCCCGCTTTCTGAAAAATGAGATTATATCCCCAGAGGCCCCATGGCTTCCTGCAATTCCCTCATCTCGGAATCCGCCAGCGGCTGGAGAGGCTTACGGCAGGGTCCCACTCTTCTGCCGGACAAATTCGTTGCCGCTTTAACGGCTACATTGTACACGTGGGTCCAGAAAAACAGATTGGTGGGAAACATACGCTTCCAGAGATCCCTCGCGTCTTCCAGCCTTCCTGCAATAACAAAATTGTAAAGATCCACACACGCCTTCGGCATCGCGTTGCAGGCACCCCATACACATCCGGGACATCCGGCCAGCAGGCTGAAGAAAGCGATCGGGTCGCCTCCGTTGAACACGTTTGCCCCAATGGCGAGCAGTTCCTGAATCCGGACAAGATCGGCGGTACTGTCTTTAATGTACTGAACGTTCTCGATCTCCCTGAGACGCTTAAAAAGCTCCGGAGTAATATCAATGCCCGAATGCACCGGAATATTGTAGACCATAATCGGAACGTTGACAGCCCCGGCTATCTTCTCGAAGTGATAGACAACGCCATCGTTGTCGGGGCCCTCGAAATAGGGCGGCAGAATCAGCAGGCAGTCTGCCCCAACGCCTTCGGCGTGCCTGGAAAACTCGATCGCATCCGCGGTATTGATCGCCGATGTCATCACCATCAATCCCGCCCTGCCATCAATATGTTTCGAAGCGACCTCGGCGATCCGCCTGCGTTCTTCAGACCGCAGGTATGAAAATTCGCCGGTCCCTCCACAAACCAGGATGATGTGTATTCCGGCCTCGATCATAGAATCGAGATGGTTTCTCAACGCTGTTTCGTCAACCTGTTCTCCGTCGTCTGTAAAGGGAGTACACAATGCCGAGCACATGCCTTTGAGTTCCTTCATGGGAACCTCCTGTGCTACCGTGTGAAGATCGTCCCCCGCACGTAGTCCGCCTCGTCCGACACCAGGAACGCCAGTACCTTCCCCACCCCCTCCGGCGCTCCCAGTCCTGCCTTCATCTCTTCCAGCGGCCGGCCGGCCTTGCGCGCCTGCTTTTCCACCACCCGCATCTTCAGCGGCGTCTCGATATTTCCCGGGCAGACCGCGTGCACCCGGATATTTCGGGGCGCCAGTTGTGCCGCCAGCACCAGGGAAAGCCCGTGTACACCTCCCTTGCTCGCCCCGTAGGCCACCGACGCACTCCCTCCCCTCACGCCCGCCCCCGAGGAAATCAGCACCAGCACCCCGCCTCCTGCCCGCGCCATCGCCGGCGCTGCGTACTTCGCCGCCAGAAAACTCCCCTTCAAATTCACGTCGATCACCCGGTCCCAGGTCGCTTCTTCAAACAGGTCCACCTTCACCAGCGCTCCCTCCAGAACCCCGGCCGTGTGAATCAGCCCGTCGATCCGCCCGAACGCCTCCTCCACCGCCTCCATCGCAGCCCTCACCCCGGCCTCCTCACGCACGTCCACCCCGATCCCGTGTGCGGTGCCGCCCAACGCCCTGATCTCCTCCACCGTCGTCTCAACCCCTTCCCGGTCCAGGTCCAGAACCCCGACCCACGCCTTCTCCTGCGCACAACACAGCGCCGCTGCCCGCCCGATCCCCGACGCCGCGCCCGTCACCACAACCGCCTTCTCTTTTAACCGCATCTTGACACCTTCAGGTTCATGCCTCGACCGCCGCACTCCGCCACGCCTCCAGCGGGTGCCGGCGTTCGGACAGCGGCAGCGCCACCCGGCCCCCGCCCTCCCGGTGCGACTGGTAGATGCCCAGGATCATCTCGAAAGCCAGGCGCCCTTCCTCCCCGCTGCTGGGCGGTTCCGTACCCCCTTCAGCCGCCTCCGCCAGCCGCCGGTACATGGTGGCAAGCGACGTCTCATCCCCCATACCGCTCAGGTCCACGGGCCGCCAGTCGCCCAGTTCGGACGGCAACCCTTCCATCGGCCTGGGCAGGTGCCACAGACTTTTCGTCACATCGTCCGACGTCCGCACCGTCAGCTGGCCCTCAGTGCCCAGAACATCCACTCCAAAATTTCTGTTCAGGTTCCGCTCATACCCCAAAAAGTGAATTTCGCCTAAAACGCCGCCCTCAAACCCGTACTGCCCCACTGCCCGGTCACCCATCACCGGCCCCGAGTCCCGGTCCCGGGGCGACATCTCCCTGGCCTCCATAATGTCCTGAGACCGGGCCAGACGGCCCTGGTAGCACACCGTCCCTGCACACCATTCCGGAACGCTTGCAAAGCACAGCATCATATCCGTCACATGGGTGCCCATCTCCATAAACTCATTGCCGCTCTTCCGTCCGCACTTGTTTCGCCCCCGCACCATCACCGGATCGCCGATCACCCCCTGCCGGACCAGCTCCTGGGCCTTGCGAACACCGGGACTCACGCGGCCCTGATGGTTTACGGCCAGCCTGGCGCCGGAGGTCTGTCCGGCCTCCACCATCTCATCCGCCTCGGCGAGGTCAATGGCGATCGGCTTCTCGCATAGCACGGAAATCCCGCGCTTCAACGCCGCCACCGTCGGCGTGTAATGTCCACGCGTCTGCGTGGCCACGGTCACGATATCCGGCTCCACCTCCTCGTACATCTTCTCAAAATCCCCGTACCGCGCAGCCACCGCAAACGTCTCTCCACTCTGCTTGAGGGCCTCCGGAAAAACATCACAGATCGCGGCGATTTCGAACCCGGGCAGATCCTGTATCACACCAAGGTGGTGGCGCCCCATCCCACCACATCCCACCAGACCGACCCTGCAGGTCTTTTTCATAAAACCTCTCCCTGTTTCCTCCTGCCGCCGCCTTTTCAACCCCGCTCCTCCATCCCCGCTTCTCGCATCATCCCGAGTAAAAACGGCACCCCGAAAAACAGCGTACTCACGTGCGTGGGATTCATCGAAACCGCCCCGTGCTGCATCGGGTCTTCGCTCCAGTCCTGCTGATCGATCAACAGCCGCAGCACCTTCCGACCGACCTCCAGGTAGCGCCGGTCCCCCGTCAGATGGAAGGCGTACCCCAGGTGGCGGCAGATCACGCCGCCGTAGCGCTCGCGGATGGCCACCTCCGCATCCCACGTTTCCCCACCGCCGCAGAACCAGTCGACCGCCCGGCAATAGACCCCTGCCACATCCTCCCCCCCCCTCAGTCGGTGCAGCAGCTCCAGCCCGATCATCAGATAATGCGTCTGGTAACCCTTCTGTTCCTCCAGCGGCAGCACGTGGATCAGGCCCCTGTCCGTCCCTCTCAATTTCCGGAATTCGTCATCCGTAAACGCCGGCGCCGCTCCCATCTCCACCGCCAGGGTCGTCCCCTCCGTCGCCATCCCGTAGGGGCCCTGGTCCGGGAGCCTGTCCGGCGTGGAAACCTGAAAACGCTTGTGCCAGCTCCCATCCTCGTTCTGCCCTCGCGCAATCACGGCATAGACCTCTTCGGCGCGTTTCCTGAACCGGTCCTCCCCCGTTACTTCGTAGACGTAGAGCAACCCCCGCAGCGCATTCGCAATCCCCCGCAGGCTGAAACTGTAGGCCGGGTGCTCCGTCCACCGAAAACGCAAAAAGAACGCCCCCGCCTCCTGCAGCACCTCGCAGGTCCGCAGGTCACCGGTAAGATAGTAGTAATCCACCCAGTTGTCCACAAACGTATGCGACGCGCAGGGCTCGTCTCCGAAATGGTCCACGCTGTGCCGGAAGCAGCCCCCCACCATATAGGGCCGGAACGGGTGGAAGTGGCAGGTATCCACATCCACCGAATGCCGCGTCATCGCCTCCCCCAGCCGGAAGTGCCGCGCCTCCCCCGTCCGAAGATACTGGATCCAGACCCCGTGTCGGGGGTCCCACTCGCTGTTGCACCAGCCCCACCGACCGTAAAACCGCCAGTCCTTCTTCGATGCCTCCCAGGCCGCCAGCACATCCCCCCAGTCGAAAAATCCGTACCACCTCCCCAGACGGATGTTCCGCTCCATCCAGTCTATGAACCCCGCCATCATCCGCTCCGACTCGGGAAACCGCTCCGGATCAACCGGCGCAAATCCCCCCGTCGCCTCGCAGGCTGCGGTCCACGCCGGATCAATCGCCACACCGGGCGGATGCAGAAACCCGCACAACCGGGCCGGCACGCTTTCCCCCTCCACCGTCCGGTAAAAACAGATGAAAAACTCACTCGTCTTCGCCGTCCCCGTCCCATCCGCGTACACCCCCTCCCCCTCCTCCCAGACCACTGCCTCGGCATACCGCTTAAGCGAAAGCCGCTTCCCATCCGGGTCCCGCCACAGGTACACATCAATCCCTTCGCCCGTCCCCCCCGTTCCCAGCGCCTTTGGGTACTCCTCCGGCATATAGCGCAGCCCCACCCCGACCCCCACCCGCGCATCCTCCACCGTCATCCACCCCTCCGTCCGCTCTCCCTCTGCGAGACGCCGCACGCCTTCCCCCGCACGCCGGTCTAAGTAAAAGTGGTTGTCCAGCCGCTGGGACAGAAGCACGGACGCGCCCACCTCCAGCGTATCCTCCACCGGCAGCCGGGACGCGGCCCGGTAGCGTACCTCTCCCCTCAACGAGGCCGGCGCCCGCAACGCAATCTCCTCCACCTCGGTCTCCCTCGGATTGCACGCCACGACCACTGTGTGCAGCACCCGCAGCGTCGCCTGTCCCGCATAGGCATAAATCCGGACTACAAAACGGAACGGCCGGTACCCCGCGTAATGGTGCATCGGCGCCTCCGCCTCGAATGCCCCCTCACACCGGATCACCACCCGCAGCGGACCGGCCTCCTCCACACGCACGGAATAGGCGTCCTCCGCCAGCGATGCCAGACACGCCCCCCCCATCCCGTAGATGTACCGCTTCCCTTCATCGTCCCGGAACGACTCGCAAATCCGCACCCACGCCTCTCCTGCGGCGTCCGGTCCAACCACCTCCACCTCAGGCACAAAAACGCCGTCCGCCTCCATCTTTCCCAACTCCACGAATTCCACCAGGGAAAACCGTCGCAGGCTTACCCCGAACCGCAACGGCCCGGTACAGACCGTAATCTGCTCCGCCGCCGCCTCGACCTGAACCGACGCCGCAGGCGAAACATCCGCTTTTTTCCCTCCATAACAGAAGGTATAAACCGCCTCCCCGTTCGCCGGTACATCCGCCTGAAAATCGCTCAACACCCACTTCAAACTCCCCTCCGGCCACCGGCTCAGCACCCGGAACTGCGCAGGGACCGTACGTCCGTCTGCATCCTCCACCCCCACCGAATCCAGATTCCTCAGCGCCCCCCTGGGCAGTGGTACCCCCCGCGTCACCGGCCAGTTCTTCCGGGGAATCCCCGCCGACTCCGAAACCCGCAGCCGAACCTTCTGTCGCTTCGCCATTGTCCCGATCCTCTATGAAAAACCATCTCTCTCCACATACGGAATCGTCAGCGGCCCGTCGGGCAGAACCGCCACCCGCGCCCCTTTTCCCACCGCCTCGATTCGCTCCCGCAGCGTCCCCTCCAGGTCCTCCGCAACCTCCAGCTTACAATCCCGGACCTCCGCCCACTCCATCCGGGAATAGACCGCCACTTCCACCTGCTCCAATATCCCGGCTAAGATCTGCGCCTGCCACTGGTCCAGGACCGGCCGTTCCAGATCGTAAATCGCCCGCAGCACGTCGCCCGGCGAGCACCCCGTCCGCATAATTTGCGCGAAATTCCCGTGGTCCGGCACCCCGTCGCTGCACTCGCTCGCCACCAGGATCGCCCCCCCGTCTGCCACCACCCGCGCCGCGGCCGAAATCCCCTTCACCGTCTGATACAGATTCTGGTCCAGCGGATACCCGCTGTTCGACGTCACCACCACCGGAAACGCCTCCGCCACCGGCGCCATCGACAACGCCTTCACCGCCGCGCACCCCTGCCGGTGCGCCTTGCGGTAGTCCCCCGCGTAAATCCCCGTCATCTCCTTGTCTGCATTCAGCGTCACATTCACCATAAAATCGGGCGGGCAGAATCCCACCGCCTCTGCGATC